>CADBVG010000102.1:0-2862 GCA_902798105.1 uncultured Eubacteriales bacterium
TGGACATCACCGTCAACCAGGCCCGCCAGCTGCTGTACTATCCCATCTCCAAGCTGTCGGTGGTCGTGCCGCTGAACGGCAGCGACGTCCAGCTGGTGATGGTGGCCCCCTCCGGCGCCGCCCGGGAGGTGTACCGCGGCGTGCTGAACGCCGGCACCTACCGCATCGCCCTGGAGAGCGAGGAGGCCGGCCAGCACACCGTGAACATCACCATGGACGGCGTGCTGATGGAGAGCCGGGTGGTGAATTTTGAATGAGGAATGAGCTTATAAAAATGAGGAATTAGGAATGAGGAATGAGGAATTCAAGTAGAAATCCTTCGGATTTCCTTGATTTATACTGGTATAGTCACAATACACTTCCTGCCCATTCAAATCAAAGAAATCCCGCAAGGGATTTCATCCTCCATTCCTCATTCCTCATTCCTAATTCCTAATTCCTAATTCTGACAGAGTCGGAGGTTTGAATGGCAGAAACGATTTCGATGGGCACCATCCTCCAGGGCATCGGCGGCTTTTACACCGCCCGGGATGACGACGGGCGCGAATACACCCTCCGCGCACAGGGCAAGCTGCGCCGGGAGCGCACGAAGCCGAAGGTGGGTGACCGGGTGGAGATGATGCCCGGCGAGGGGGAGGAGCACGGCTGGATCAGCCGCATACTGCCCCGGCGCAACGAGCTGGTGCGCCCGCCTGTGGCGAACATCGACGTGATCGTGATCGTGGCCGCCGCCGCCACGCCGGACCCGGACCTGCTGATGGTAGACCGGCTGATGCTCAACGCCCGACGCGCCGGGATTTCGGTACAGCTGGTGATCAACAAGGCGGACCTCGCCCCGGAAAGCGCTGACGACATCGCCAACCAGTATCGCGGCGCGGATGTCTCGCCGCTGAAGGTCTGCGCGGCGACGGGGGCGGGCCTGGATGAGCTTCGCAATCGCCTGCGTGGAAAGGTTCACGCCCTGGCGGGGCAGTCCGGCGCGGGCAAATCCACGATGATAAACGCCCTGTACGGCCTGGAGCTGGAAACGGGCGACCTGTCCCGGAAGATCGACCGGGGCCGGAACACCACCCGCCACTGCCAGCTGATCCCCGTGGAGGGGGGCGGCATGGTGCTGGACACCCCCGGCTTCAGCCTGCTGGAGTCGGCCTTGTTCGACCCGGTGGATTTGAAGGACAGCTGGCCGGAATTCGCGCCCTGCGAGGGGAAGTGTTACTTCCAGCCCTGCTATCACGCCACGGAGCCCCGCTGCGCGGTGCTGGACGCGGTGGCGGCGGGCCAGATCGACGGCGAACGGCATAAGCGCTACAGGGAATTGCTGGAAGAGATGAAGATAAGATGGAGGGATCGCTATGATTAGTGTCGCGGCTTCGCTGCTGGCGGCGGACTACCTGAACATCGGCAACGATATTCGCCGCATGAAGGCGGCCGGGGCGGACTGGCTGCACTTCGACGTGATGGACGGCACCTTCGTGCCGAACATCAGCTTTGGGGCGGACATGGCCCGGCGGGCGGCGGCGTGCGGCCTGGACGTGGACGCGCACCTGATGATCGTGAACCCGGAGAAATACATCGACGCCTTCGCGGCGGCGGGGGCGAAGATCATCACCGTGCACGCCGAGGCGGTCAACCACCTGCACCGCGTGCTGCAACTGATCCGCGCTGCGGGCTGCCTGGCGGGCGTGGCGATGAACCCGGCGACCTCGCCGGAGTGCCTGCGCTACGTGCTGGGGGATTTCGACCTGGCGCTGGTGATGACGGTGAACCCCGGCTTCGGTGGCCAGAAGCTGATCCCCGCCTGCATCGACAAGGTGGGCGAGGTGCGTGGGATGCTGAACCGGGCCGGCATCGACGCAATCGTGGAGGTGGACGGCGGCGTGAACCTGGAGACCGCGCCCAAGCTGGTGGCCGCCGGGGCCGACACCCTGGTGGCAGGCAGCGCGCTGTACAGCGCGGCCGACGCAAAGGCCTTTATTGAGACGGTGAAGCGGCAGGGGTGATTCCCTCCAGCCGATACCGTTCCATTTTCCGTCACAATTTAACACAAACGCCCCTGTAACCTTATCGGTCAGGGACTATAATAAAACACCGAAAGAACCTTTAAGGCGATCCCGTGAGATCGGCAAGGCGCTTTGGATAGTACGCATGAATCGGGTCGGAGCAGGCCCGCTGATGACGTGCCCTGTCTTGCCGACAGGGCGCGTTTTTCATGCGGGAGGGGAATGAGTTGCAGAAGAAGACCCAGATCATGGACGAAGCCCAGGTGCGCCGCACCGTTACCCGCATGGCCCACGAAATCATCGAGCGCAACAAGGGCGTGGACGGCGTGGTGCTGGTGGGCATCCGCCGCCGGGGTGAGCCCATCGCCCGGATGCTGGCCGAGGCCATAGAAAGGGTCGAGGGGGCTGCGCTTCCGGTGGGCACGGTGGACATCACCTTCTACCGCGACGATTTGACCCACGCCTCCCGGGACCCGAAGCTGAACCGCACAGATATACCCTTTCCCATCGAGGGCAGGATTGTGGTGCTGGTGGACGACGTGCTGTATACCGGCCGCACGGCCCGGGCGGCCATGGACGCCCTGATGGACATGGGCCGCGCCCGCCGCATCCAGCTGGCGGTGCTGGTGGACCGGGGCCACCGGGAATTGCCCATCCGCGCCGATTTCGCCGGGAAGAACGTCCCCACCGCCGTGAGCGAGTTCGTCCGCGTCGCCCTGCCCGAGATCGACGGCGAGACCGGGGTGTGGCTGTGCGTAGGATGAATTCTGATTTGTCGCGGAGCGACAAATCAGAATTTGAGTGGCTAGTGGCTAGTGATTAGTGGCTAGTGATTGTAGAAATCCTTACGGATTTCTTTGAT
>CADBVG010000102.1:2874-11702 GCA_902798105.1 uncultured Eubacteriales bacterium
TTTGATTAAAAGTATCGAGAAGCGTTGAAACCTCGGCCGTTTCCATTCAATCAAACAAATCCCGTAGGGATTTGCTCCACCACTAGTCACTAGCCACTAATCACTCAATACTGATTTATCGAGCACAGCTCGATAAATCAGTATTTCCCAAGTTGATTCCCGGCCATGTGCCGTGATCATACAGGCGGCCCTGCCGCTGCGCGTCAAGCGCGTACTGAAGAAAGGTGGATGATTCCAATGACTGACCAGGGTATTCGTGACGCAAGGTCCCTCGGCATCCCGAAGATGCTGCTGCTGGGCTTCCAACACATGTTCGCCATGTTCGGCGCGACGGTGCTGGTGCCGGTGCTGACCGGCCTGCCGGTATCGACCACGCTGCTGTTCGCGGGCCTCGGCACGCTGCTGTTTCACTTCCTGACCAAGGGCAAGGTGCCCGCGTTCCTGGGCTCCTCCTTTGCCTTCATCGGCGGCTACGCGGCGGTGGCGGCGCTGTTCAAGGACACGGAGGCCGTCAACTGGATCCCCTATGCCGGCGTGGGCGTGGCCTGCGCGGGCATACTGTACGCGGTGCTGTCGGCGCTGTTCAACGCCTTCGGTGCCAAGCGGGTCATGCGCTTCTTCCCGCCCATCGTCACCGGCCCGGTCATCATCTGCATCGGCCTGTGCCTGGCCTCCTCGGCCATCAACAACTGCGAGGCCAACTGGTGGATCGCCCTGCTGGCCATCGCCATCGTGGTGGTTGCCAACATCTGGGGCAAGGGCATGATCAAGATAATCCCCATACTGCTGGGCGTGGTGGGCAGCTACGTCGTCGCCGCCATCTTCGGCCAGGTGAACTTCCAGAGCGTGGCCGAGGCGAAGTGGATCGGCTTCCCCATCCAGTGGAACAACACCGTGTTCAGCCTGTTCAAGGGCTGTGACGGCGCGAAGCTGATCAGCGCCATCGTGATCATGGTGCCCATCTCCCTGGCCACGATGATCGAGCATATCGGCGACGTGTGCGCCATCTCCTCCACCGTGGGCGAAAACTTCGTGGCCGACCCCGGCCTGCACCGCACCCTGCTGGGCGACGGCTCCGCCACCGCGCTGGCCGCGCTGTTCGGCGCGCCGGCCAATACCACCTACGGCGAAAACACCGGCGTGCTGGCCTTGACCAAGGTCTACGACCCCAACGTCATCCGCATCGCCGCGGTGCTGGCCGTGATCTTCGCCTTCAGCCCCAAGTTTGAGGCGCTGGTGGCCGCCATGCCCACCGCCACCATCGGCGGTGTCAGCCTGATCCTGTATGGCATGATTTCCGCCGTGGGCGTGCGCAACGTGGTTGAAAACCAGGTGGACTTCACCAAGAGCCGCAACATCATCATCGCCGCCCTGATCATGGGCCTGAGCCTGGGCATCAACTTCTCCAACTCCGGCGCGATCGCCCTTGGTCCCGTGAGCCTGTCCGGCCTGGCTGTCGGCGCGCTGGTGGGCATCATCCTCAACGCCATCCTCCCCGGCAACGACTACGAGTTCGGCGAGAACCAGCTGGGCGACACCTCCGTCAACTTCCAGCAGGGCATCGACCGTGCGGGGACGAAAAAGCGGTAAGGCAGGAGAGAAACGGGATGAATTGAGCCCGTTTCAAATGAATAACGCTGTATAGAAAATAGGGGCGCCGTTGTGCGCCCCTACAATCATCATAAGTTGCTATTCTTAAATAATATCGCAAACGAAGGATCTTTATTTGATAGAGGATCGCCCGACGAGATAGTCCAGCGATACATGGTAAAAATCCGCCAGCTTTATGAGATATTCCAGCGGGATGGTTTGAAATCCCCGTTCATACCTGGAATATACGGTTTGATGTATGCCCAGGTATTCTGCGACATCCTTCTGCTTCAGGTCGGCGTCCTCGCGCATATCCCGCAGCCTACGAAAATACAAGCGCGACCACCGCCCCTTCCTTACAGCATAAGTCAAAGAACAAATAAGTACTATTGACATTATTGCATCGAAGGTGCTAAAATGCATATTGTAGAACTAAAAAGTACTATTGCAAGGTAGACAGGCCGGACTTGACAGGGGGAGGTGCAACGATGATGTTCAGAGACTGCGACATTGAGAAAGGAATGACATTACCAATTCGTGGTGTTGATTACGTGGCCATGGGCGAGCGCATCAAAGCGCGAAGGCAGGAGCTGGGACTGACGCAGGGTGAGCTGGCAAAGCTGATTCACGTTTCCGGTTCCTTCGTCGGTCACTTGGAACGCGCAGAGAAGATTGCCTCCGTGGAAACGCTGGCGAGGTTATGCAGCTGTATGAACATCAGCATGGACTACCTGGTGATGGGCGTAAAGAGAGAATGCGACCGGGAGAACTGTGCCCTGTATCTGGAACTGAGGAATGTGTTGCACCAGTACACCGCGGGCTCAATGTGAAAAACCCAGGAAAACCCAAAATAACCCATTGGTTTATTTCAAAACCGAAAAAAGCCAAGAAAAAGAAAAAGAAAAAGAGAAAGAAAAAGACAAAGAAAAAGACAAAGAAAAAGACAAAGAAAAAGAATAAGAGAGAGGGAGGGACCCCCGGCGTTGCGGGGGTCCCTCCACGCGCCCTACAGTTTTTCAATCTCTATTACGGACAGGGTATTTCCATTCACGGTGAAGCGCACGTCGAACCCTGCAAAGGCCACGCCGTAGCGGCGGTCGGAATCACCGTGGCGATAGCCGGGGCGGGGGTCCTGGGCCAGCACCTCGATCAGCGCCTCCCGCTTGTCTGGGGGTATCGCCTCAAGCAGCGGCCCGGGGAAGTTTACCGCGAGGCGGGTGTAATCGGCGCTGTCAGTGAAGCCGCCGGTGGCCTCGGGGTGGCTGTCAGCGTAGGGGATGTAGGGCTTGATGTCGAATATGGGGGTGCCATCCATCAAATCAGCCCCGGCCACGTGGAGCACGGGCCCCTGGGGGCCGGACAGCTCGATGCCCTCCAGCTTGACGCAGCTCAGCCCCAGCGGGTTGGGCCGGAAGGGGGAGCGGGTGGCGAACACGCCCATGCGCCGGTTGCCGCCCAGCCGAGGCGGCTTGACGGTTGGGGACCAGCCCTCCATCACCGATTCCGAGAACTGCCAGATCAGCCAGAGGTGGCTGTAGCCCTCCAGGCCCCGCAGGGCGGAGGCGTCCCGGTATTCCGGCTCGAAGGTGACGGTGGCCTTCAGCGCGTCCACCAGCCCCCCCTGTCGGGGAATGCCGAACTTCGAGGGAAAATCGGTGTGGATGGTGGCGATGACCTTCAGCGACTGCACGTCAGCGCTCCCTGCCCAGGAAGAACAGGGCCACGGTGCCCGGGCCGGAGTGTGCGCCGATGACGGGGCCGACATAGCTGATGACGATCTCCTTCACGCCGAAGCGGGTGCGCATGATGTCAGCCAGGTAATTGGCGTCGTCCAGGCAGTCGCCGTGGGAGATGAACACCGTCTGTATGCCCAGGTCCACGCCCAGCTCGCCGGCCTTGTCCGCCAGGGCCTTCAGCGACGACTTGCGCCCCCGGGCGGTGCCCACCTTGATCAGGTGGCCGTCGTTGTCCACGTGCATGATGGGCTTGATGCTCAGCACGCTGCCCACCACGGCGGTAGCCCCGGAGATGCGCCCGCCCCGCTTCAGGAACATCAGGTCGTCGATGGTGAACCAGTGGCACAGGTGCAGCTTGTTGTCCTCGACATAGTCCCGCACCTGGTCGATGGTCTTGCCCTGCCGCTTCTGCTTCCAGGCCAGGTACACCATAAGTCCCTGACCCATCGAGGCGCACAGCGAGTCCACGGCGTAGATCTTGCGCTCGGGGTAGCGCTCGGCCAGCTCCCTTGCGGCCGTGGCCCCGGCGTCATAGGTGCTGCTCAGGCCCGAGGAGAAGCCGATGTACAGTATGTCCTTGCCCGCCCTGAGGGCCGCCTCCATGGGCTCCAGGAAGTCGTTGAAGTTTACCGCGGAGGTCTTTGCCGGGCATTTCGTGCGGAGCTTGGCGTAGATCTCGCTGAAGGCGATCTCCCGCTCGTCCAGGTAGTTCACATATTTTTGACCGTCCACGTCCACATACAGCGGCAGGACGGAAAGCTCCATTTTCTCCGCCAGGTCGGCGGGAAGATCACAGGAAGAGTCGGTCATGATAATAAAATCAGCCATGCGTCGTACCTCCATATCGGCATAATGGACTTTTTTCCATTGCCATTATACCATGCTTTGCCGGTCGTGTCTTTGTTCATCGCCGGATTTAAAGGTTTTGTAATGATTATCCGGCGATTTGCCGAGGGCGAATGCCATTGAAGCCGATACACTCCAAGTTCACATAAATTTTCCCTGCCGGGGTATTGCATTTGACATCGGCTTGTGCTATAATATCTTGCGTTGGTGATTCGGGGTTGACCGCCCCGGGTTGCAAAACTGGATATGGAGAAGTCGCCTAGCTTGGTCGAGGGCGCACGACTGGAAATCGTGTAGGCGTCAAAAGCGTCTCGAGGGTTCGAATCCCTCCTTCTCCGCTGGCTCATGCGTTGTTCTTTGAGCCTTCCTTCTTCAAGGTCCGTATCACGCCGCGATACGGACCTTTCCTGTGACCGACGCCCATGCCGGGTTCGGCCGTCAGTCGTGATGCCGGCCTGCTTCAGGAGGTACCCCGGTTGTGAAGGGCAACATCGGCGTCATACTTCCTTATGGGCATCTATAAAAACGCTCATCGCCGCCGGACGACTCTAAATCAGCCATCGAAGTGAGAATCCCTTTGGGATTCACGGTCGGTTTTGCCGACCGATTTGGTTCAATCACAGATCGAGTCAAATCGCTTTCGCCTTACGAAAACCTTGACTGCCTGCCAGGCGGCCTGCGTCATTTGAAAGTCAAATA
Source organism: uncultured Eubacteriales bacterium (assembly GCA_902798105.1). Lineage (GTDB taxonomy): Bacteria > Bacillota > Clostridia > Christensenellales > Aristaeellaceae > UBA2862. Next base: position 7,746 of record CADBVG010000102.1, read on the forward strand.
TGTCTAAAATTCATCTCGCCGGGCGACGCGTTGTTTTTTTAGAGGTTGCCTTATGGGCACCTCTAAAAACGCTCATCGCCGCCGGGCGGCTGAATTTCAGCCATCTTCGCCTTGCGAAAACCTTGACTGCCCGCCAGGCGGCCTGCGCCTTTTGCAAGTCAAATCTGACTAAAATTCATCTCGTCGGGCGACGCGTTGGTTTTTAGAGGTACCCTTATGTGGAATAATAATCGGGATCAAAGGGATCGCCGATTCACAGAACAATAATAGGGGGAGAACATTATGCTGAAAATCAAGGGAATCATCATCGCAACCATCATCTGCCTGCTGTTTTGCCAGGCGGGACTGGCGGAAGGGGCTGACCCGGTGCGAAGCACAGGCATCATCTCCGCCATGCAGAACGAAATCGACCTGCTGCTTTCCGAAGCGCAGATCGACCATACGGACACCGTGGGCGGCGTGGACTACCACGTGGGCACGCTGTGCGGCGAGCCGGTGGTCATTGCCAAGGCCGGCATCGGCAAGATCCTGTCGGCGGCCGGGATGGCGGCGATGCTGAACCGCTATGACATCTCCCGCGTGTTTTTTACCGGCATTGCCGGGGCTGTCGGGGATGAAACCCAGGTGCTCGACGTCGTGGTCGCCACCGAGCTGGTCCAGCACGACTTCGGTTATATCAACAACGACGGCTTTGCGTGGTCCGGCGGCTTTGAGGGTGAATCCGGTCACTACCCCTGCGACGCGGCGCTCGTCGAAATGGCCTGCCGCGCGGCTGTGGATGTCGTCGGCGAGGCGCACGTCTTCCGGGGAACCATCGCCTCCGGGGACCAGTTCGTGGCGTCTGAGGAATATGTTGAGTATCTCCAGTCGGAGTTTAACGCCATCGCCTGCGAGATGGAGGGCGCGTCCATCGCCCTGGTGTGCGAGCGCTACGACACACCCTTTGTGGTGATCCGCTCGATGTCCGACAAGGCGGACGGCCTGGCCCACGAGACCTACGAGAACATGGGCGATATCGCCGCGGATAACTCCTGCCGGATCGTCATGGAGATGCTGGAATCGTTGAAAAACGATTCCGCGAAATGACGCGCCCACGATTTGAATGCGGAATAAACGGTTTCCTGTTGTATCTGGTTTGAGAGATTAGAGTGTGTTTCTAAATGCAGGGAGATGCAATTTCGAGTGGAGAGGCTGAAAACCCAAAGGGTTTTCAGGTCTGGCCATTGGCCAGACTGCCACGGCTAGGCGCGGCACCTTTGGCTGCATTTCAAGGCGATTTTCCGCAGGCTTAGTGGGGCTAAGTCAAGGGAAATCAACGCGAAAATGCAGGCAAAGACGCCGTAACTGCAACGGAGTTTCCAGCCAATTGCGCTTCAGGCATTTTAGAAACACACTCTAGATAATGACTTCTGATTTGTCGCAACGCGACAAATCAGAAGTTGTCTGAAGCAGGAAACATATTCCATAATTAGGTTGCGTATTCGTGTTAAATGTGTTATTATAAGAATATGATGTAACATATATGTTTGCCTTGGGGTGCGGGACATGAATGTCAGGTTGACTTTTTCCATAATATTCATAGCGCTGTCCATGGCGCTTGCGGTCTGCGGGCTGATCGCCTTCCGGTCCAGGAAGGGCATCGGCGTGCCGCTGGGCCGCATGTTGTTTTGCCTGATTCCGCCTGTGGTGGGCAACCTGTTGATCATCTGCTCCACCGCGAAGCTGCCCGCCACCATTGGCTGCTACCTGTACTATGTCGGCATCGACTTCACCGTATTCAGCGTGCTGCGCTATACACTGGCCTATTGCTACATCCCGTGGAAGAACAATCGATTCCGGGTGTTCGTGCTGTCCGTGTTGGGGCTGGACGTTGTGCAGCTCCTGACCAACTTATTCTTCGGCCATGCCTTCAGCCTGGAGTGCATCCAGCTCTACGGGCAGCCGTACTACCGCATGATACCATACTTTCCCCAGCAGCTGCACCGACTGCTGGTATACAGCGTTTTGGGGGCGGTTCTGGTCATACTCTTTTTGAAGATGAGGCACTCTTCCCGCATCAACGCCAACCGCTATGGCGTCATATTCTTTACGATGCTGGCCATCATCGTTTGGGCGACATTTTACGTCTTTTCCCGCACGCCGCTGGACCGCTCGATGATCGGCTACGCGGTGTTTGGCCTGATGGCCTTCTACTTTTCCCTGTATTACAAGCCATTCATGCTGTTGAACCGCATCATGATGGACATCTCCGCCGAGCTGCCGGACGCGCTGTTCTTCTTTGACGACGCCGGCAACTGCATCTGGCTGAACACCGAGGGGCGCAAGCTGGTGAACGTGCAGGGCCAGGATTTGAGCGGGGTGGAGGCCAGGTTGAAGCCCTTCCTGGAAAAGGGCCAGGGCGCGGACCACTGGGCCGCCCAGATGGAATCGGAAGGCGACGGGGGGAGAAAGCACTACGTGCTGGAGAAGCGCACGATCCGGGATAACCGGGGCTATGTGGACGGCTCCTTCCTGAACATACGCGACGACACCGAGGCCCAGCAAAAGCTGATGCAGGAGACCTACCGGGCGCGGCACGACGAGCTGACGGGCCTGTATACACGCACCTGGCTGTACAAGCGCATCCAGGACAAGCTGACCGAGTCTGCCGGCATGCTTCAAAGCCTTGTGTTTATCAACGTGAGCAACTTCAAGCTCATCAATGATATCTTCGGAATCGAATTCGGCAATAGCGTGCTCAGGCGGATCGCCGACGTGCTTCGCGGGTTCACCCCGGCGGGCGGCGTGTACGGCCGGCTCGGCGGCGACAACTTCGGCGTCCTCGTGCCGTCGGCGGGTTTTGACGGGAACGGCCTTGAAAGCCAGCTGACCAGCTTTACCGTCAACGCCGGCGATATCGATTACCACGTGCTGATCCACATGGGCGTCTACGAGGTGACGGACGCGTCGCTGGAGGTTTCGGTCATGTTCGACCGGGCGCGGATTGCGGCCTCCAGCCTGCGCAACGACTATCACACCCACATCGCCTGGTACGACGACAGGATGCGTGTGAACATGCTCTGGGAGCAGCAGATCAGCGGCGATTTGCATTGCGCGTTGTCGGAAAAGCAGATCGTGCCCTACCTGCAACCGCTGGTGGATGCCTCTGGGAAGGTGGTGGGCGCAGAGGCGCTGGTGCGCTGGAACCACCCGGAGCACGGCTTCCTGCCCCCGGGAAAGTTCATCCCGATATTCGAGCAGAACGGCATGATCGCCGAGGTGGACCGCTACATGTGGCGCTGTGCCTGCGAGCAGCTGGCGCAGTGGCGTGACAACGACCTGTTCATCTCCGTCAACATCTCCCCGAAGGACTTTTACTTCATGGATGTGGTCGCGGAGATCCAGGGCCTGGTGAAGGAATACGGCGTCAATCCCGCCCGGCTGCGCCTTGAAATTACCGAGAGCGTCATGATCTCCGACGTGGAGAACAAGATTCGCATGCTGGACGGTTTGCGCCAGGCGGGCTTCATCGTGGAGATGGACGACTTTGGAAGCGGCTATTCATCCCTCAACATGCTCAAGAACATGCCCATCGACGTGATCAAGATCGACATGGTGTTCCTGCGCAGCTCCGAACAGGATGAAAAATCCATGATGATCCTGCGCAACATCATCAACATGTCCACCGACCTGAACATCGTGCCGCTGACGGAGGGCGTGGAGACGGAGAAGCAGTACGCCGATCTGTCCGGAATGGGCTGCAAGCTGTTCCAGGGCTATTACTTCGCTAAGCCCATGTCCGTGGCGGACTTCCAGGCCCAGTACGTCGACGCGGCGTGAGCCGGTGGTTCCGAAGGAAGTATTCCGTTGTTAAGGAACTACCGCACAATACGGCGGCACATCTGGCGGTGCCTTTTCCGACATCTGCTGCTTGCAGATTTCTCGATTTACCTCCGGGGGTCTGCCGACCCGTTCTCG
>CADBVG010000103.1:0-14333 GCA_902798105.1 uncultured Eubacteriales bacterium
TCTTTGACGAAACAATGCAAGCATTTTTCGTCAAATCCACCTTCCCCACCGGGGGAAGGCCACTTTTGGGGCCTTCGTCAACAGCTCGATAAATCAGAACTTATCTGACTGAACAGATACGAAATCCGCAAGGATTTCCTCCTCCACTAACCACTAAATGCTAAATACTGAATTCACCGGTGCCTTCGGTCAACGCCCTCCGCTTCGTAATACTTCGCCTTTGACAGGTACATTTCACGGTCGGCCTGCTTCTCCAGCTCGTGCAGGCTCAGGCCCTCGTCGTCGGCGTGGGCGGCATATCCCACGGAAAGGGACAACCTCCCCTTGTAATGCCTGCCGCGCCACTCGCCGCAGCGCCTTTCGATGTCCCGGCACACCTTCTTTGGGTTGTCGGTGTGGAGGATCGCCATGAACTCGTCCCCGCCCGTGCGATAGACCTTTCCCTTATTGCCGACGGCCAGCAGCAGGCAGTTCGCCGCGCCCCGGATCAGCTCGTCCCCGGCCTGGTGGCCAATCGTGTCGTTGACGGTCTTCAGGCCGTTCAGGTCGGCGGACAGCAGCGCCAGGTCCCCGTCCAGCGCCCGCGCCCCGCAGGCCGCCAGGTCCTCTTCATAGCTGCGCCGGTTGTACAGCCGGGTCAGCTCGTCCGTCATCGCGATGCGGATCAGGTACTCCTCCCGCTTCCTCTCGTCGTCCACATTTCGCGTAGTGAATATGATCCTCAGCGGCAGGCCGTTTTCGTCCACGTCCACCGGGATGTACTGCGCCCGGATCCAGCCGTCCACCACGTCGATGAAATCGGCGCTGATGAGCTTCCTGCCCACCAGCCTTTCCCGGACGGTGGCGATGTCCGTATAGGCGATGAAGCCCTCCAGCTGGTTTGGCATGATGCGCTCTCGCAGCCCCCGGGTCATGAGGGTATGGATGTGTTCGCCGCGCTCGAGCTGATGCTTGACGTGGGACTTGTCCCGCACGGACATCTCGGTATTGTCCGTAAAGTCGATCAGGTTCACATTGTCGTAGATATCGGCGATGGACTGGAGTATGTTCATCTTGTCCCGAACTTCGGATTCCTTCGACTTCTGCTGGTGGACGGTCGCCTCCGCCATGCGGATCAGCGAATCATAGCGCACCGTCACGCCGATGATCGAAACCAGGGCGAGCATGACATAGTTGAGGGTGTTGATCCCCGCGGCCCCGTCGACGCGGCAGAGCATCCAATAGAGCAGGGCATAGACGACCGCCGTGAGAATCGTGCTCAGCCACGGCCGCAGCGCGACAAAGCACACCAGCATCATTTCCACGGTGTAGAAGGTCAGTATCTGCTCCCCGCGATGGTACTGGCGGTACGAGGTCCAGATCGTCCACGCCGACAGCAGGACGTAGTAGGCCGTGTTGAACGCGATGACCCGCCCATGGCCGGGGGCCGCCTTGCGCAGCAGCCGGCGGGCAATGATAAACCCGCAAAGGCACGTGACGGCGCAGAACATGACGCTGCCCACGCTGATCCAGTCCTCCGCGCCAAAGCCCTTTCTGGACAGGATGTAGAACGCCAGCGAGACCGCCTCAAACAGGGCTATGACAAGGGAGATATATTCGATGTTCTTCGTGCTGTCCTGGTCGACCAGGTTTTGAACCACTCCGTCGGTCGTGGGAAAAAAGGCTTTCTTTAACATGCCATCGCTTCTTTGTTTTTCATTTGCCTGTATTATACTATCATAAGTCGATGAATACAAGATTATGTATATGCAAAATCAGCCGCAGTACGTTTTTCCGGCCCGCGACGATGCCCGCGGAAAAAAATGTCACAAAAACATGCGATATGGTTGACTTAATTATATCTTTCTTATATAATTACAATCAAGGTGTATGGTCACCAATTATAATGTGAAAGGACGTATGCAACATGTACAATATCGTAGGCGCGATGTTCGCTTCTGAGGAAGAGGCCCGCAAGGCCCTGGAAGCCCTGGCCGAGGCTCCCAAAATCAACGGCACCACCATTCTCCAGATGTCCCTGGTAAAGCGCAAGGGCGGCGAGCTGAAGCTCTGTGACAACTTCACCTCCGAGCACCTCACCGGCAACGACACCGTTAAGGGCGGCCTGATCGGCGGCCTGATCGGCATCCTGGGCGGCCCCGTGGGCATGCTGCTGGGCGGCGCGACCGGCGCGCTGCTGGGCAAGGCCGTGGACAAGGAGGACAAGCTGGACAGCCAGACCTTGATCGCCCAGGCGGCCCAGAAGCTGGAGGAGGGCGACCTGGCCCTGATCATACTGGCTGACGAGACCGACGAGGCCATCCTGGACCGCATGCTGGTGAAGTACAACGTGGTCGTCATCCGTTACGACGCCGAAGTCATCGCCAAAGAGGTGGAGAAGGCCGAGAAGCTGGAAAAGGAACTGGCCGAGGCCAAGGAAGAGGAGAACAAGTAATCTCGCAAGCGCTTTGCGCACAAGCAAACGCGGATTATGACAGGGGACGGCGCTTTTGCCTTGGGCAAAAGCGCCGTCCCCTTCTGTGTTGACATGAACATTTTCAAAAGCCTTCCCCAGCGACCCGATGTGGTCAATTTATACTAACACTAATCGTAACTGTTCAGTCCATGCCACAACTTCTGATTTATCGAGCTGTTGCGGCAGCCAAAAGCCTTCCCCTATGGGGAAGGTGGCGCGTAGCGCCGGATGAGGTCCCCTTACGATGCGCCTCGCGCCTTGACGAAACAACACAAGCGTTTTTCGTCAAATCCACCTTCCCCACCGGGGGAAGGCCACTTTTGGGGCCTTCGTCATCAGCCCGCCAAATCAGTATTTACCTGCGACTGAACAGTTACCACTAATCAACTAAAAATACATGCATCTGTGGGCGCCTTTTCCCCCTGGCTTAGCATCGCTGCGGTCAACGATGTGGCCGGTAATCGAGATTTTTGCAGGCAGCAAGCGGCTGAAATTCACCCGCTAATGGGCCGCGAGCATTGTGCGGTATTTCCATATGGAAATGCCGCATAATTGGGTGGTAGTATGGCGAGGTGAATTTTAGTCAGCTGTGGCCTGCAAATTTCGCAGGCTTACTGGCGGTAAGTCAAGGAATTTAGGATGTGCATGGCGGAAACGGCACCGCCAGACATGCCGCCCGTTTGTGCGGTATTTCCTTAAGACAAACAATTATGCGCGCTTGTTTTCGTCCCTATTTGTGTCGGCAGCGCCGACATGTTTTTTAGTATAACATGACCCCGCAAGCGTCGATGCAGGGGACAAATCCCGATGCCGCAGGGGATTCCGGCAACGTGGGTTGTACAGGTAACACATTCAAGTTGATGCCATTGCCCAGCGACCGGAGGGAGCGGTTCAGGGGACGGCTTGGTGTGGACCGATGGCGGCGCAGGCGCCGCCGCTACAGCCATTCCTGTTCCCTGTTGGCGGCACAGGCCCCGCCCCCTTCCCCGTTCCCCCATCTTACGGAACTACCGCACAATACGGCGGCACATCTGGCGGTGCCTTTTCCGCCAGTCATCTCTTGCAGATTTTTTGATTTACCGCCAGTAAACCTTCAAATTCAAAATCTGCAAGAGCGCCTGACGAAAAAATCACTCGCCAACTGACCACCTTAATTGCGCGGTATTTCCTTACCGCATATGGACATCCATCTGGGGATAGGGGATTTCGATCTTCTCCCGGTCCAGCAGCCGCTTTCCGTGCTCGATCAGGCCCCAGTTCACATCCCAGTAATCCTCGGCTTTGCACCAGACCCGGATCATGAACGACAGGCTGCTGTCGCCGCATTCGGTCAGCTTGATGATGGGCGCGGGCTCATCGAGGATGCCGCCGGTCATGCTCACGGCCTCCCGCAGCGTGTCGACCGTGTGGTCGATGTCCGCGTCGTAGCTGACGCCGAAGGTCACGTCGAGCCGCCTCGTCCCCTCCCGGGAATAGTTCACGATCGCCGTATTCGTCAGGCTGCTGTTGGGCAGGGAGACGTGCCGGTTGTCCGCCGTCGTGAACTCCGTAAAGAACGTGCCGACAATTTGAACCGTGCCCTCCGTGTCCCCGATCTTGACGTAATCCCCGGCCACGAAGGGCTTCAGCAGCAACAGCGTCAACCCGCCGACCAGGTTGCTCAGCGCCCCCTGCATGGCCAGGGAAACGGCCACGCCGGCGGAGCCCAGCAGCGTCACAAAGCTCGTCAGGGGAATGCCCATCACGTTTGCCGCCGTCAGCACGACGATGATGTACAGCACCACCTTGATCAGGTTGTGCAGGAAGCCCCGGATCGTGGGCTCAATCTTGGTAAAGCGCTCGCTGCGTCCCAGCAGCTTCAGGACCCAGCGAACCAGCATGAAGCCCACGACGATGACAATGATGCCGCCGAGTAATTTCATGCCCTGCTCTTCCGCGATTTTGATGATGGTGTCCATTTAATCAGCTCCTTGTGTATTTGTGTGGCGTAATCCAAAATGCTCGTCCTGCGATGTGGGGCCACCATAAAGGAAATACCGCGCAATTAAGGTGGTCAGCTGGCGAGTGAATTTTTCGACAGATGCCATTGCAGATTTCGAAGGTTTACTGGGTTCGAGTGCCCGGAAAACAGTCCTGTGGACTGTTTTCAGCGAGAACGGGTCGGCAGACCCCCGGAGGTAAATCCACCGCCAGATGTGCCGCCGTATTGTGCGGTATTTCCTAAAACCTATCTCTCCTCTCAATCCTCCCCCTCCAGCCGCTGCCGGGCCACGAGGTCGGCGAACATGCCGTTTTTGTCGATCAATTCCCTGTACGTCCCCTGCTCGACGATCCTTCCGCCGTCCATGAGCAGTATCCGGTCGCAGTTCTTGATCGTCGAAAGCCGGTGGGCGATGACGATGCGGGTGCACTTCAGGCTGTCCAGGGCATTGGACACCTGCCGCTGGGTCACGTTGTCCAGGGCGCTGGTGGCCTCGTCGAAGATCAATATTTTCGGCTTGGGGGCGATGGCACGGGCGATCATGATGCGCTGCTTCTGCCCGCCGGACACGCCGCCCTGGCCCTCGGAGATCATGGTCTGCATGCCCATGGGCATATCCCGGATGTCGTCGGCGATGCCGGCGAGCTCGGCGGCCTCCCAGGCCTCGTCCAGGGTCAGCGTGGGCGCGGAAATGCTGATGTTGGCGAATATGTCCCCCTGGAACAGCTGGCCGTCCTGGGTCACCACGCCCATCTTCCGCCGCAGCGACCGGGGGTCGATGGTGTCCAGGTCCCGCCCGTCGTAGTACACAGCGCCCTTCTGGGGCTTTTCAAAGCCCAGCAGCAGCCGCACCAGCGTGGACTTGCCGCAGCCGGTGCGCCCCACGATGGCCACGTACTCCCCGGCGCGAATCTTCAGCGACAGGTTTTGCAGCACCCAGGGGCTGTTGTCCTCGTAGCGGAACGACACGTGGCTCAGCTCGATGCCGCCCGACACGCTGGTCACCGGGGCCTTGTCGGCGCTGACCTCCGGCTCGGCCTTCAGGATCGGCTCGGCCATTTCCAGCACCGGCTTGATGGCCGCCACCGACACGGCGATGCCCGCCAGCGCGGTGAAGGCCCCCATCAGCTCGCCATAGGCGGCGCTGAAGCCGTAGTATTCGTGGGGTTTCACGCCGCTCTTGATGGCCATGTAGTACAGCACGATGGTGCCCACCAGCGATATCGCCCGGGTAAACACGCCGTTGAGCTTCAAAAACGTGGGCGGGTTGTATTCCAGCTCGGCGTTCTGGGCGTACAGCCCCGCCCACCGGGCAAAGGCCCGCTTCTCGGCGCCGGACAGCCTGATCTTCTGGATGCCGCTGACCAGCGCGTAGCTCATGCCCGATTCCTTGGCCGCCAGCTGCATCTTCCGCCGGGAGATGCGCACCTGGGCCAGGGACGTGGCCACGCTCAGCGCGAAGGTGGCCAGCACGATCACCACCGAGGGCACCACCAGCGCCGGCGCGAAGGAAAAGATCTGGAAGATGAACAGCAGCGACGACAGCGAGGTCAGGCCCGTGGACAGTATGTTGTCCAGCAGCATGTCGCACAGCGAGCCCACGGAGCTGGCCCGGTTGCTCAGCTCGCCGGAGGAGAACTTCCGGAAGAAGCTGACCGGCAGCGACAGCACCCGCATCATCACCGACGATTCCACCGCCAGCTGGGTCTTGGTGGAGATGCGCTCCATCAACAGGCCCCTGGCCGCCCCGATCAGCAGGCTCGCCAGCGACGCGGACAGCAAGAACAGCGCCGTGCCCGCCAGGAGCGATACGTTGTGGCTGGCCAGCACCGGGCCGGTCATGGCCGCCGAGAGCCGGGGCTCCACGAAGCCCACCAGCGTCACCGCCAGCGTGGCCAGCACGATCCATATGATGTCGCCCCGGGTGATGCATTTCTTCATGAACAGCAAAAGGTCGGGGATGCCCAGCTTCTTCATGGGCAGGGGCCGGTAGAAGCACAGCGCTTCCTTTGAAAGCTGCTGGGCCGTGTTGCGGTTCACCCCCACCCGCTTGCCGGTGGCGGGGTTCACGTAGCAATAGCCCGCCAGCCCCCGGGGCAGCAGCGCCACCGCCGTGCCGCTGTCCTTCAAAAAGCCCAGCATCGGGCCAAAGGCGTCCTTATACCAGCCCGGCTCCAGCTTCACCTCTCGGGTCATCAGCCCCAGGGGCCGCAGCACATACGCCATCTGCTCGTCAAAATCCTTGATGTCCTCGGGGGCCTCGACGGGCTTATAATTATAGTATTTCAGTATCTCATCCAGCGCCGCCTTGGCGATCATGCGCTCGTCCCGAAGCCGCTGCGCCGCGTGGCCGCCCAGCACCGAGCCGGCCACCCGCACAAACGAATCCTCAAAGACCTCCTGGTCGCTGCGCATCCGCTGTCGAATCTGGTCGTCAAACCATCCCATGGAGTTTTCTCCTTTCAGTCGAAAACAGTGGTTAGTGGCTAGTGGCTAGTTTGGGCCAGCGAGGCGATCAGGGCGTTGATCATCCTGCCAACCTCGCCGGAAAGGGATAATACTTTTATCAATTCCCTGTCTGCGATATAATGTAACCGTATACATAGGAGGCATTGAGTGTGAAGCTCCGCATTGGAGCCCCGCGCAATATACAAGAAATTGATAAAGTCCTTCCTCGTATTCCTTGATTGACCTTCCGCGATGTTTGACGGAATAGAGACCGCCGCCCTCCGCATCTGGTCAGACAGCCCATATGTTTCTTCCTTTGGCGTAACTGTTCAGTCCAGTGCCACAAATTCTGATTTGTCGGGGAGATGCGTCAGCCCAAAGCCTTCCCCAAGCAGCGAAGCTGCCGGTTCAGGGGAAGGTGGATTTCGGTGAAAACGCTTGCGTTTTTGCCGAAAGACGGAAGAGGTCGTTCTCCCGGGAGAAAGCGCGCTAACCGTCGATACCGCAGGGGGAACGACCTCTTCCGACCCGGCCTTGCGGCCGGCCCACCTTCCCCTGAACCGCTCCCTTTGGTCGCTGGGGAAGGCTTTTGGTCGCGGCAGCTGCTATTCCTGTTCCCTATTCCCTGCTCCCTGGGACGAAGTCCCCGACAAATCAGAATTTACCTGCGACTGAATAGTTACCCTTTGGCAACAATTTCACAACTCGATAGACCTCGACCACAAGATCCATCGCTCTCTGCCAAACCTTCAAATCTTCATAACTGCGTATCATAAATACCTCTACCAACCACTGGCCACTAGCCACTAGCCACTGACCACTAACCTCTATTCACTCGCCACCAATCTCGTATACGCCCCTCCGAGCGCCATCAACTCCTTATGCGTGCCGCGCTCGACCACCACGCCCTTTTCCAGCACGATGATCTGGTCGCAGTCGCGGATGGTGGAGAGGCGGTGGGCGATGACGATGGACGTGATGCCCCGGTCCCGGATGGCCTTGACCACGTCGTACTCGGTCTTGGCGTCCAGGGCACTGGTGGCCTCGTCCAGTATGATGACGGAGGGGTCCTGGGCCAGCACCCGGGCGATCTCAAGCCGCTGGCGCTGCCCGCCGGACAGGTCCTTGCCGTTCTCGGTGAGCATGGCCTGGTAGCCGCCCTGGCGGTGCATGATGTCGTCGTGCAGCTGGGCGTCCCGCGCGGCCAGTATGACCTCGAAGTCCTCGATGCTCCTGTCCCACATGCGGATGTTGTTGGCGATGGTGTCCTCGAAGAGTATGATGTCCTGGTCCACCACGGCCACCGACCCGGTGAACACCGCCCGGGGGATATCGCCGATGGGCTTGCCGTCAAACAGTATCTCGCCCTCCCAGGGCTGGTACAGGCCGGAAATCAGCTTTGATATGGTGGATTTGCCGCTGCCGCTGCCGCCCACGATGGCCACCTTGCTGCCGGGCTGGATGTCCAGCGAGAAATCCTGCACCACGGGGTTGCCCAGCGGGGCGTAGCCGAAGGTGACGTGCTTCAGCTCCACGTGTCCCTTCAGCTTGGAAAAGTCCGCGTCGGAATCGGCGGGGGTCTCGCGCACGTAGGGGTCGTCGGGGTACTGCATCACGTCCTCCACCCGCTCCATGTCGGTGCGCAGCTCCTGGATGGTCTGCCCCGCCTCGATCAGCGTGCGGGCCGGGTCCATGAAGGAGTTCAAAAAGCCCTGGAACACGGCGATCATGCCCACGGTAAAGCGGCCCTCCATGGCGAACAGCACCCCGAAGAACAGCACCGCGTAGTTTGCCACGTTGCCGATGAACGCGGGGATGATGCCCATGGTGGCGCTCATGTGGGAAAACTTCACCGTCTGGGTGTTCACCGAGGCCTGGTAGCCAGCCCAGCGGCGGAAGAAGCCCGCCTCGGCCCCGGCGGCGCGGATGGTCTCGGTCATGCTGATGCCCGCCAGCGTGGCGGAGGCCAGCTTGCCCTCGTCGCGCAGCTGCACGCGGGTCAGGTTCACCCGCTTTTCAGAGATGATGCGGGCCATCAGCAGGTTCACCAGCACCGATGCCAGCCCGATCAGCGTCAAAAACGGGCTGTAGCGCAGCATCAGCACCAGGTAGAACAGCATCATGCCGGTGTTCAGCGCCAGCGGGGCCACCGTGTTCACGATGGAAGCGGAGATATCGCCGTTGGAGGACTGGCGCTGCAATATGTCGCCGGTCAGCCGCTGGGAGAAGAAGGCCATGGGCAGGCGCATCACCTTCCACATGTAGCTGGTGCTGCCCATCACGGCCATCTTGCCGTCGATGCGCAGGCTGTACACCCGCTGGGCCCACTCCACGATCAGCTCCAGCGCGCACAGCACGGCCATCACCGTGATGAACGGGTTCAGCCACGCCACGTCCCGGCCGGTCAGCAGCCGGTCGTAAAAGATGCGGGACATCACCGGGTTGATCACGTCGAACAGGTAGGCGATGACCGTGGTCAGCATCACGAAGGCCGCCGCGGCCCCCGCGCCCTTCAGCCGGCTGCGGGCGTAGCCCAACATGCTCTTGCGCTTGCCCGAGGGCGCGAAGCCCTCCCCGGGGGCCAGCGTGATAACCACGCCGGTGAAGCCCTCGTCGAACTGCTCCATGCTCAGCTTCACCACGCCCCGGGCCGGGTCGTTCAGTATGGCCTTGTTGCCGCTGAACCCGTCCAGCACCACGAAGTGGTCGAAGTTCCAGTGGATGATGCAGGGGAAGGTGGCGTTTTCCCTCAGCGCCTCCAGCTCCATGCGGTAGCCGTGCACCTCGAAGCCGTAGTGCCGGGCCGCCAGCATCACGTTCTTGGCGTTGGAGCCGTCCCTGGATACGCCGCAGTCCTGCCGCACGATCTCCAGGGGCACCCACTTGCCGTAGTAGGCCATCACCATGGCCAGGCAGGCCGCGCCGCACTCCAGCGCCTCCATCTGCATGACCACCGGCACCTTCGCCACGCCATTTTTCATGGGCTCGTTGCTTTTCTTTTTAAACATTTATGTATCTCCGTGCAGGTATTGCCAAATGGCGGCAGATTGCGCCGCTACTCCGCGTCGGTTCCCTTGAACAAGAAGCTGATGGGCGTGACGGTCTCGGTGATGATCTCCACGTCGTAGGTGCCCGGGGCCAGCTTGTCGGCGCCCTCGGGCAGGGTCGCCAGCACCTCCAGCGCGTCTTCGGCCTGGAAGACCATGTCCACCTTCGCCTCCCGGTCCGCCACCCGCACCTTCATGCCGGGGGCCACCAGCCCCTTCTGTTCCATCGGCAGGGTGATGTCCAGGATCATGCCGTCCTCCTCCACCACGCCCTGCTCCACGATCTTCGATTCCACCGTCACCAGCGCCGACGAAATGATGATCCCCGCCAGCAGCAGTATCACCGCCAGCAGCACCATCCACACCCCCGGCGTGGTGACCCGCATGTAGTCCTGCAATTGCTCCGGCGACGAGATCCGCTCCACGCTCTTCTGCCGAAAGACCTGGTTTTCCATGGTTGTTTACCTCCTGTTGTAGATGGGAAATTCTGATTTGTCGCAACGCGCCAAATCAGAATTGAGTGATTAGTGGTTAGTGGCTAGTGACTAGTGGTGGAGCAAATCCCTACGGGATTTGTTTGATTCAATGGGAACGGCAGAGGTTTCAAGAATTTGTCACGGTATCCGCTCAAAATCCCCGAGTCCCTTAAACACCCTCGTCCACGCAAACCGCGCCCTTTCCTTCCATCCCAGCGCGTCGACAAACCCCCGGTAGGCCCGCAGGCCGGCGTCGATATCCTCGCGCTTCAACGACTTCCTGCCGTAGCTGGCGTCGGAGACGGCGGCGGCGAACTCGGCGAAAGCCCCGTTTTTGAACTGCTCCGCCGCCCGCGCGGCGAAGGCCGCGGGGGTCTCGCCGCCCATGGGGGCCTGCCCCAGGTGGGCCAGCACGGTCAGGTTGGCGCGGTAGAGTATCATCGCCGCCTCACGGTAGCCGCGCACGCCGCCGCACAGGGCCGCGGGGTCGCTCAGGCGCAGGCGCTTCATCACCCAGCGCACCGCCGCCACGATCATCGCCGCCAGCGCCAGTGCCAGCAGCACCCACCACAGCGCGCCGCCCCCGCGCGCCCCGCTTTGCGGGGTTCCGCCGTCCGGCGGCACTTCCTCCGGCGCGTCCTCGGGCATATCCTCCGGCGCGTCGTCGGGGGTATCCTGGGGTTCGTCCTCGGGTTCGCTATCGGGTTCCTCCCCCGGCTCGGGACTGGGGGTGGGCGCGTCCTCCGGGTGCTCCGGGGGCAGGCCCCCGTCCGGCTCCGGGCTGGGGGTAGGCTCATCCCCGGCGGGGTTGTAGTCCCCGGCGCTGCCCAGGCCGCCGTTTTCGGCAAATTCGTCGCCGGTGCCCGCGTCTCCCCCGTCCGGCGGCGGGGTCACGCTGCCGGAGCCGCTGGTGCCGCCGGTGGCGTCGAAGGGTATCCAGCCCACGCCCTTGAAGTACACCTCGCACCAGGCGTGGGCGTTTTCGCCGGTGAGCACCTCCGCCCCGGGGCGGGCCAGGTAGCCCTCCACGTACCGGGTGGGCAGCCCCGCCATACGCCCCATCACGGCCATGGCCGAGGCATAGTAGCTGCAATAGCCCTCCCGGGTTTCCAGCAGAAAGTGGGACACGAAGTCCCGGCCCTGGGGCGGCACATCAGGCTGGAGGGTGTAGCGCATGTTTCCCCGCAGGTAGCTCATGATGGCCACGGCCCGGTCGAAGGGGTTGTCCGCGCCCTCTATGGCCCGCATGGTCAGCGTGTACACCCCGCCGTCGATGCCCGCGGGCAGCTGGATGTGATTTTCCTGGATGTCCTGCCAGCGGTCGTCATCCGCGCTCTCACCGTCGATCACCGCCTGCCGCAGGGCGTCGTTCAGCTCCGGCAGCAGCGCCCGCAGGCTGTAGGCGTCGCCCCGCTGCACGTCCCGGGACAGGAACATCTCCCCGGCAGTGTTGTAGTACACGGCGGTGGACAGGTCCATCTGGAACCCGTCCATCATCCCCGGCACGAACAGCGTGCTGGTGCCCCGATCCAGCATCTCCACCGAAATGTCCAGCTTCAGCAGGGCGTCGTCCAGCGCCGCCGGGGCCGAGAACAGCCGCTCCCGTGTGGCCCGGTGGGTCAGGTCGTAGTACAAAAACCGGCTCTTGGGCACGGTATCCACCCAGGAATACCCGGTATAGGCCGTGCGGATCGCACCCCGCAGCAGCACGTCGGCGTCGGTGCGCACCCGCATGACCGGGTCGGTGTGGGGCTGCGCCGGGCCGCCCAGCATCGAAACCACCGAATCCCCCACCTCGCCGGCGTGGTCGTAGCCCTGCTCGTTGATGGAGAAGGCGATGCGCTCGTGGGTGAAGCGGAAGTACTGCTCGAACATGCCCCGCACGGCCTCGGCGGCGTCCGCCAGGGGCTTCCAGGTCACCCTGCCCCCGGGCACCAGCGCCACCGCCACGGCCAGGGCCAGCGCCGCGGGCACCAGCACCCGCAGGGCCCTGAAATCCCGCTGCACGCCGCCGGTCAGCGCGAAGGCCGCCGCCGCGGCGATCAGCCCCGGCACCGCCGCGCCCAGGGACGCGGAATCGGACATGGCGTGGCAGGCCACCAGCACGGCCAGCAGCATCACGATGGCCACACTGACAAACTCGTTGTGGTTCAGCAGCGCGAAAAACAGCACCCCGAGGGTGAAGCTCGCGCCCGTCAGCAGCAGCCGTCCCCCCTGGGCGGCCTGGGCTGCGTCGGCAGTTTGCCCCGACCAGGACGCGAACAGCGCCCGCAGCCCCGCAAGGCCTGCCCCGTGGGTGGCCAGATACAGCCCAACGACCGCAACGAATCCCAGCGACGCGATGATCGTGCCGCCGGTCAGCGTGCCCGCCACGCACAGCGCCGCCGCCGCAAAGGCCGCCGCGTACAGCGACGCCACCGGCACCGCCACACCCAGCGCCGACGCCGCCACTGCCGCCGCGCTGCCCGCAAACAGCAGCGCCAGCACCGCCGCTATCAGCCCGCGCTCCACACGGGATCTGTTGGTCAGGTTCTTGTTGTTCATTCACCCTCGCTCCACGGGTCCAGCCGCTCGGCCTGTACCCCGCCCATCTTCAGCCGCTCGATCAGCGCCATGCTCTCCTCCCGGTCGTCGTCGGAGACCCACACCAGCCGCGTGGCCACACCGGATTGCTGCATCCGCAGGGCCATGTCGGCGATGCGGGTGGTCAGCCGCGCGGTCACCAGCACCGCGCCGCCGGTGCGCTGGAACCGGCCCAGCATCAGCGTCAGCACCTGCTCGTAGCCGTAGGGGCTGTCGAAGCTCACCCGCAGCATGGCATCGGCAAAGGCGGGGATGTCGGCGGGGAACTGGCCCGCGATCTCACGGGGCCGCGCCCCCACCAGGGGCATGCGCACCGGGTCCCCGGCGCGAAGCTGGGCCTGGGCCGCCCCCAGCGCCGCCTCGCAGACGCAGTCCTCCAGGGTCAGCTGCATGTCCCGCAGGGCGGTGACCTGCTGCAAATCGGGAATGATGAGGGTGTCGGGCCGGGCCGTCTCCTCGTAGGTGCGCACCAGCAGCTCCCGCTTGCGCAGCGACAGCTTCCAGTGCACCTTCTTCAGCTCGTCCCCCTCCTGCCAGGCGCGCACGTCCGAGGGCGAGGCGTTGTCCTCCGCCGCCCGGCGGATCACCTGGGGGCCCTGGTCGGCGCTGCTCAGCCGCAACGGGGCCGCCGCCCGGGCCTTTGGGGCCACCTCCAGCTTCAAAAGCCGCAGCCGCGGCCTGCGACCCAGGGAGAGCAGCCCAAAAGGGTCGGTGACGCTCAGCCGCGCCACGCCCACCTCGTACACCCCCCGGTGGGGGCATTCGATCACCTGGCGGAAGGTGCGCCTGGAAAAGGGCGGGCAGGAGACGTTCACCTCCTGTTGGGCAGCGTAGGCCGAGGGCACGCTCAGCCGCACCCGTATGGCCGCCACCGGAAGCGGGCAGGCGTGGCGCACGGTGAACACCGCCGGGATGCGCTCGCCCCGCTCCACCCGCGCCCCCACGCCCTTGAGCGTCACCCGCAGGGTCGCAAGCGTCCACACCACAGCCACAGCGCCCAGCAGCAGCATCGCCAGCAGGGCGTAGAACACCAGGTAATAAAGCCGCGTGCCCGTGCTCAGCCCGGCGGCCAGCATCGCCAGCATCACCAGGGCGTAGCCCGCGGTTCGCGCAGATGATAACGACATGCAAACCTCACATAGATAATTAGGAATGAGGAATGAGGAATTGTTGAGGAAATCCTAACGGATTTCGTGACTGTTCAGTCCATGACACAAATTCTGATTTGTCGAGGTGTTGCGGTATCCAAAAGCCTTCCCCCGGTGGGGAAGGTGGCACGGCGAAGCCGTGACGGATGAGGTCCTCCCCTAACGTTACGCCTCGCGCCTTTGCTGAAATAGACG
>CADBVG010000103.1:14363-16445 GCA_902798105.1 uncultured Eubacteriales bacterium
TCCTGAGGGATTTCCGGTTTCGCCATAGGCGAAACTGATTTTTCAATTCCGCAGGACTTGAAAAATCACCGGGGAAGGCCACTTTTGGGGCCTTCGTCATCAGCTCTCCAAATCAGAATTTACCTGCGACTGAACAGTTACCGGATTTCTTTTATTCAATCAAATCCCGCCAGGGATTTGTACCGCCATTCCTCATTCCTCATTTCGCCTTCACCGGCACCTGCACGTTCCCCATCACGTTGCCCAGCACCCTCTGGGCGGTCATGTTGCGCATCCGCGCCTCGGGGGAGAGCACCAGCCGGTGGGCCAGCACGGGCTCGGCCATGCGCTGCACGTCGTCGGGCTTGACGAAGTCCCGCCCGTCCAGCAGGGCGTAGGCCTGGGCGGCCCGCAAAAGCGATATCGCCCCGCGGGTGGACACCCCCAGCTGCAAGGCCCCGCTCTTGCGGGTGGCGGCGGCGATGGCGGAGACGTACACCCGCAGCTCCTTGGCCGCGTACACCTTCTCCACCTCCTCCTGGAGGCGAATGATGTCGGCGCTGCCGCAGATGGGCTTCAGGTCCTCCATGGGCCGCTGGCCGGTGGTATAGCGCTCCAGGATCTCGGCCTCCTCCTGGGGGGTGGGATAGCCGATGGACACCCGCATGAAGAAGCGGTCCAGCTGGGCCTCGGGCAACGGATAGGTGCCCACGAAGTCCACCGGGTTCTGGGTGGCCAGCACGATGAAGGGCCGGGGCATGGCGTAGGTCACGCCGTCCACCGAAACCTGGCCCTCCTCCATCACCTCTAAAAGCGACGACTGGGTCTTGGGCGAGGTGCGGTTGATCTCGTCCGCCAGCACGATCTGGCTCATGATCATGCCCGGGCGGTATTCCAGCTCGCCGGTCTTGAAGTTGGCGATGGAAAAGCCGGTGATGTCGCTGGGGGTGATGTCCGGCGTGAACTGGATGCGCTTGAACGAGCAGTCCAACGACCGCGCCAGGGCGCTGGCCAGCGTGGTCTTGCCCACCCCGGGCACGTCCTCGATCAGCACATGCCCCCGGCACAGTATCGCCACCATGATCAGCGCGATGGCATCCTCCTTGCCCACGATCACCTTGCCCACGTTCTTCGTCAACAGCTGGGCGAAACGCTGCGTAACCTGCATGGATTGACCTCTTTCTTCGTTGAGTTGATACGATATATTCTGATTTGTCGCGGAGCGACAAATCAGAATTCAGGTTTTAGGTTATAGGTTTTAGGTGTTAGGGAAGGTGGAAATCCTTGCGGATTTCTTTTGCACCACCTAAAACCTAACCCCTAAAACCTAATCCCTCAATTCTGATTTATCGAGCCCTGCTCGATAAATCAGAATTTCCCCTTCTCCCTACATATCCGACCTTAGTATACCTTTTTACTCCCCGATTTACAAGAAAAACTGTCCAAAACCCCATCCATGTGCTATAATATTAAACGGGAAGTCGCAATTCCGCCGGGATTTGAAAAGATTCTTCGCTCCGCTCAGAATGACAGCGGCGCGGAGTGCTGTCATCCCGGGTGGATTGAAGAATCTGAGCCGGGAGGTATCGCCATGATCGCGGGCATCGGGCTGGACCTGTGCGAAATCGAGCGGATGAAGAAGGCCATCGAACGGCCCCGCTTCGTGGATCGGGTGTTCACCACCGCCGAGGCCGAACGCATCCGCGCCGCCTCGGACATTCGCCGGGGCGAGATCGCCGCGGGGCTATTCGCCGCCAAGGAGGCCGTGTCGAAGGCCCTGGGCACGGGCCTCGTCGGCATCAGTCTTTCCGACATCGAAATCATCCCCGACGCCGCCGGCTGCCCACGCTGTGCCCTGTCCGGCAAGGCCCACGACCGCGCCCGCGCCCTGTGCGGCGGGGGCTACACCGCCTGGGTGTCCATCACCCACGAAAACGGCATGGCCGCGGCCACGGCGATATTGGAAACGGAGTAACTGTGCGGTTGTATACAAATTCTGATTTATCGGGGCGTTGCGGCAGCCAAAAGCCTTCCCCCGGTGGGGAAGGTGGCACGGCGAAGCCGTGACGGATGAGGTCCTCCCCTAACGTTACGCCTCGCGCC
>CADBVG010000103.1:16468-19420 GCA_902798105.1 uncultured Eubacteriales bacterium
GTCGAAGACCTCATCCGTCTTTCGGCAAAAACGCAAGCGTTTTCACCGAAATCCACCTTCCCCACCGGGGGAAGGCCACTTTTGGAGCCTTCGTCAACTCCCCGACAAATCAGAATTTTCAGCGCAATTTAAAAGAGGTATCTATGAAACCACTCATCACCCCAAGCCAGATGCGCGCCATGGAGCAGCGCTGCTTCGCCGGGACCGGCACGCCGTCCATCGAGCTTATGGAAGTGGCCGCCCGGTCGCTGAACGTGGCCATCGCCCGCCATTACGGGCTGGAGAAAACCGTGTACTTTGCCTGCGGGCCCGGCGGCAACGGCGGCGACGGCTACGCCTGCGCCCGGATGTACGCGAAGATCGGCGGCAAGTGCGCCCTGTTCCCCGCCGCCCCGGCGAAGGCCCCGGACGCCATCGCCAACCGGGAGAAGGCCCTGGCCATGGGCATCCCGGAGCTTTCCCCCGACGCCGACGCCCCCGCGCCGGATATCTGGGTGGACGCCCTGTACGGCACAGGCCTGTCCCGCGCTCCGGAAGGCCCTGCCGCCGACCTGATTCGCCGCATGAACGCCGAGCGGCTCCTCGGCGCGAAAACCGTCGCCGTGGACATCCCCTCGGGGCTGAACGGCCTGACCGGCGCGGCCTTCGAGCCCTGCGCGGTCGCCGACCTGACCGTCACGTTCCAGTTTGAAAAGACCGGCCACGCCCTGGCCGACGGGCTGGACGTGTGCGGAGAAATCGAGGTGGCCGACATCGGCATTCCCGACGCCTTCTTCCCCGAGGGCATGGCCGCGTTGGTAGATCGGGTCAGCGCCCTCTCCGGCCTGCCGCCCAAGCCCCGCAACGCCTACAAGGGCAAAAACGGACACCTGCTGATCGTGGCAGGCTCAGTGGGCATGGCCGGGGCCGCGGCGCTATGCGCGCGGGCCGCGCTGCGCTCCGGGGCAGGGCTGGTGACGGTAGCGTGCCCCGCGTCCATCGTACCCGTCGTGCAGACGCTGGCCCCCTGCGCCATGGCGCTGCCGCTGCCGGAAAAGGACGGGGCGATATCCCCGGAGGCCGTCGACGTATTA
This sequence comes from uncultured Eubacteriales bacterium, assembly GCA_902798105.1. Classification (GTDB taxonomy): domain Bacteria; phylum Bacillota; class Clostridia; order Christensenellales; family Aristaeellaceae; genus UBA2862. The sequence goes on from CADBVG010000103.1 coordinate 17,542, forward strand.
AGGCCCGCCCTCGCAGGCAAGCACGCGGTGGCCTGTGGCTGCGGGCTGTCCCGGCGGGCTGCGCCGGAGGTCATAAAGCTGCTGCTGGAATGCGGCCTTCCTGCCCTGCTCGACGCCGACGCCCTGAACCTGATTGCCGAAGATCCCACCCTGAAGGCCCTGCTGCGCCCCCACCACCTGGTCACCCCCCACCCCGGCGAGGCGGCGAGGCTGCTGGGCCGCAGGTTGACCGACCCGCTGGCCGACGCCTTGGCCCTGAACGGCCTGGGCTGCCAGGCGCTGCTCAAGGGCGCGACGACCGTCATCCCGGTGAACGGCACGCCCTGGCTCAGCGCCAGCGGCAGCGCGGGCATGGCCAAGGGCGGCAGCGGCGACGTGCTCACCGGCCTTACCGGCGGCCTGATGGCCCAGTATGCCGCCGCCGCGCCCCTGGTCGGCACCCACCTGGCCATATGCGCCGCCTTTGCCAGCGAGCTCCACGGCCGCGCCGGGGAAATTGCCGCGGCGAAGCTGGGCGTTCGTGGCATGTGTGCCGAGGACCTGATCGACGCCCTGCCGGAGGCCCTGATGGATTATGCATAACCTGACCGACCTGCTCCGCGCGGCGGCAACGGCGGCACTGCCCCCGGGGGCCTTTTTGCGCCGGGACCGGGGGGACGCGCTGTTCATCACCAATGCCCCCCGCATCGACCCCCGCACCGACCGGGCCGCCCTGCTGCGCGAAGCCGGATTTACCTGCGTCGGCAGCGGCGGCCTGCTGCGGCTGTGGCCCGCGGGGATCTGGCTGACCCGGCTGGAGGCCGCAACCCCCGACCCGCCCGACGACCTGTGCCGCAGCCTCATCCGCTTCCGGGGAATCTCCCCCGACGGGGCGAGCCTGAAGCTGTTCGCCCTGGGTCTGCGCTGCCTGGACGGCGGCGAGGGCGCGACGCGCTTCGACCGCCTGCTGCGCCAGCGGGCTGCCCAGTGCCTGCGGGAAAACCGGGCCACGCTGCCGCCGCCCGCCGACGATCCTTCCGCAGGGGTGCCGATGCGGCGCCCGCCCGAAGCGACCCGCGATACAGGCGACTTCATAACTCCCAACCCCCCCGGCGGCGGGCTGTACGCCTGCGCGCTGCTCGACCACGAACTGGAGGTGCAATCCCGATGAAACTGAAATGGCTCGGCCACTCCTGCTTTGAACTGACGCTGCCCGGCGGCGTGATCGTCACCGACCCCTACGACGACACCGTGGGCTATCCCCCGCTGCGCGTGAAGGCAGACGCGGTCCTGTCCAGCCACGGCCACTTCGACCACAACTACTTCGCCGCCGTGACTGGCGACCCCGTAATACTGAACACCCCCGGCGCCCACGAGGCCTGCGGCGCGAAGATCACCGCCGTGCCGTCTTTCCACGACGAGGTCCGGGGCGCGAAGCGGGGCAAAAACCTGATCCACCTGATCGAGGCGGAGAGCCTGCGCGTCGCCCACCTGGGCGACCTGGGCCACATGCCCGACACCGACGAACAGAAGGCCGCCCTGTCGGGCCTGGACGTGATGCTCATCCCCATCGGCGGCACCTTCACCATCACCACCCCCGAAGCGGTGAAGCTGATCGAGGCCTTCAAGCCCCGCTGCGCCATCGCCATGCACTTCAAAAACCGCTACTGCAACTTCAACATCACCGACGAGGCCGAATTCGTCCGCCTCACCGGCGCAAAGCGGCTGCCCAACGCGGTCGAAATCACGAAAAACACCCCCACCGGCTGCTGCGTGATGGAGGTTTGATGGCTGAAAATACAATTCTGATTTATCGAGCTGTGCTCGATAAATCAGAATTGAGTGATTAGTGGTTAGTGGCTAGTGACTAGTGGTGGAGCAAATCCCTACGGGATTTGTT
>CADBVG010000103.1:19478-24245 GCA_902798105.1 uncultured Eubacteriales bacterium
AAAGAAATCCGCAAGGATTTCCTCCTTCACTAGCCACTAATCACTGGCCACTAGCCACTCAAATTCTGATTTGTCGCCTCAGCGACAAATCAGAATTTATTCCTGATTCCCCTCGGCCCAGCCCTTGCTGCGCTCCACGGCGCGGCGCCAGTGGTGCAGCAGCGCGGCGCGCCGGTCCTCGTCCATCGCGGGGCTGAACCCCCGGTCCACGGACTGCAAGCCCCGCAGGTCGCCGTCGCTCCACAGGCCTACGGCCCGGCCGGCCAGCATGGCCGCGCCCATGGCGGTGGTCTCGATCACGGTGGGGCGCACCACCTCGGCGTTGAGTATATCCGCCTGGAACTGCATCAGGAAGTTGTTGGCGCTGGCCCCGCCGTCCACCCGCAGCATCACGGTCCCGATGCCGGCGTCGGACTCCATGGCCTTGATCACGTCCACGGACTGGTAAGCGATGGATTCCAGCGCCGCGCGCACGATGTGGGCGCGGTTCGCGCCGCGGGTCAGGCCCACCAGGGTGCCCCGGCTGTACATATCCCAGTGGGGCGCGCCCAGGCCGGTGAAGGCGGGCACGAAGTACACGCCGCCGTTGTCCGGCACCTCCAGCGCCACCGGCTCGGTCTGGGCGGCGGATTTCACCAGCCCCAGCTCGTCCCGCAGCCACTGGACCACCGCGCCGCCCACGAACACGCTGCCCTCCAGGGCGTATACCGGCTTGCCATCCATGCGCCAGGCGATGGTGGTGATCAGGTTGTGGGTGGAACGCACCGGAGCCGCCCCGGTATTCATCAGCACAAAGCAGCCCGTGCCGTAGGTATTCTTGCACATGCCCGCGTCAAAGCAGCCCTGGCCGAACAGCGCGGCGTGCTGGTCCCCGGCCATGGCCGCCAGCGGGATCTCCCGCCCCAATATGGCCTTGTCCAGCATCCCCACCACCTTCGAGCTGTCCACCACCTCGGGCAGCAGCGCCGCGGGGATGTCCATGGCCCGCAGCAGGTCGTCGTCCCAACGCTGCTCGTGGATATTATAGAGCATCGTGCGGGAGGCGTTGGTGGCGTCGGTGACGTGCACGTGGCCGGCGGTCAGGTGCCAGGCCAGGAAACTGTCCACCGTGCCGAAGCACAACTCGCCCTTCGCGGCCCGCTCCCGGGCGTCGGGAATGCCGTCCAGCATCCATTGCAGCTTCGTGCCGGAAAAATAGGCGTCCGGCACCAGCCCGGTGCGGTCCCGGAGGATGTTGCCCAGGCCGTCCTGCTTCAGCCGCTCCACCAAAGGCGCGGTGCGGCGGCACTGCCACACGATGGCGTTGCACAGCGGCTCGCCGGTCTTGCGGTCCCACAGCAGCGTTGTCTCCCGCTGGTTGGCGATGCCCACCGCCTCGATGTCGGCGGCGTCGATGCCCGCCTGGGCCACAGCCAGCTTCAGCGACGTGATCTGGCTGTCCAGTATATCCTGGGGCCGGTGCTCCACCCAGCCCGGATGGGGGTAGATCTGGGGAAATTCGATGTTGTGGGCCGCCACCATGCGCCCCATCGCGTCAAACACCACCGCCCGGGAGCTGGTCGTCCCCTGGTCCAGCGCAACGATATATTTCATACTGTCTCCTCCATATCCGGTTCTAAACAAACATCGCAGGAACGCCATGCCGGCGTTCCTGCGATGCCATACATCATCACTCAGCCCACGGCCTCGCCGGCGCTTTCAGCCTCGGGGGCCGCTTCGGCGGGCGCTTCCTCAACGGGCGCCTCAGCGGGCGCTTCGTTGGCCACGGGCGCTTCCGCTTCGGGAGCCGCCTGTTCCACGGGAGCCTGCTCCACCGGGGCCACGGGCTCAGGCTGGGCCTGCTCCACGGGGGCCTGCGGGGTCAGCGGCTGGCCCTCGGCCACCGGCGCGGGGATGGCGGCGGGCGCTTCCACGTTCATGCGCTGCTTCATGCCCTCACTGGGCAGGAAGATGGCCGCCATGCGGGTGGGCAGCCGACTGGCCAGGCCGCTCAGGTTCACCACATTGAATATGTTCAACACGTTCAGCACGACCACCACGAACAGCAGCAGCATCACGGCAGTCAGGAATCCCTTCAGGATGCCAAGCAGCACATGGCCGAAGGACGGGCGATCGTCCTCGTCGTCGTAGTCGTCGTCATACTCATCGTCGTCGTACTCGTCATAGTCGTCGTCATCATCGTCATCTTCGTCATCTTCGTCGTAACGGCGGCCGCGGCGGGACTTCCGGCCGCGCCGGTCGTCCTCGTCGTCCTCGTCGTCGTCGTAGTCGTCGTCATCATCGTCATCATCGTCGTCTTCGTCATCCCGGGCCCTGCGACGGCGTCCAAACAGGCCGCGGCGGGGGCGATCCTCTTCCTCGTCGTCGTCCTCGTCGTCCTCGTCGTCGTCATCATCGTCGTCGTAGTCGTCGTCCCGGGCCTTGCGACGGCGTCCGAACAGGCCGCGGCGGGCGGGCTTTTCGTCCTCCTCGTCCTCGTCCCCGTCATCCTCGTCCTTGAGGTCCTTGTCGTTCATCAGGTCGTCCAGGGTCGCCTTGGAGACGGCCTTGTACTCCCGGGTGGGCTCGTCGGTGACGACGTCTACCCCTTCCCTTGCGGCCTCGATGTTCACGATGCCCTTCGACACGTCCTCGATGCTGTCCGCCTCCAGGGCGGGCTCCTGCGCCTTTTCGGCGGCGGGCCGAACCTCATCCCCTCCGGCGGCCTGAACAACCTCACCGGCCTCCTGCGCGTTGACTTCGGCCACCACGTCGGCGGCCTGAACCTCATCCTCCTTGGCGGTCGCGGCCTGAGCGGCGGCCTCGGCAGCGGCCTTCTCCGCGGCCAGGCGCAGGGCCAGCTCGCGCCGTTCGCGGCGGCTCATGCCCGTGCCCTCGATGCCAGCGGCCAGCGCGTCGGTCACTTCAGTATTCACGTTGTTCAGATCGCTCATGTCAGGTCCTCCTTCATTCTCTTCCACCCGGTGCGCGGCCCATGCCGCATCCCCGCCATGGGCGCTTTCCTGCCGCGCTGCCGGTTCGGCCCAGCCGACGTCCTCCGCCGGCCGGTCGCCCTCGTCGGGTCGGTCCTCATACTGGTCGTCCTCGTCGTCCTCGTCCTCCGACATATCGTCGGCGGCGCGTTCCTCTTCACTGATGGGCACGACGAACAGCCGCAGGAATTTCTTGAAGCGGCTCACGCGCTCCGGCCTGTCGTCCTCGTCGTATTCGTCGTCCTCGTCGTAATCCTCGTCCTCGTCGAAGTCCCCGTCCCGCGGCGCGGGCGCGTCGTCGGCCAGCGTCCTGCGCGGGGGCTGTAGGGCGGGCGCTTCCTCGGAGATATCCTCCACCGCGGCGCCGTCGACGGGGGCGTCCTCCGCCGGCGCGACTGCCGCCGGCGCCGGTTCTCCCCCCACGGGTTCGGCTTCGCCCGCCTCGGCGGGCAGCTCGTCCACCAGGCGCTCCTCCAGGGGCGCGTTTTCGTCCACGGGAGCGTCGTCGTCCAGGGGCCCGTCGTCGTAATCGACGTCGTCATCCTGCCTGCGGCGGCCAAACCGCCCGGACAGCTTGCCACGTATGCCCTTGAAGGCGTGGATGAAGGAATCGAAGGGATTGGGATTGCCGCCGTCCGCCTCATCTTCCACAAACCCGTCGTCCGCCAGCTCGTCCTGCGGGGCATCGCCGTCAGCGCTCGCGTCGTCCAGCGAGTCGGACAGGTCCAGGCCGTCGGTCGGGCCCTGATCCGCGGGGGCGGCGTCCTCCGGCGCGTCCGCCGCGGGGGCCTCCACGGCCTGCGGCGCGGGCGCATCCTCCCGCACGGGCTCCGCCGCGGGGGCCGCTTGCACCACCGGCGCGGGCTCGGGGGCGGCTTCGACCTCCGGCGCGCTCTCCGCCACGGGGGCGCTCTTCTGCCGCTGGCTGTTTTTATATTCCTCGTGCTTCCGCCGCAACTCAAAATAGTCCAGGGAAGGTTCGATATCCCGTTTGTTGCTCATAGCGTTACCGCCTCTCATCCATGCCAGTAAAAAATCAATTTGGGCATAACTATACACATCAATTATATCTATATTCGCCCCCCGTTGCAAGGGGCAAGGGGGATATGCCCAAAAATATTTACGATTGGCCCTGAAATGGTCATTCCCGTCCGATTTTGCATATAATTACGACGCAATTCTGCAAAGGAGGGGTTATCTTGGACCATCCCAGCCAGATTTTCAGCCGCATACGCCGCCAGAAGGCCCGGCCCGCCCTGCCCCGGCAGGGCCGCGACATCCCCCTTCCGGCCCCCGCCCCCGCCCGGGCGCAATTTCCGGCACAGTCCCCCGCACAATCCCCGGCCCCGACCCCATCTTCCACCCCGGCCCCGACACCAACGCCGATACCATCTTCCCCTCCGGCGCAATCCCCCGCCCCGGTACAGCCCCCCGCCCCGGCCAGACCCGCCCGAGGCCACGCCCTCTACAGCCAGGTCATGCGAAGCCACGACCGAATGGGGACGCGGCATGTGTGACATCAGATTTGTCACGGGGCGACAAATCTGATGTCAGTGGCTAGTGATTAGTGGCTAGTGGCTAGTGGCTAGTGGCTAGTGGCTAGTGGCTAGTGGCTAGTGGCTAGTGGTGGTTCAAATCCCTGCGGGATTTGTTTTGATTCAAGGGGGACGGCAGAGGTTTCGATGTCTCTCAATCCCTTTAAGGAAATACCGCACAATACGGCGGCACATCTGGCGGTGCCTTTTCCGACATCTGCTGCTTGCAGATTTCTCGATTTACCGCCAGTAAACCTTCG
>CADBVG010000104.1:0-6373 GCA_902798105.1 uncultured Eubacteriales bacterium
ATAAATGGGGGAATACGCCATGAAGAGAATCATCGCGCTGCTGCTGGCGGCCCTGCTGCTCTGCGGCTCGGCCATGGCCTCGGACAAGTACGACCTGGACAACTTCGGCTACCGGACCGTCAAAACCCGGGGCAGGGGCAACCTGGTGTTCCAGTCCAAACCCGGCGGCTCGTTCATGTCGGAGTATTCCTTCAGCGACGGCGACCGCATCTTCGTCAACCTGGACTGGCGGGAGGACGGCTACGCCATCGCCTATAAGAACGGCGACTACGGCTACGTCGATGCCAGCTACATCGACTGGGGCAGCGGCAGCCGCGGCAGCGACGACGTGCACGATCTGGACAACTTTGTCCATCGCGCCGTGCGCATCCGGGGCGGCGGGGCGCTGGTGTTCCAGAGGACGCCCCGGGGCGCCTTCATGAACGCCCATAAGTTCTATGATGGCGACGAGATCTTCGTCAACCGGGATTACCGCGAGTCCCGCCGGCTATATCGATTGGGAGGACGACGACGGTGATGACGACGATGATGAAGGCGATGATGACGACGGCCCCGACGACGCCTGGGACCTGGACTACTACGAGTATCGCACCGTGCGCATCCGGGGCGGCGGCGCGCTGGTGTTCCAGAAGAAGCCGGGCGGCGCGTTCATGTACGACCATAAGTTCTACGACGGCGACCGCATCTATGTGAACGTGGAATGGGATGAGGACGGCTATACCATGGCCTATGACCACGGCGTCTATGGCTATGTGGATTCCAGCTATATCGACTGGTGATCATCCTCGGGCGTTTTCATGAAATTAGGAACTTTCACGAAGTAATTTGCACATCCTGCTTGTCTGAATCCGCTCCTGCTGCGTTGTCGTCGGTCACCGTGCCCCGGCACGCCTCCCTCCTCCGCCTTGCAGGGTCGAATTCATCCTGACCAATCCGCACAACTTGTTTCGTTACAGTTTCTTACTTGCACATCTTGCCTGTCATCTTGAGCGAAGCGGAGTCGTGCCGCAGGATAGCGATGTGCAGGAGTATTGAAAACAGTATCAGTAACCACCAATTCCTTCAGCTGATGACATTGTACCGGGCAGTATAACAGGGCAATACGCGCAATTGCAAAAAGCTTCGCCCCGTTCCGTATGACGTGTTCTTGCCGTAGCATAGCCATACAGAACGGGGCGAAGATTCTTTTTAGTCAATCCAGCACGATGGCCGCGAGGATGACCAGGTCGGTGTCGCCGGTGTTCTCGACGCTGTGGCCGTGGCCGCTGGGGGTGGCCATGGCGTCGCCCGCGCTGACGTCAAAGAACCGGTTGTCGTCCTGCACCCGGCCGTTGCCCTCCAGGAAGTAGAGCAGCTCGGTCTCGTTCTCGTGTACGTGGTAGCCGATGGACGCGCCGGGAATCAGCGTCAACACATTGAACATGCGCATGTTCCCGGGCAGTTGGGAAACCAACTTGGTCAGCTGCACCTGCTTCTTGCCACCGCGCATGAATTCCCGCACGCTGTGGTCCTGCTGACCCTGATAGGTGATCATGTAAGCCACCTCCCCGTATCGTCTGTTGATCGGGATCAATCCCGATTATGCGATCATTATAATATGATTTGTGCCGGTTTACAAGTAAATTGTTGTTTCAGACTTGTCGCCCCAGCGACAAATCTGGATTTCCCAATCCTCTCTACACCCTTTTTTAACACGATATACCGTTCATTAAGCGTTAAATATGCTATAATGGTCCCGGTCGGTCCATTGTCGGTATCCCGTGGCGGGAACCGAACAGGATTTGGCCGGGCAATTCAATTCTGTAGGGTATCCCAAGCGAACTCGAACGGAGGAATGAAAGATGAAGAAACTCTCGACCCGTGAATTTGTGCTCCTTGCGCTGCTGGTGGCCGTGCTGATCGTGCTGGCCTATGTGAACATCCCCCAGCCGGCCGGCCTGTCCATCACCTTCAACATGATCCCCGTGGCCATCGCCGCCATCGCCATCGGCCCTCTGGGCGGCGCGATCATCGGCGGGGCTTTCGGCCTCATCAGCTTTTTGCAGTGCTTCGGCATCTGCGGCTTTTCCGGCATGGGCGCGGTGCTGGTGGGCGTCAACCCCTTCCTGGCCTTCGTGCAGCGCTTCTTCCCGCGGCTGATCGACGGCCTGCTGCTGGGCTACATCTACCGCTTCCTCAGGCCCCGGACCAACGTCTATGTGGCCTGCGCCGTCACGGGCTTTTTCGCGGCGTTTTTGAATACGCTGCTGTTCATGACCTCTCTGGTGTGGCTGTTCGGCAACACCGAGTACATGCAGAACTCGATGGCAGGCCGGGGCATGCTGACCTACATCGTGGCCGCCGTGGGCATCAACGGCCTGGTGGAGATGCTGGTCTCCACGGTGCTGACCGGCGCAGTGGGCTCGGCTTTGGAAAAGGCGGGGTTCTTCAGGCGGAAATAGTGTGAAAAGGGCTGTCTCAAACGTGCCTTGGAGCGTGTGCGAGTGTAGCGGCGGCCTCCAGGCTGCCATCGTGGCGGCGCAGGCGCCGCCGCTACAACCGTGTGTAATCGCGACTGCGTCGTTTTGAGACAGCCCATGTTTTTTGCGTGAACGAAGAGGAGTGAAACCATGATACTGACGCTGGACATCGGCAACACCAATATGAAGACGGCCCTGTTCGACGGCACGGAGATGAAGGAATACTGGCGGCTGTCCACCAACCGCAACCGCACCTCCGATGAATACGGCATGGCGATGATGAACCTGCTGAACCACTACGGCATCGACCGGGGGCAGGTGGAGGGCATCATGATGTCGTCGGTGGTGCCCCAGATCAACTTCACCATCGAGCACATGTGCCGCAACTACTTCGGCATGGAGCCCATGAAGATCGAGCCCGGCGTCAAGACCGGTATCAACATCAAGTACGAAAACCCCCGGGAGCTGGGCAGCGACCGCATCGCCAACGCCGTGGCGGCCTACGAGCTGTACGGCGGGCCCTGCATCACCATCGACTTTGGCACCGCCACCTCCTTCGGCGCGATTTCCGCGAAGGGCGAGTTCCTGGGCGGCGCCATCTGCCCCGGCCTGAAGCTGGCTGCCGACGCCCTGACCGAGCGCACCGCCAAGCTGCCCCGGTTTGAGCTGGTGAAGCCGGAGAACGTCATCGGCCGCAACACCGTGGCCAACATGCAGGCAGGCATCGTCTACGGCTATATCGGCCAGATCAAGTACCTGGTGAACCGCATGAAAAAAGAGATGGGCGTGGACGGCATCAAGGTGATCGCCACCGGCGGCCTGGCCGTGCTGGTGGCGGGGGAGAGCAGCGTGATCGACGTGATGGACGGATTGCTTACCCTGAAGGGCCTGCGGATCATCTATGAAAAGAACGCCGCCACGCGCTGAGGAGGAGCCATGTCGAAGTTCGAGGGCACGGTGGAGGACATCGTCTACCGCAACGACCAGAACGGCTGGACGGTGGCGTCCATCAAGCTGGACGGGGATCGCCGCCGCATTTCCGCCGTGGGCATCATGCCCTTCCTGTCCACCGGCGAGCACGCCATATTCGACGGCGACCTGACCGAGCACAAGGAGTACGGCAAGCAGATCAAGGTGGCCTCCTACGAGGCGACCCGCCCCGAGACCAAGTCCGGCGTTGAGCGCTTCCTCGCCTCCGGGCTCATCAGGGGGGTCGGCCCCGCCACCGCGAAGCTGATCGTGGATTACTTCGGCGCGAAGGCCCTGGACGTGCTGGAGAGCGAGCCAGAGCGGCTGACCGAGATAGACGGCATCGGCCCCAAGCGGGCGGCGATGATCGCGGAATCCTTCGCGGCCCAGAACGGCATGCGCAACACGCTGATCTTCCTGCAAAACTACGGCCTGTCCGCGGGCCTTTCCATGAAGGTCTACAAGGCCTACGGCGACATGACCGAGCAGGTGCTTCGCGCCAACCCCTACCGGCTGGTGGACGAGATCAACGGCGTGGGTTTCCATACCGCCGACGAGATCGCCATGAGCCTGGGCTTCGGCCGGGAATCGGAATTCCGGCTGCGCAGCGGCGTGAAGTTCGTGCTGTCCGAGGCGGCGAACAGCGCCGGGCACGTCTACCTGCCCAGGGCGTCGCTGGTGGGGGCCTCCGCGCGCATCCTCAGCGCCGAGCCCGAGCTGGTGGAGGCCGTGGTGAAGGGCCTGGTGATGAACGACGAGCTGGTGGCCGAGGCCGTGGGCGGCGAGGAGGCCGTGTACCTGCCCCGCTGCCACAGGGCCGAGAGCGAGACCGCGCTGCTGCTGCTGCGGCTGCAAAAGACCATCCACCGGGCGAACTTGAGCGAGAGGCAGGCGCTTTCACAGATCGCGGCCCAGGAGGACGCCCTGGGCGTTTCCCTGTCCGATGAGCAGCGCCAGGCGGCCATGGACGCCATGCTGGAGGGCGTGTGCGTCATCACCGGCGGCCCCGGCACCGGCAAGACCACGTCCATCAACGTGATTATCCGGCTGATGCGCCGCTGGGGCAAGGTGGAGCTGTGCGCCCCTACGGGCCGCGCCGCCAAGCGCATGAGCGAGGCCACCGGCTGCGCCGCCCGCACCATCCACCGGATGCTGGAATACAACGGCGAGCAGCAGGGCTTCCAGCGGGACGAGGACAACCCCCTGGACGCCGACGTGGTGATCGTGGACGAGATGTCCATGGTGGACATCTTTTTAATGCGCTCGCTGCTGCGGGCGCTGCGCCCCGGCACACGGCTGGTGCTGGTGGGGGACGTGGACCAGCTGCCCAGCGTGGGCGCGGGAAACGTGCTGCGGGACATGATCGAATCCGGCGCGGTGCGGGTGGCGCGGCTGACGGAGATCTTCCGCCAGGCCGGCCAGAGCCAGATCATCGTCAACGCCCACCGGATCAACCGGGGCGAGTACCCCGAGATCCGCAACCGAGACACCGACTTCTTCCTGGAGCGGCGGCAGACCCCCGCCGAGGTGGCGGATTCGGTGGTGGCGCTGACCCGGGTGCGCCTGCCGAAGTACTTGGGGCTGGACGGCCTGCGGGACATCCAAGTGATGGCCCCGATGAAGAAGGGCGACGTGGGCGTGTACGCGCTGAACGCACTCCTGCAGCAGGCGCTGAACCCGGCACGGCCCGACACCCCCGAGCTGAGCCACGGCGGCATGACCTTCCGCCCCGGCGACAAGGTGATGCAGGTGCGCAACAACTACGACCTGGAGTGGCGCAGGGACGGCGAGGACGGCGAGGGCGTGTTCAACGGCGACATCGGCTATATAACAGCCGTGGATCGCAGGGCCCGGGCGCTGACGGTGGCCTTCGACGACGGACGGGTTGCCGACTACGACGAGTCCTTGCTGGATGACCTGGAGCTGGCCTACTGCATGTCGGTCCACAAGAGCCAGGGCAGCGAGTTCGACGCCGTGGTGCTGCCGCTGGTCAGCGGGCCGCCGATGCTGATGACCCGCAACCTGCTCTATACCGCGGTCACCCGGGCCAAGAAGCTTGTGGTGATCGTGGGCCGGGAGGGCTGCGTGCGCGCGATGGTGGACAACAACCATATTACCCGCCGCTTTTCCGCCCTGGACCTGCGGCTGAGGAGCGGCGCATGAGCGCGCAGATTCAATCCGGCCTGAAGGCCCTGGTGCGGCTGGTCTATCCCGTGCGGGCGGTGTGCATGGGCTGCGGCACAAAGGCCGGCTTTGACAGGGACTGGCTGTGCGAGGACTGCCGCCAGGAGATGGCCAGCCGCTGGGTGGGCGTCGCGCCGCCGCCCGAGGGCGGGCTGATCGACGGCGCGGCCTACGGCTACCACTACGGCGGACCGGCCGCGGGGCTGGTGCGCAACCTGAAATATCGGGGCGTGGCCCGGCTGGCCGAGCCCATGGGGGCACGGATGGTCGCCGCCTTCGCGGGGCTCCAGCCGGCCCATATCGACTGCGTGGTGCCGGTGCCGATGCACATCCGCCGCCAGCGCAGGCGGGGCTGCAACCACGCGCTGCTGCTGGCCCGGGCGGTGGCGGAAGGGATGTCGCTGCCCGTGGCGGAGGCGATCACCCGCACCCGGAACACCCGCCAGCAGGCGCGGCTCAGCGACGAGGAGCGCCTGCACAACCTGGACGGCGCCTTCGCCGTGACCAGCGACGTGGCCGGTAAGCGGGTGCTGCTGGTGGACGACGTCTGCACCACCGGCGCCACCGCCAACGCCTGCGCCGCGGCGCTGCTGGAGGGCGGGGCGGAGGCCGTGCTGCTGCTGTGCTTCTGTCAGGCGCACAAATTCTGATTTATCGAGCTGTGCTCGATAAATCAGAATTGAGGGATTAGGTTTTAGGGGTTAGGTTTTAGGGGGTGGACCAAATCCTAACGGATTTGTTTGATTTAAGGGAAACGGCCG
>CADBVG010000104.1:6395-19119 GCA_902798105.1 uncultured Eubacteriales bacterium
ATTCAAAAGAAATCCGCAAGGATTTCTACCTTCCCTAACACCTACAACCTAAAACCTAAAACCTGAATTCTGATTTGTCGCGGAGCGACAAATCAGAATATACTACTCAAAAGGAGAACCACATGGACCACATCACGAGCGCGAAGAATCCCATCATCAAGGCGCTGCGCGCCCTGCGGGACCACAAGGGTCGCGCGGCGGCGGGGCGCTTCCTGGTGGAGGGGGAGGTCATGCTCAGGGAGGCGCGGAAGTGCGGCCTGGCCGTCCGGGACGTGCTGGCGGAGGAGAACTTCACCGACCTGGCCGGCGAGCTGGAGGCCACGGGGGCGCGGGCTTATACCGTGCCCCGGAGCCTGCTGGAGGCCGTCTGCGACACCCGCACGCCCCAGGGCATCTGCGCCTCCGTGGACCTGCCCGAGCCGCTGCCCCTTTCAAACGCCCCGGCAAAAATCGTGGCGCTGGACGGCGTGCAGGACCCGGGCAACGTGGGCACCATCTGGCGCACCGCCGATGCCGCGGGCTTCGGCGGCTTGCTGATGGGCGCGGGCTGTGCCGATCCGCTGTCCCCGAAGGTGCAGCGCTCGGCCATGGGCTCGGGCTTCCGTCTGCCCTACACGCCGGTGGGCGACCTGCCCGCCGCGCTGGCAGAACTCAAGGCCAGGGGCTGGTCGGTGATCGCATCGGACCTGCGGGGCGATGACTTCTACAGCCATCCGGACCCCGGCGGGAAGTTTGTCCTCGTCATCGGCAGCGAGGCCCACGGCATCTCCGACGCCACCCGGGCCGCCGCCGACATGCTGGTGAAGCTGCCCATGCGGGGCGGCGCGGAGTCCCTGAACGCCGCCGTGGCCGCGGGCATCATGATGTATGCGCTGACGCGATAGCCGCGCCTCATATCCCAAAGGTAATTATTCAGCCCCGGATATATCTGCATCTTCTATGGCAGCCCGGGACCGCCGCTACAGGCGTCATTCATTGTAGCGGCGGCGCCTGCGCCGCCATAACTGAACAGATACTCCCAAAGGAGTAAAACATGCAAGTCGTAAAAAAAGTGGGCGACTTCCTGAATGCCGCCGTGGAGGCGCTCTTCGCGCTGCTGATGCTGTGCGTGATGATCGCGACGGTGATTGTGGACAAGCACACCGCCTTCAGAGCCCCCAATACGGTGGCATGGCCCAATATCGTCTATTACCTGGGCGCGGCGGCGCTGCTGTTTGTCATCTTCTGCTGCTGTTATGCCCGGGCAACGGGGGATAGACCGGCGCTGTCCGGCCGCGCGGGGCCCTCGGAGGGGCAGCGCTTCGCCTTTGCGCTGCTGGGCATTGCCGCCGCCGTCGCTATCCTCCAGTTCTTCATCTCCCGGTGGATGCCCTACCAGGCGCTGGGGACCGATTTTACCAACATCTCCGAGGCCGCGTGGACCGTCCACGAGGGCGGCTCCCTGAAGAAGTTCACCTATTTCCAGCGCAGCCCGAACAACGTAAACATGGCCATCGTGTTCGTGTGGATCTACAAGCTCATTCCCCGGCGGGGCGTCATCGTGTGGCTGGGCGCGCTGGCCGCCAACGCCTCCGCGGCGCTGGTCAGCATGACGGTGTACAATGTCACCCGGCGCAGGAACCTGTCGCTGGCGGTGGCGGTCGTCTCGGAGCTGCTGCTGGCGCTGACCTGGCGCTCGTTCCTGCCCTACACCGACAACTACGGCATGGTGTTCGTGGCGCTGGTGATCTGGCTGTACACCACGGGGCTGAAGCCGGTGCTCAAGATTCCGCTGATCGTGGCCTGCGCGGCCATCGGCGCCTTTATCAAGATCACGTGTGTCATACCGTTGCTGGCTGTGGGGATCGCCGTGCTGATCCGCTGGATGCGCTCAGGAGCTCGCAGGGTCAACCTGAAGCGGGTGGCCTGCTGCGCCCTCTGCCTCGCGCTGTTCTTCGGGGGCATGCTCAGGCTCCAGGGGCCGATTCGCGCCCGCTACGGCTATGTTCCCGGGAAATACCCCAAGGGCTGGCAGTACCTGCTGATGGTGGGCCAGAATACCGAGGGAATGGGCACCGTCTACGCCGGAAACGTAGAAGCCCGGCGGGCGTACATCGACGAATACAAGGACCTGGCGAAGGTCAACCGCGCCTTCATCGCCAATGCGCTGGCGTCCATTCGCGAGCGCGGCCTATGGGGAAATGTGGTGTTCTACGTCAAAAAGCTGAACGCCGCCTACAACGACGGCTATTTCCACAACGTGCAGACCACCCGGTGCAGGCAGGCGGAGCGCAACCTCATCTATGAGGTGTACATGAAGAACGGCAGGTTCTACCAGCCGGGTGCGGCGCTGATGCAGGTCCTCTGGGACGCGGTGCTGCTGACCATGATGGTGTGGGCGGCCTGGGGGATTGCCGCCAGGCTCCGGCGGGGGGGCGCGCAGCCCGGGGGCCCTGGCAAGCGAAGCGACGCCATGGCGTCGGCGCTGCTGGTCGTGCAGATTGCCATACTGGGCGCTACGCTGTACATCCTGTGCCTGGAGGGCCGGTCGAAATACCTGTTCATGCTGCTGCCCGCGTACATGGTCGCCTTCGGCCTGATGCTCCACGAGCTGTGCGTTGCCTTTGCCCGGAAGGGACGCAAATAAAAGATCCTTCGACTGCGGCGCAGTCGAAGGATCTTTTCAATTCCCGTTATACGTGAAGCGAATAGTTCGGCGCTTCCTTGGTGATGTTGATGTCGTGGGGGTGGCTCTCCACCAGGCCGGCGCTGGTGATGCGAATGAACTCGCCCCGGGTGCGCAGCGCCTGGATGTTCTCGGTGCCGCAGTAGCCCATGGATGCCCGCAGGCCGCCGATCAGCTGGAACACGGTGTCGGCCAGGGGGCCCTTGAAGGGCACGCGGCCCTCGACGCCCTCGGGCACCAGCTTCTTCTGGCCCTCCTGGAAGTAGCGGTCCTTGCTGCCCTCTGCCATGGCGGCCAGGGAGCCCATGCCGCGGTAGACCTTGTAGGAACGACCCTGGAAGATCTCGGTGGCGCCGGGGCTTTCCTCGGTGCCGGCGAACAGGCTGCCCATCATGACCGCCGTCGCGCCCGCGGCGATGGCCTTGGGAATGTCGCCGGAGTACTTGATGCCGCCGTCGGCGATGATGGTCTTGCCGTACTTGTCGGCCACCTCAGCGCAATCCATGATGGCGGTGATCTGGGGCACGCCGATGCCGGCCACCACGCGGGTGGTGCAGATGCTGCCGGGGCCGATGCCCACCTTGATGACATCCGCGCCGGCCTCGATCAGGTCTTTGGCGGCGGGGCCGGTGGCCACGTTGCCCGCGATGATCTCCAGCTCGGGATAGGCGGCGCGAATCTGCGCCACGGCCTTCAGCACGCCCTCGGAATGGCCGTGGGCGGTGTCCAGGCCGATGACATCCACGTTGGCGGCCACCAGCGCGGCCACGCGGTCCATGGTATCGGCGGTGACGCCCACCGCCGCGCCGCACAGCAGGCGGCCCCGGCTGTCCCGGGCGGAGTTGGGATACTTCTGGCTCTTCTGGATGTCCTTGATGGTGATCAGGCCCCGGAGCATGAAGTTATCGTCCACGATGGGCAGCTTCTCGATGCGGTGCCTGGCCAGGATGGCCTTGGCGTCCTCCAGCGTGGTGCCCACCGGCGCGGTGACCAGGTTTTCGTGGGTCATCACGTTGCGGATGGGCTGGTCGAAGTTGGTCTCAAACCGCAGGTCGCGGTTGGTGAGTATGCCCACCAGCCTGCCGTTTTCAGTGATGGGCACGCCGCTGATGCGGTACTTGCGCATCAGCGCCTCGGCGTCTGAAACCCTGTGCTCCGGAGAGAGGTAGAAGGGGTCGGTGATGACGCCGTTCTCGGAGCGCTTCACCTTGTCTACCATGCCGGCCTGCTCCTCGATGGACATGTTCTTATGAATGATGCCCAGGCCGCCTTCGCGGGCCATCGCAATCGCCATGTTGAAGTCGGTCACGGTGTCCATAGCAGCACTGAGCATCGGGATATTCAGCTTGATTTTGGGGGTCAGCTGCACGGTGAGATCCACGTCACGGGGCAGTACGCTGCTGCGCTGGGGGACCAGCAGCACATCGTCAAAAGTCAAACCTTCTCGAATGATCGCCATATCCTCGCCCTCCTGATAATATATTTTGTGACCGTATAAATGCGGTCACATATTTATTGCTCAGTATTATACCAGTTTTCATAAGGGTTCAGTAGAAATTAGGGTTAAATTCTGTATTAAATTCTGATTTGTCGGGGAGATTCCGAGGCAATAGGAATAGCGGCTGTCGCGACCCAAAGCCTTCTCCTGGCGCAAGCGCGGGAGCAGGGGATGTGGGCCGCAGGGGGGATGAGGTAGGTCCCTCGCGGTAATGGTGGCTTGCGTGCTGTCTTTCAGGAGAGCGACCACATCCGTCTCTCGGCAAAAGAGCAGGCGTTCTCGCCAAAATCCGCCTGCCACGGGCCTGCCGGTCCCGTAGAACGGGCCGACAGGCCCCCGGAATGCTGCCAGCCGCAGGCTGACTGAGGGAACCATCACCCTGCTGCCCGAATAATACTCCTCTCAGTTTAAACCAGCGATTCTGTGGGCATCTTTTCCGCCCTGACTGCGTCAAGCCTCCTTGACTTGCCGCCAGCAAGCCTGCGGATTTCGCTGTTTTAACCTGAGAGTAGTATAACACCTTCCAATTACTTTTCCACCTTGACGATCGGGGCGGCGACGGCGGAGAAGGTGCGCTCGCTGCCGTTGGCAAAGCGGATCTTCACCCGCTGCTCGGCGCCCTGTCCGGTGAGGGCGGTCACCTCGCCCCGGCCAAACACCCGGTGGTGCACGGCGTCGCCCACACGGAACACCGCGGCGGCCGAGGCCACCCGGGCCTGCCCGCCGTTCCAGTTGAAGCCCCCGGAAGGCGTGCCCTTCTGAACCCCGGCGATGCCCAGCTTTTTGTCCAGCTCGGCGCTGCCGGTGCTGGTCACCCCGCCCTCTTGCTGCCAGCGGGCGTTGTAGGGCGAGCGGGTGGGCTGGTTCCAGCCGCCCCCCGTGCTGGGCGGTGGTACGCGGCGGGGTTGGGTGCTGCCCATGCCCTCCATGATCAGGCGCTGGGGGATCTCGGTGACGAACCGGGAAAGCGGGTTGGCGTTTCGGGTGTTGTACAGCGCCCGGGTGCGGGCGTGGCTGATGAACAGCCGCTTGCGGGCACGGGTGATGCCCACATAGGCCAGGCGGCGCTCCTCCTCCAGCAATTCGTCGTCGAACAGCGCCCTTGTCAGCGGGAACACGCCCTCCTCCATGCCGGCCAGGAACACGTCGTTGAACTCCAGGCCCTTGGCGGAGTGCAGCGTCATCAGCGTCACCGCGCCGCCGGATTCGTTCATGGCGTCCAGGTCTGAGACCAACGCCACGTTTTCCAGGAAGTCGGTCAGCCCCGCGTCGGGATTCAGGTTTTCAAATTCGGACACCGCGCCCTGGAGCTCCTGTATGTTTTCGATTCGGGATTCGTTTTCCTCGCTCTTGTCCTCCTGCAATGCCTTCACGTAGCCGGTGCGCTCGATTAGCGCCTCCACGAATTCGGAGGGCTTTTTCTCATACATCAGCTCGGTCAGGTCCACCATCAGCGCGGCGAAGGCCCCCAGCAGCTTCTTCGGGCGGGCGCTCAAGGGCGCGTTTTCATAATCCAGCACTGCCGACATCAGCGGCATTTCGTTCTCGGCGGCATACTCCGCCAGCTTGTCCACGGTGGCGTCGCCGATGCCGCGCTTGGGGGCGTTGATGATGCGCCGGGTGGACACGTCGTCGTCGGGGTTGGTCAGGCAGCGCATGTAGGCGATCAGGTCCTTGACCTCCTTGCGCTCGTAGAAGCGCTGGCCGCCGTACACCCGGTACTGGGTGCCGCCCCGCACGAAGGCCTCCTCAAGCACGCGGGACTGGGCGTTGGTGCGGTACAGCACGGCGATGTTGCCGGGGTTGTCGCCGTTGCGGATCAGCTTTTGGGACATCTTGAGGATGAAGGCGGCCTCGTCCCGCTCGTCCATGGCGTGGTACAGCGCAATGCGCTCGCCCCGGTCGTGCTCGGTCCACAGCGCCTTCTCCTTGCGGCCCCGGTTGTGGGCGATGACCTGGTTGGCGGCGTCCAGTATGTTGCCGGTGGAGCGGTAGTTCTGCTCCAGCTTGATGGTCACGCACTCGGGGAAGTCCTTCTCGAAGTCCAGTATGTTTCGAAGGTCCGCCCCGCGCCAGCCGTAGATGGACTGGTCGTCGTCGCCCACCACGCACAGGTTGTGCCTGTCTCCAGCCAGTAAACGCACCAGCATGTACTGGGCGGCGTTGGTGTCCTGGTACTCGTCCACCAGTATGTAGCGGAACTTGTCGCGGTAGTAGTCCAGCACCGGCGGCTGCTCGGTGAGCAGCTCCAGCGTCTTGATGAGCAGGTCGTCGAAGTCCAGGGCGTTGTTGCCCTTCAGCTGCTGTTCATAGAGCCGGTAGGCCTCGTAGAGCTTGTGGCTGCGGAAGTCGTCGCCGGACTCCTTCAGCCATTCGGTGGGCGTCAGCAGCCGGTTCTTGGCGTCGGAGATCACGGCGCGGATCTGCTTGGGCGGGAATTCCTTGTCGTTCAGCTTCAGCGCCTTCGCCACGGCCTTGATGACCTGCATGCGGTCGTCCTCGTCGTAGATGGCGAACTGGCGCTTGTAGCCCAGCTTTTCGATGTCCCGGCGCAGTATGCGGGCGCAGCAGGAGTGGAAGGTGGAGATCCAGGCGTCCTCCGAAGCCTCCCCTGCCAGCTTGTGCACGCGCTCGGCCATCTCCCGGGCGGCCTTGTTGGTAAACGTGATGGCCAGTATGTGCCATGGCGCCACGCCCTTTTCCATCAGGTGGGCCACCCGATAGGTCAGCACGCGGGTCTTGCCGCTGCCGGCCCCAGCCAAAACAAGCAGCGGCCCTTCCGTCTGTTCGACGGCGGCGCGCTGCTGTGGATTCAATGCGTTCAGGTCGATCATTTATCCGTATTCCCCTTGGCCTTTTCCAGCACCAGCTGGTAGCCCCCGGAGCCGTAATTCAGCGCCCGGTTCACGCGGCCGATCGTGGCGGTGGAAACGCCGGTCTTCTCGACAATTTCAGTATAGGTCGCCTGGTTCTTGAGCAGCTGGGCTACCTCCAGCCGCTGGGAAAGGTCCTGTATCTCCCGGATGGTGAACAGGTCCTCGAACAGGCGGTAGCAATCCTCCATGCTCTCCAGCGCAAGGAACGCGCGGGCCAGGTTATCGGTCTGTTCATTCTGCAATCTGGACGAAAACATATCCCAACCTCCATCTTCACATGGTATCGGTTTATCATGCTGGTACACCATCATTATACAGTATGTGAAGAAAAACGTCAAGAAAAAATAAATTCAGTGGATTAATGGCTTTCCCTTGGAATCAGCGGTATTCGGTGCGCATAGTGTGCTCGCGCACCACATGCAGGATGCCCTTCATCAGCGCCTGGTTCTCGGCGTCGAAGTTCAGCTGGCTCTGTATGGCCGCGTCAGACAGGGAATCCCGCAGCAGCACCGATGGGGATATCTCCAGCGCGTTGCAAAGGGCCACCAGGGTCTCCACGCTGGCCTTTTTCTCGCCGCGCTCGATGTGGCCGATAAAGCTGCCGGTGACACCCACCTTCCGTGCCAGCTCGCTCTGGGTCAGGTTGTTGTGCTCGCGCTCTTGGCGCACACGTACACCCAATTTTTCGTAATCCATGTTCAACACCTTCTTTCCTGCTATTATAGTAACTTGAAAAGGCGGGATTGTCAAGGTATAATGCTGTGTTTGTCGAAATAAGGGAGGAAAAGTACTCTTCTACACCGGCTGCACCAGCACGGCGAACAGCCAAAATGCCCCGGCGCACAACAGCGCCATCAGGGCCAGCAGCACCCCGCCGGCGAAGCGCCACAGGCGAAACCCCGGGGCCTGTGCCGCGCTGGCCTCGGCCTCGAAGGCCCGGTAGACCTGTCCCGGCTGGGGCATGTTGGGCCCTGGCTGCCCCAGCAGCCGCTTGGCGGTGCGGGCGATCAGCGCCTCGACGCGGCCCCGGTCCTGCCCCCTGAGCCGACGGCGGCAGCGGGCCTCGAAGCGGTTCAGCTCGGCGCGGGCCTGGCCCGGGCTCGTGCCCGTCAGCTGGCACACCTGGCGCAGGGACAGCCCGCAGCCGTGGCGCAGCATCACCAGGCGCTGGGTTTCAACCGGCTCCTGGCCCAGTTGGACGCCGACGGGGTTGTCCCCCGGGAGTTCAGCCGGTCCCGGCCAGGTGAACTCCGCCGCCCGCCCCTCGTCGGAAAGGGCCGAGGCGAAGGCCTCCTGGCGCAGCGCGCTGCGCAGGCGCTCCCGGAAACCCATGCCGCCGGCGGCGTTCTGCTGCCAAACGTCCAGTATGGCGCAGCGCAGCGCGTATTCCGCCATGTCGTAGTTGCCGCACATCACATGGGCGGCGTTGAACAGCTCGGCGTACAGCGGCTGCACGCCCCTGAACCATGCGCGAAGCGCCTCGGAGGTGTGTTGCATAGGTGGAATCCTTTCGGGATAGTGGGGGTAAATTCTGATTTATCGAGCAGGGCTCGATAAATCAGAATTGAGTGATTAGTGATTAGTGGCTAGTGGCTAGTGGCTAGTGATGGAAACGGCCGAGGTTTCAACGCTTCTCGATACTTTTAATCAAAGAAATCCGTAAGGATTTCTACAATCACTAGCCACTGATCACTAGCCACTAGCCCACTCAAATTCTGATTTGTCGCTCCGCGACAAATCAGAATTTCCCTGTCTACATCCCCGCGATCCGGTCGTTCAGCGGCTTGATCTGGCCGTAGATGTCGGCGTAGATGGCGTAGACCTTTTTATAGGCCGCCTGCCACTGGGGGTTGACGGGGTGGGTGGAGCGGGCGGAGACCATGCCCGCGGCGTCGGCGTAGCTGCTGAACAGCCCCACGCCCACGCCCGCGGCGATGGCCGCGCCCAGCGACGTGGTCTCCCCGGGGGAGCGGTGCACCTGGGTGGTCAGGCCGAATATGGCGGCGATCATGTCCGGCCACAGGCCGCTGCGGGCCCCGCCGCCGGTCAGCATCAGCGAGCGCACCGGCGCGTCGCACTCGGCCATCACCTCGGCGCAGGCGTTCAGCGCGAAGGCGATGCCCTCGTAGATGGCCCGGGCGATGTGCCGCTGGTCGTGGTACAGCGAGAAGCCCATCAGGCAGCCCCGGGTGTTCGGGTCCCAGTAGGGGGTGCGCCAGCCCATCAGCGTGGGCAGGAACAGCACGCCCTCCGCGCCGGGGGCGACCTGCCGGGCCATGTTCTCCACAAGGGAGATGTCCGCCGAGCCCTCATGCCCGCCCAGCAGGTTCTTCAGGCACCAGTCGAAGGCCGCCGCGCCGCACTGCACCGTGCCGCAGACGTGGTAATCCTCGCCGTCCATGTCCAGCCAGTTGAATATGCGGGCCTTGGGGTCCAGGATCGGGTGGTCCAGCAGCTGGGCCACCCACGCGCTGGAGCCGATGTAGCAGTAGGCGCTGCCGGGCGCGCTGACGCCGGAGCCCCGCGTGGTGCAGGCCCCGTCGCCGCCGCCGATGGCCACCGGCGTGCCGGGCAGCAGCCCGCACCGGCGGTAGATGTCCCGGGTGATCCTGCCCCGCACGTCGTGCCCCTTCAATATCGTGGGCATGCGGTTCACGTCCAGCTCCAGCTCCCTGAGCAGGTCATTGGCCCACTGGCGCTTGTTGATGTCCAGCGCGATGGTCAGCGAGGCGTCGGAATAGTCGGTGTAGCCCATGCGGCCCGTCAGGCTGCCGTACAGGTAGTCCTTGATGTTCATGAACCACCGGGCCCTGCGGTACACGTCGGGCGCATGCTCCTTCAGCCACAGTATCTTCGGCAGCGTGTAGTGGGTGTCGGCCCGGTTGCCGGTCAGGCGGTAGAAGTCGTCAAAGGGCACGACCTCCAATATGCGCTGCACCTGCGCCTCGGTGCGGCTGTCGGAGTGGATGATGTTCGGATACAGCGCCATGCCGGCCTCGTCCACGGGAATACAGCCGTTCATCGTCCCCGACAGGCCCACGCAGGCGATGCGCTGGGGGTTCACCTGCAATAATAATTCGCGTATGCCGTCCAGCATGGCCTCCAGGATCACGTCCGGGTCCTGCTCGGCCCAGTTGGGGTGGGGGTATTGGGTGGGGTAGCCCCGCCGAACCGCGAAAAGGGCCTCGCCCTTGACGTTGAACAGCGTGCATTTGCAGCCGGTGGTGCCGGTGTCACAGGTCATGATCAGGTCTTTTTCCACGGATCAGCGCCTCCTTTGTCGCGTATGGGATTCCTTTTTTTGACGTTGCAGCAGGACCTGGCCCGCCGCCGCGCCCACCAGGGATGTCAGCGCCGTCAGCAGCGCCGGACCTGCGGGCGGGGCATAGCCCCAAATGAGCAGGTTCGCCCCGTACAGGATCGGCGCGGGGGGTATCCAGGCCAGGTAGTTGTTCAGGCCCCGGCGAACCGCCTGGCAGGCCGTGAACAGCCCCGCGACAGGCGCGATAACCCACAGCATCAGCGCCCGGGGCAGCGCCCCGGCGCCCTCGCTCAGCGCGACCAGCGCGCCCACCGCCGCCATTTCAATCACCTGCAGGGCCAGCGCCCTTAGCCATCTGTGTTTCATAATGATATTATACTCTTTTCGTTGGGGTACAGTCAAATAAATTCTGATTTGGCGGGCTATTGACGAAGGCCCCAAAAGTGGCCTTCCCCACCGGGGGAAGGCTTTTGGCTGACGCAACAGCTCGACAAATCAGAATTTTACGCTACGTGGCACGATGGCGACCCCTGAACCGCCACAGAAGCTATAGAAACAGCGGGACAGTTACTTCAATTCTTGCTTTCCCGTTCCAACATCCATTCCATCGCCTTCCTGTACCCCTCGAACCCCAGCCCGATGAAGTGGGCCTGGCAGGCCATGCCGGCGTAGGAGACATGGCGAAAGGGCTCCCGGGCGTTCACGTCGGTCAGGTGAACCTCCGCCGCGGGCAGCTGCACCGCCTTCAGCGCGTCCAGTATTGCCACGCTGGTGTGGGTGTAGGCGGCGGGATTGATGACGATGCCCCGGGTGCCGTCGAAGTACGCCTGCTGGATGCGGTCCACGATGGCCCCCTCGTGGTTGGACTGGAACAGCTCCACCTCAACGCCCAGCTCGTCCGCCCAGCCCCGGATGGCGGCGCACAGGGCGTCGTAGTCCCGGTCGCCGTACAGGTGCTTTTCCCGGATGCCCAGCATGTTCAGGTTGGGCCCGTTAACGATCAACAGCTTCATGAAAGGCCTCCTCAATCCGCGCCGCGACCGCGTCCGGCGCGGCGTCGTTTTCGATGGTGAAATCCGCGGCATTGCGATAGAAGGGCTGGCGAACCTGCCACATCTCCCGCAGCGCCCCGGGGCTCTTCGACAGGGGCCGCCCGTCCAGGGGCAGGGCGGTAAGCGGCCGCGTCAACAGGCACAGCCGCCCGTTCTGGCGCATGGCCCGCACGTTGTCCGCCCGCAGCACCGCGCCGCCGCCGGTGGCGATCACCCGGCCCTTCTCCCTGCAGGCGTCGCATATCACATCGTGCTCCAATGCCCGGAAGGCGGCCTCGCCGCCCCCGGCGAAGATCTCGGGGATGGATTTGCCCGCCCGCCGGATGATCTCCTCGTCCAGGTCCACAAAGGGCCGGTTCATGCGCTCGGCCAGCGCCCGCCCGATGCGGCTCTTGCCGCTGCCGGGCATGCCGATCAGGATCAGGTTCAGGGCCCCATCCCGCAATTGGCGGTAGATGCGCGCCGTCTCCGATTCCGGTATATCATGGCCGGTGAACAGCTCCGCGGCCTCCCGGGCCTGGCCAACCAGCATGTACAGCCCGCCCGCGGCGGGAATACCCCGGGCTTCGGCGTCCAGCACCAGCGCGGTCTTGTCCGGGTTGTAGATCACGTCCAGCACGCCCGTCAGCCCCGGCAGGCGGGATATGTCCGCCGCCGCTTCGCCGTTGTTCGGGTACATGCCCACCGGCGTGGTGTTGATGAGGACTTCGGCGTCGGCGTGATCCCGGTACAGCGCGGCGTAGTCCACCGGCCCCTTGCGGGATACGACCACGATCTCCCGCGCCTCCAGCCGCCGGCACGCGGCCCGGGCCGTCAGCGACGTGCCGCCGCTGCCCAGTATGACCGCCTTTTTCCCGGCGATGTCCACCCCGGCGTGCTTCGCCAGGGCGATGAAGCCGCCGATGTCGGTGTTGTGGCCGTACAGGCTGCCGTCGGGCCGCACCACGAGGGTGTTCACGCAGCCCACCCCCCGGGCGGTGTCCGACAGGGCGTCGCAGTGGTTGAATGCCAGCACCTTGTAGGGAATGGTGACGTTCAGTCCCCTGAAATCCCGCCGGGTGAGCAGGTCGATGAATTCCGCCTCCGTCTGCTCCAGCAGCCGGTAGTCGTAATCGCCCAGCTGGGCGTGTATGGCTGGGGAATAGCTGTGCCCCAGCTTCGCGCCGATGAGTGCGTATTGCATAGGGACCTCCTTTACAAATTCTGATTTGTCGCGGAGCGACAAATCAGAATTCAGGTTTTAGGTTATAGGTTTTAGGTGTTAGGGAAGGCGGAAATCCTTGCGGATTTCTTTTGATTAAAGGGTCCGAGAAGCGTTGAAACCTCTGCCGTTTCCATTGAATGGAACAAATCCCGCAGGGATTTGCACCA
>CADBVG010000105.1 GCA_902798105.1 uncultured Eubacteriales bacterium
ATCAAGGAAAAGTAACGCCGAAATGCAGGCAAAGACGCCGTAACTGCAACGAAGTTTCCAGCCAAATGCGGCGCGGCGATTTTAGAAACACGCCCTAACCCCCTGATCCTTCAATTCATCCCTTCCCCGCAGCCTGTTTCAGCGGGGTAAGGTCCAGGGAAGGGGTATCCTCGATCAGGGTGTACAGCGCGCCCAGTATGCGCTTGACGCCGCCGGGCACGTCGCTTTCGGCGTTCAGCACCATCACCGGGTCGTGCACCGACATGCGCAGCTGGAACCAGGCGTTGTTTACGCCGCCGTCCAGGTTGAAGGTGATGCGCACGCCTTCCCGATTGTCCTGGGCCACCTGCCAACGTGGGTTGTCCAGCGTGTAGCTCAGCAGCGTCTCCACCACTTCCTGGCTGGCGGCGGGATCTTCCGGGTCACGCATCGGCAGGCGAAGCTCCAGGCTTTCCACCGGCTCCTTCAGGTCGTCGATCAGGCTGAACACATTCTGGCCCTCGCGCTTGCGGTTCAGTCCCTCACAGATCACCCGGGTGGCCAGATAGATGCCGTCGTCCAGGAAACAATTGTCCCGGAATGCAGCGTGTCCGCTGGTCTCGATGGCCAGGGGGCAGTCGATGCCTTCGGCGTTCAGGCGCTTGGCCTCGTCGATGACGCTGCGGTAGCCCCGCTTGAAGCGATAGTGAATGCCGCCCCACTCGGCGATGAACGCCGACAGGCCCGAGGAGGTTACGCTGTCCGTGACGAAGGTACTGCCGGGTTGGGCATCCAGCAGCATGGCTGCTGCCAGCGCGATCAGGCGATTCTGGTTGATGAGTCTGCCGCGGTCGTCCACAATGGCGGCGCGGCTGCCGTCGGCGTTGAACAGCACGCCCATGTCGGCCCGCACATTTCCCACGGTCCGGGTCACGGCCTCCACGGCCTGGGGATCGTCCGGACCGCCCAGTATGCTGTCTTCATCCTCAATGGGGTACAGGCTGCCCTCAGTTTCCACGCCCATGGATTCCAGGAAGTGGACGTAGCCCTGGCCCACGCTGGAGCGGGCGTCCACCACCACGCGCATGCCCAACAGCGGTTTCAGCGCGTCGTCTTCCAGGTAACGGGCGGCAGCGGCGCGCAGGCTTTCATAGTAGATGCCGTCGGCGTCGTGGGGCGCCACCAGCCGCTCCGGGACCTCGGCCTCGCTGGCCCGCCGCAGGATATCGTCCACGTCGGTGTCCCTCAGCCCGCCATCGGCGGTGATGAAGCGGAAGCCGTTCAGATTCGGATCGGTCGCGCTGGCGGTGACCATGATCGCGCCGTCGGCGTTTCCGCAATCCGGCTGCACGGTCTTGAACAGCGCCGGGGCGGGGCAGAGACCGCAGTCCAGCACGTCGCTGTCAGCGGCGGTGATGCCCCGGGTGAACGCAGCCTTGATGCGCGCGCCGGAGGCCCTTGGGTCGCGGCCTACGGCCAGCACCAGCGCGTCCGGGGTACGGCCCCGGCGCTCCGCCAGCCAGCAGGCGAAGGCATAGCCCAATTTCTGGGCACATTCATCGGTCAATTGCTGCTGCGGTCCGCGTATCTCGGAACCGCTGCGCAGTTTCAGCCATCTGGTGCTGTCGCTATCCATGATTATACACCTCTTGCCGCATGGCGGCGATTATTATTTGTTCTTTCTGGAATTGTCGCCGGAGCGCCGGGGCGGGCGATTGCCCTTAACGGTGGGAATGGAGCCCGTCCGACCCAGTTCGGCCTTGATGCGCTGTTTTTCGGCGGCTACACGCTTCATGCGCTCCCGCTTTGTGCGGATGGAGGTGACGACCAGTATCGTGATCATCACCGTCAGCGCAGCGCCCGCGATGATAAGCAGCACGATGAATGTGGCGCTGTTGCTTCCCAGCTTCACAGATTCGCCTTCCACCGCCCCGCCGGCAGCGTCCAGGCGCTGGGGGTTGACCCCATCGGAAGCGATTTGCACCGCAATGGGGCTGGTGGTCTGCTCCTGGCGGCGGCCCTGGGCGTCGGTGTATTCCAGGCTGAATATGAATTCCGCGTCCTGGCTGACATCGTAGCTGGCGCTGAACACGGTGGGCTCCCGCTCGCCCCGGGGGATCACGGCCAGCCGTCGGATGTCGCCCCGGGTGACCTCGTACAGTCGGGCGTCCCGGGCCATGACGGTGCCGGTGTTGAGTATGGAAAAGTCAAAGGTCACCCGCCCGGGCCGGTTGATCTTCGGCGTGGCGGTCTGGGCCGTCAGGCTGATGTCTATGCTCCGGCTCTCGGGCTCGTTGGAGGCCACGATGGTGCTGGTGCGCAGGTCCAGCAGTTGGCCGGCGCTGTTGGCGCCGGTGATGTGCCAGCGGTATTCGCCCTCACCCCTCAGGGGGTAGGTATAGGGGATCTCCACGGGCGGGGCGCCGCTGGGCAGGCTGATCTCGTCGGCGATGACGCCACCGTACACGTCGTCCCACACGGTTATGTCGGAATAGTCCACGTTGCCCAGGTTGGACAGGATCAATATGGCGTCGGCGACGTCCTCGTTGAACTCGGCCTGGCGCACGTAGAACGACGTGATCAGGTGATCGTCGGCGATGTGGATCGGCGCGGGGTCCAGCGTGATGGAGAACTCGTCGCCGGTGGGGACCGCGTATTCCAGCACAGGCATGGACAGGTCGTCCCCGGCCAGGGTCACGCGACTGATGAAGCTCTTGGCGCTGCCCACGTCCAGCTGCTCCAATCGCCCGGTGAAGTCGCCCAGGGAATCCCGGATGCGCAGCGCGCTCAGGGGCACGTTGCCGGTGTTGACGATCTTGTAGGTGACGGTCATCAGCCCGTCCCGCATCGCATACTGGGACGAGAACTGTCGGGTGAAGGCCACCCCGGGCTGCTGCTCGCCCTTGACAATGGGCACATTCAGGGTGTAGACCACCTTTTCGTCGCTCTCGTCCTGGGGATCGTGACTGATGGTATAGACCACCTGGCCGGCGTCCAGTTCCTCCTGGGTGACGGCGTGGGGTCGCACCAGCGTTTGGCTCTCGCCCGCGCCAAGCTGGCCAATGGGCTCGGAAAGCAGGCCGTCGGCGGAGGCGAGGTAGATGTTCTGCACAGGCCGGTTCGAGCGGTTTTCAATCAGAAAGGTCATGCTGATGTCGCCCGGGGCGACCATCATGGCGGGTTGAACGGTGAAATCGATGAAAAGCGCCTGTTGCGGTGCGTCCTCCGCCAGGGCGACCGCCAGCGCCCATAGCGCCAGCAGTGCCCCTATAAGGGCTGCCATTCGACGTCGTCCTCCCACCCAGTGAACCATTTCACGCGCAACCTTTCCATACTCACTTTGGCAGTGGAACAGGGCCCAAACCACCAACTCTATTTTATTTCATTCTCCCCATGTCTGTCAAGAACAAAACAACCATCATTGCGATTGATGCGAGACGATGTCAGCGATAGGCGCGAAACGATGCCGAATGAACACCGATGCTTTTATATACGCGAGCTGATGGATTATGTATTGATGATAATGTTTATGCTGATGAAATGCAACAATTCCATGCTTATGAAATTTTACAATTCCACCTATTGCATTTCCACTGTGATCATGCTATAATATTCCCTGTTCGATGTGAGAAACGTTGACAACAACATGATTTGGGGCATTAGCACAGTTGGCTAGCGCGCTACATTCGCATTGTAGAGGTCACCGGTTCGAATCCGGTATGCTCCACTTCTTGTCTGAAAGCTACAGC
Organism: uncultured Eubacteriales bacterium; assembly: GCA_902798105.1. GTDB lineage: Bacteria > Bacillota > Clostridia > Christensenellales > Aristaeellaceae > UBA2862. The sequence goes on from CADBVG010000105.1 coordinate 3,729, forward strand.
TTTCAGACATCTTTTTTAGACAAAATTGCCAAATAGAGATCGGACAAGGTATTAAATCATTCAAGAGAATGGGGCACTTGGATAGTTCGCCTGTTGGAAACAATACGTCACTAGTGCCCCAAATCATGTTTAAGGAAACACAACCATTGACAAAAGTACTCCTATAGAAGTATAATGTGGCCGAGAAGGTGATTGCTTGAAACGGACAATTTACCACGGCTCCAATCATATTATACAAAAGCCGGTCTATGGCGGTGGGAAGCAGTACAATGACTACGGCCGGGGTTTTTACTGCACGGACAGTCTGGACATGGTCAAGGAATGGAGCGTCGGGAAGGATACCAATGGATTTGCCAACAAGTATACCGTTGAATGTGATGGGCTGGAAATTCTTGATTTGAATGATTCCCAGTTTTGCATTCTGCATTGGCTGGCGGTGCTGTTGGAAAACCGTGAGTTCGACGCTGCTTCGCCGTTGGCTTATCAGGCAAAGGAATATTTACTCGAGACCTTTCGCGTCAACTACCATGACTGCGATTGCATGATCGGCTATCGCGCTGACGACAGCTATTTCTCGTTTGCACAGGACTTCATCAACGGTACGATTTCTTATCGTCAGCTTAATCGAGCAATGCACTTGGGCAAGCTGGGACAGCAGTTTGTTTTGAAAAGCAAGAGGTCGTTCGAGCGAATCATCTTTGAAGGCTATGAGATCGCGGAGAGCACCGAGTGGTATATCAAAAAGATGGCGCGTGATCAGGCAGCCCGACGGGAATACTTCGATGTGGAGCGCAACCGTATTGAGCGTGATGAACTGTTCGTCACGCAGATTCTGAGCGAGGAGATGAAAGCGGATGATCCGCGCTTACGATAAGCTTTATTTGGAAAAGGCACGGGCAGCGCTGGCGCGTATGCTCGACTTTGCCGTATACGATTTGCATTACGATATTGATGTGTTCTTTGATCTCTTCATCTGTTCTGGCGTAGCGACACTGTTTGAACAAGGCGATGTAAATACGCTGGTAGGGAAATCGGGTGTTGAACTTGCCTATGAAGTGATCGAACGCAGCGGACTGACGGTTGAGAGAGTCAAGCCGAGATACTCTATAGATCGTAGTGAAGAATACTGGACGGGCTGGGCGCTGGCTTGGTATCAGTGGGAAACCGGGATGTCCTTTGCGGTGATCGTGCGCTATGTGCCAATCAAGGATATACTGGCGATGTACAATCCTTATCACGAGATGGATATACGGCAGTTTGGCGACCACATGGATGAATTGATTCAGAAAGCTAAGCCTACAACCAATCTCAAGATGCTGCGCCAGCAGAATGGGCTGAGCCAGAGGCAGCTTGCCGAGTTGAGTGGCGTGCCGTTGAGGACGATACAGCAGTATGAGCAGCGACAGAAAAACATCAATCATGCGCAGATCAATCAACTGGCAATGATGGCGCAGGCGCTGAACTGCGACACAGCCCAATTATCTGAAAGAATATAGACCATGAGATACTAAAAATTTGGAGGAAATCCAGATGGACTATAGCTATGAAAACCTTATTGTAAGCATTATTTCTTTGGTGTTTGTTTTTATCGGTGGCTGCTTTGCTTTATGGCAATACCATAAAGGACTTGTGTATAAAAGGACAGAAATAGTCAAAGATATTATAAAAAACACCAGAGAGAACGATAAGATATCTATTGTAATGGATATAATTGACTGGAATGAAGATTTCACCTACGATGGTAAATTTAGCATCAAGAAGAGCACGCAAAGAAAAGAGTTGCAAAACATTACAGATGAAGAATTATTCCGTATGATTGATTATACATTATCGACATTTTCTTACATATGTTATTTAAGACAAGTGCATACAATAACTCGGAAGGAGATGCAGTTTTTTAGATATGAAATTCGCCGACTGGTGGATAATAAGCATATAAGTAATTATCTATATTCACTTTACCACTGGAGTAAGAGTTTGAATGTTGATATGTCTTTTTCCTATTTGGTAGAATACTGCATAGCAGAGAAATTACTCAATGAGTGCTTTACGTTGTATGGCAATACAGACTCTTTCTATCAATGTTATTTACTGTGAAACAAAACTGCCAAGGGCTCTGAAAAAGGGCATACCAATGCCCGGGAACACTCTAGCGGTTATGAATCAGACGGGAGCAGGCGTAATG
>CADBVG010000106.1 GCA_902798105.1 uncultured Eubacteriales bacterium
GCTTCTGTCTTTCTTCCGCGCCATTCTAAAACCTCCATTGCAATGTATTTATTCTACACTGCTTTGGAGGTTTACACAAGATTTGGGATGGCCTCTTTTACTGTTCTACTATATTTCAGTCACAGAAGATCCTTCGCTTCGCTCAGGATGACGCCGAAACGCTTGTCATCCTGAGCGAAGCGAAGGATCTTCCTTTTTCTTATTTGATACCAATCTCAACCCAAACCTATACAATCCTGCGGTGCTTCGACTTGGTATGACGAAAAATGCTCTCGCATGCTTGTACATATTCAGATTGAGATTGGTATGGGTAGAACAATATCAGATACTGTTATGGATCATACCGCCCGTCCCCCTTCCAACACACCGGGCAAGGCGTCTTTCCCTGGCGCTGCGCCGACGCTTCCATGCAGATCCTTGCGCCCTTCATGCCCATGCATTCCTGTTTGATATGATAATACTGCCCGCCTGACGTGGCCCAGCAGAGGTTGTCGCCGTCGGGCAGGCACACCGGGCAGCGGGCCTTGCCCACTTCCTCCGCCGATTCAGACGTATAATAGCGCGTGGCGCTTTTCATCCCGGAGCAATTTTTATCAATGTGATAGTATTTACCCTTCGCCGTCGCATAGACATTGACCACCGGCGGGTCCCATCCCGTGCACACCGGGCAGGGCTGCTTGACCGCATACCCATCGTCCCCGGTTCGCATGGCTTGTTCATTTTTAATCCACAGGGCCTCGAAGGTCCAGGGCAGCGCCCCTTTCATGCCGCTGCAATGCGGGTCCTCGTGGTAGTATGCGCCCTTCATGGTCGCGTAGTAAACCGCCGCGCGGCTGTCATTGTAGACCTCGTTTTCCTCACTGTACTCCTCCGCCACCGCCTCTCCTTCAACACCGTACTCCTCAGACACCGCCTCTCCGGTCACGCAAACCGGGCAGGGCTGCTTGCCGGCGTCCAGGGCATCGGATTCGGCGATCGGCATTGCGTTCATCATACCGCCGCAATGGGCGTCGATATGGTAATACCGGCCTGCTTTGGTCGCATAATACAGCGCTTGCTCCGGCTGGGGCGTTGTCTCCGGGACAGGGGTGTGCGTGGGCGTACTCTCCCCCCTCCCCCGGGCAGCCACCACGTTGTCCCGTCTGGGCTTCAGCATCGTCCCCGCTGCCAGCGCCAGCGCGGCGCACAGCACGGCAACTGCTGCCGCGACGGACAGCGCTGTCATGATCTTATGTCTCTGATTCATGGCTTCTTCTCCTCTCCGAAATGCCTCTTCAACAGAAGTTTTCAATTCGGGAGGCGCTTCTGTGAACGCTTGGTCAAGGTGCTTCAAACACTCCTGTCTCCTCATTTTCCGTCACCTCCGTCCAGCAGGGCACGCAGGGCTTTTCGGGCCTGATACAGCCGAGACTTCGCCAGCCCCTGTGGGATGTTCAGCATCCGCGCCACATCCTGTATGGACCAGCCCTCCATGTGGTGCAGCAGCAGCGGCAGGCGGTACTTCTCCGGCAGGCGCTTCAGCGCCATGCGCAGCTGCAAATCCTCGCACAGCCGGTCCTCCGACGGGATGTCGGCGAGCTCCGCCGCGTCCTCCCGTTTCCTGCGCCGCAGCATATCCCGGCACTGATTGACCAGTATGCGCGTCAGCCAGGCTTCGAAGCGCTCCGGGTCCTTCAGGGAGCCCTTTTTCATCCAGCCCCGAAGCACCGCTTCCTGCACCGCGTCCACGCTGTCGGCCTGGCGCCACAGTATGGCCTGGGCCACGCGGTAAAGCCTGCCCTCCATTGCGCGCACCCGCGCCATGTACTCCCGGTCGTTCACAAAAACACGCTCCATTTGATGAATGACGCCATTCCCCGCGAATCCATATTCGCAGGCGGTTGTTATAACACACAGTGGACGGCAGCGAATGCCATCAGGTTGAACAGACATCGTTATTTAACATTGCAACTGACTGGCCCCGGTTGAGCAAGAAAAGGATTATCAGATAATCGTATAACAGCAAGGCGGCAGGCCCGGGTGGGCCTGCCGCCTTGCTGTCGGTTCTGTTATTATTGATACTCCGCCACGCTGATCCACTTCTCCAGCAGGTCGCGCTCGGACTCCCTGTGCTTGGTCAGCTGGGCCGCGGCCACCACGGGCATCCAGGTCTGGATGTACTGTATGGGCATGTCGGCCTTCTTGCAGAACAGCCGCAGGTACTTCTCCGCGAACCCAGGGTCATCCAGCGAGAAGCGCATGTAGGTGATGGCGGCATCCGCGCCGGCGTTGCCTGCGCTGGCGTGGGCCCAGTCCAGCACGCACCAGCTGCCGTCCTCCTTGATGACGATGTTGCTGGGCACCAGGTCGCCGTGGCACAGCTTGGAATGCTGGGCCATGCCGTGGATGCGCTGGAGCAGCTCGTAGCGGGTGCTGGCGTCGATCTCGGTCATCGCCTTGATGGCGTCCTCCATCTTCAGGCGGGTGTTGCGCAGGTGGCGCACCCGGTACGCGCCCACCTCCAGCTGGATGTCCACCAGCTTCTCCAGATACTCGTCGATCCTGTCCGGATTCTCCTTCGCCAGCTCCTCCAGGGTCTTGCCAGCCACGTATTCCATGGAGATGGCCCAGCCGCCGTCCTGCATGCTCACGCCCAGCAGCTTCGGCACCGGCACGCCGGCGTCCTCTACGCAGGCGTGGATGTAGGCCTCGTTATACACGTCGGACATGGGATGGGAGGGGGTGAACGCCTTGACGATCACATTGCCCTCGCGGTATACGGTTTTATAGGATTTCTCCTCGAGAATCTGCCTGTCTGCCATTGTCTTTCCCTCCCTCTCGTCAGATCTTCTCGGCTTCCTTGGTGTCCTTGCCGTAGTAGGCCAGCAGGTACAGCTGCTTGATCTCGCTCATCAGCGGGTAGCGGGGGTTCGCGCCGGTGCACTGGTCGTTGAAGGCGTTCTCGACCATCTCGTCCAGCGTGGCGAGGAAGTCCTCCTCCTTGACGCCGAAGTCCCTGATGGAGGCCGGGATGCCGATGGTCTTTTTCAGCTCCTCCAGCTTGTCGATGAGCTTGTCGAAGGTCTCATGGTCGTCCTTGCCCACGATGCCGTTGTAGCGGGCCACGTCGCAGTAGCGCTGGAGCGTGTGCGGGTAGGCGTACTGGGGGAAGGTGCCCATCTTGGTGGGCGTCTCGCTGGCGTTGTAGCGCATCACATAGGTCAGGATCAGCGCGTTGGCCACGCCGTGGGGAATGTGATGGTACGCGCCCAGCTTGTGAGCCATGGAGTGGTTCACGCCCAGGAAAGCGTTGGCAAAGGCCTCGCCGGCCAGGGTAGAGGCCATGGCCATGTGCTCGCGGGCCACAGGGTCCTTCGCGCCGTTGTTATAGGCCGAAGGCAGGTAGTCGAACACCAGCTGGGTGGCCTTCAGGGCGATGCCATCGGTCATGTCGCTGGCCATCACGGAGACATAGGCCTCCAGGGCGTGGGTCATGACGTCAATGCCGGAGGCACTGGTCAGGCCCCTGGGCTGGTTCATCATGTTGTCCACATCGACAATCGCCATGTTGGGCAGCAGCTCATAATCCGCCAGGGGCCACTTGGTGCCGGTGGTGGCGTCGGTGATGATGGCGAAGGGGGTCACCTCGGAGCCGGTGCCGGAGGAGGTGGGAATCGCCACGAAGTAGGCCTTCTTGCCCATCTTCGGGAAGGTGTACACGCGCTTGCGGATGTCCATGAAGTCCATGGCCATGTCTTCGAAGTTGGCGTCAGGATGCTCGTACATCACCCACATGATCTTGGCCGCGTCCATGGCGGAGCCGCCGCCCAGGGCAATGATCACGTCGGGGCCGAAGGAGGTCATCTGCTTGACACCCTCCTGGGCGCACTGGAGCGTCGGGTCGGGGGCCACGTCCCAGAAGCAGGCGTGGGTGATGCCCATCTGGTCCAGCTTGTCGGTGATGGGCTTGACGTAGCCGTTCTGGTAGAGGAAGGTATCGGTGACGATGAACGCCTTCTTCTTGCCCATCACGGTGCCCAGCTCATCCAGCGCCACGGGCATGCAGCCCCGCTTGAAGTAGACCTTCTCGGGCAGTCTCAGCCACAGCATGTTCTCTCTCCTCTCGGCCACCGTCTTGATGTTGATGAGGTCCAGCGCCCCCACGTTGTGGGACACGGAGTTGCCGCCCCAGGAGCCGCAGCCCAGCGTCAGCGACGGGGTCAGGCGGAAGTTGTAGATATCGCCGATGCCGCCCTGGCTGGAGGGGGTGTTCACCACGATGCGGCAGGCGTGCATCCGCGCCGCGTGGGCCGCCATCTTCTCCTTCTCGGTGGTGTTGATGTACAGCGAGGCCGTGTGGCCGGGGCCGCCGTCCATCAGCAGCTGTTCGGACATGTCCAGCGCCTGCTCGAAGGTTTCTGCCTTGTACATGGCCAGCACGGGGCTGAGCTTTTCGTGGGCGAAGGGCTCTGAAATATCGGTGGAGGTAACCTCGCCGATCAGAATCTTGGTTTTCTCGGGCACCTTCACGCCCGCCAGCTGGGCGATCTTGTAAGCGCTCTGGCCGACGATCTTGGCATTGACGCCGCCGTTGATAATGACGGTGCTGCCCACCTTCTTGATCTCGTCGCCCTTCAGGAAATAGCAGCCGCGCTTTTCAAACTCGGCGCGCACCTGGTCGTAAATGTCGGCCAGCACGGTCACAGACTGTTCGGATGCGCAGATCATGCCGTTGTCAAAGGTCTTGGAGTGGATGATGGAGTTCACCGCCAGCAGGATGTCGGCGCTGCTGTCGATGATGGCCGGCACGTTGCCCGCGCCGACGCCCAGGGCCGGCTTGCCCGAGGAATAGGCCGCACGGACCATGCCGGGGCCGCCGGTGGCGAGGATGATGTCGGCCTCCTTCATCACCAGGTTGGTCAGGTCCAGGCTGGGCTCGTCGATCCAGCCGATGATGTCCTTCGGCGCGCCCGCGGCCACCGCCGCCTCGTAGACGATGCGCGCGGCCTCGATGGTGGACTTCTTCGCCCTGGGATGGGGGCTGATGATGATGGCGTTGCGGGTCTTCAGACAGATCAGCGTCTTGAAGATTGCCGTGGAGGTGGGGTTGGTGGTGGGAATGACCGCCGCCACCAGGCCGATGGGCTCGGCGATCTTCCTGATGCCGAAGGCCGGGTCCTCCTCGATCACGCCGCAGGTCTTCGTGTTGCGGTAGGTGTTGTAGATGTACTCCGCCGCGTAGTGGTTCTTGATGACCTTGTCCTCCACCACGCCCATGCCCGTCTCCTCAACGGCCATCTTGGCCAGTGGAATGCGGGCCTTGTTGGCGGCCATGGCGGCGGCCCGGAAGATGCGGTCCACATCCTCCTGGCTGTACTTGCCGTATTCCCGCTGCGCGGCGCGCATCACCGCCAGCTTCGCCTCCAGCGTCTCAACGGTGGTCACGGGAACCTCAGCGTTCTTCTTTGTCATAACCTTGCACTTCCTTTCCGCGTCCGGCGGCATGGCTGCCCGCCCTCGCTCGGTTACCATGATGATTATAGCAGTTATTGTGCCCGTTTGCAAATAAAAAAACGCTTTCCTTGTATAAAAAAGAAAGCGGGTGACAGGCAAATTCTGATTTGTCGCGGAGCGACAAATCAGAATGGTGTTAGTCAGGAAATGGGGTGATGAAGCCCAAGCCGTCTTACAAGGCCAAAAGACCAGAGGA
>CADBVG010000107.1 GCA_902798105.1 uncultured Eubacteriales bacterium
CCTCTCTTGATAATCCTATTGTACTACTCTTACTGTCCAAAAGAACTCCCTCGACCGACTTATCACCCTATTTCCTGACTAACACCATCAGAATTTATCGTCTTCCCTTGAAAAAAAGCGTCGGACCTGCGATAATATACTTATCATGCACTGGAGGGGATAAGCATCATGACCGACAGATTGTACGACCTGGCGGCGCTGGATATGGACGGCACGCTGTTGAATTCGACCCACGAGATCACGCCCTTCACCCGGGATGTGTTGAACCGGGCGGACGCGGCGGGGAAGGTGGTTGCGCTGTGCACCGGCCGATGCCTTTCCGAGTTGTGGACTTACCTGGCCAGGATGCCGGGGATAAGCTACGCCATCAACGAGAGCGGCGGCTGCCTGTACGATGTGCGGGCAGACCGGATATTGCGGCAGGCGACGCTTGACGACGCCGTCATCGAGCGGCTGTTCGACCTGGCCGCGCCCCGGGACGTGATGCTCCAGTGCTTCATCAGCAACCAGTCCTATGTGCAGCCCGGGGACATCGGCATGATGGCCCGCTACCACATTGGCGGCTTCGAGGAAGCCTTTGAGGCGGGGTCAATATTCACGCCGGACATCCGCGCCCTGTGGCACGCCGGCGGCAAGCCCATGACCAAGTTTAACCTGTACTTTGCTTCGGAGGCGGAAAAGGCGATCTTTGACGGGCAGATGGGAGAATTGGACCTTTGCGTCACCGGTTGCCTGGGCATCGGCTACGAGCTTTCCCCGAAGGGCGCGGGCAAGGATGACGGCCTGCGGGCGCTGTGCGACCACCTGGGCATTCCCGTGACGCGGGCGATGGCGGTGGGGGACGGCAACAACGACATCGGGCTGATGGCTGCCGCCGGCTTATCCGTGGCCATGGGCAACGCCGTGGAGGCCGTTCGCCAGGTGGCCGACACCACCACCGAGGACTGCGACCACGACGGCGCGGCCCGCGCCGTGCTGCGCTACATGCTGGGTATTGATGATTGATGTTCATAAAAACCGCATTTTTGATGATCGGGCATATTTTTACCAAATCCCTTGACAGAATCAGACAGGCATGTTAAAATAATGTGTGTTAAGGGACGGTTGTCCCGCTGAATTCATTCAAAGGAGAGATCGTGTGATGAAGAGATTCCTGGTTATGCTTCTGGCGCTGGTCATGGTGCTGGGCTGCGTGTCCGCCATGGCTGAGGAAGTGGACTGGCGCGCCCTGGAGGGCGGCGAGCTGAACATGTACGGCGGCTGCGACGAGCCCCATGTAGCCGCGGTTGCCAAGGCCTTTGAAGAGAAGACCGGCATCAAGGTGAACTACATCCGCATGAGCGGCAACGACTGCTACAACCGCATTCTCGAGGAGCGCGACAACCCCCAGGGCGACGTCTGGTACGGCGGCACGTGGGATCCCTACATCGCCGCGGCGGACCAGGGCCTGCTGTATGAATACACCGACTGCGTGCATGCCCCCTACAAGTCCGAGAACTTCGGCGTGGGTGAGCCCTACTGGTTCGGCATCTACTCCGGCTACATCGGCTTCATCTGCGACAAGGAAGAGCTGGAAGCCCGTGGCCTGGACCTGCCCAAGTCCTGGAAGGACCTAATGGACCCCAAGTATGAGGGCTTGATCGTCATGGCGAACCCCGGCGCCACCGGCACCGGCGTGATGACCACTTCCATACTGTTCCAGATCTTCGGCGACAAGGGAAAGCCCCTGGCCGAGCAGAAGGAAGTTCTGGACATGATCGCCGCGATGGACAAGAACGTGACCACCTACGTCAAGACCGGCTCCGGCACCAGCCACAACGTGGCCCTGGGCGAGGCCGCCATCGGCGTCGGCTTCCTGCACACCGGCCTGATGTACATCGAGGACGGCTATGACAACTTCGAGCTGATCGGCCCCGAGGAGGGCACCGGCTACGAGGTGGGCGGCACCGCCATCATCGAGGGCTGCAAGCACCTGGAGGAGGCCAAGCTGTTCATCCAGTTCGCCCTGACCCCCGAATGCCAGGAGATCGGCAAGACCGTCGGCGCGCTGCAGTTCCTGACCGTGGAGGGCGCCCAGGATCCCGAGTCCGCCGCCTCCCTGCTGGGCACCAAGCTGATCGACTACGATTCCGATTGGACCGGCACCCACAAGAACGAGATCATCGAGGCCTGGAACAGCGTCATCTCCAGCGATAAGATCGCTGAGGAATAATCGTCGCCGCGCAAGGCTGAAATCGGAGACCGTCTGCCCCGGCAGGCGGTCTCTGCCGGTTACAAGCAAAGCAGCTACTGTTTTTGAGTGAGGTGGGTGAGGAAATGGCCAACGCAAAGAGCAAGGCGCTGGACCGCAAGAAATTCTTCGGCGATCCGATCCTGGTCATTGCGATACTGGTGATTATGCTCTTCCTGTTGCTGTTCATCGTGTATCCCCTTTGGACGGTGACGGTACAGAGCTTTTCCCGGGGCGAGACCGACATGATCGCAGAGGTCAAGGCAACCGGCGAGTGGTTCACCAAGCAGGCCTCCATGGTGGAGGACGGTTCTGCGGAAGCCTTCGGTGCCCTCGGGCAGAAGATCACGACCTACTACAAGGAATACAACAAGGCGCGCAAGAACAACGAGAAAGTGGTCGCGGCGCGCAACGACATGGACGCGGCCCTCGTCGCGCTGGACGACGCCCAGAAGAGCGCGTTCGTCGAATCGGTGAATGCCGCCGGCGGCTCGATCACCCCCGAGGACATCGCCGACAGGATCGCCCTCGTCCAGGCGGACGAGGTGAAGCTGGGCAACTTTGCCCTGTCCTTCGACGTGTACGTGTCCCTGTTCCACAACGCGGCGTTCTTGCGCATCGTGAAGAACACGCTGCAGCTGGGCCTGATCACGGGCTTCTTCTCCACGCTGATCGGCTTCATATTCGCCTATGTGGATATGTACACCAAGACGAAGTTCAACGGCATGTTCAGGATCATTTCGGTGCTGCCCATCGTGTCGCCGCCCTTCGTGCTGACGCTGTCGGCCATCATGGTGTTCGGCAAGCGCGGCCTGATCACCCGGCACCTGCTGGGCATGATGAACGCCAACATCCAGGGCCTGCACGGCCTGGTGATGGTGCAGACCATGACCTTCTTCCCGGTCACCTACCTGATGCTCAAGGGCCTGCTGGCGAACATCGACCCGTCGCTGGAGGAGTCCGCAAGGGACATGGGCGCCTCCCGCTGGAAGGTGTTCACCACGGTCACGCTGCCGCTGCTGCTGCCCGGCCTGGGCAACGCCTTCCTGGTGGCTTTTATCGAGGCCGTGGCCGATTTCACCAATCCTGTGATGATCGGTGGTGACTATACCACCCTGGCCGAGCACATCTATTTCCAGTACTCGCTGCAATCCGACCCCCGCGGGCCGGCGGCCATGGCCGTGGTGCTGCTGGTGATTACCATTATACTGTTCATGCTTGAAAAGTACTGGCTGGAGCGCAAGTCGGTGGCTACCCTCAGCGGCAAGGCCTCGCGGATGCGCCAGCCGATCACCGAGAAGTCGGTTACCATACCGCTGGTCACCTTCTGCATGCTGATCTCCATTTTTGTGCTGGGCATGTACGCGCTGATCCCGCTGGGCGGCCTGTTCCAGCAGTGGGGCCGCAAGTTCAACCTGGTCACCACCCACTTCAAGACAGTGCTGAGCATGGGACTGGCCCCCTTCCGCGACGCCTTCATACTGTCGCTGATCGCCGCGCCCATCACCGCTTTGCTGTCGATGATGATCGCCTACCTGGTGGTCAAGCGCAAGTTCTGGGGCAAGGGCTTCATGGAATTCGTGACGATGTTCGCCATGGCCGTGCCCGGCACGGTGCTGGGCATCGCGCTGTTGCGCGGCTACATCACCGGCCTGTTTGGCACGGGTATACTGCCACTGGTGGGCACGGGCACGATCATCGTGGTGGCGTTCGTGGTGCGCTCGCTGCCCATCGGCACCCGCTCCGGCGTGGCGGCGCTGCGGCAGATCGACAAGTCCATCGAGGAATCCGCCTACGACATGGGCGCCAGCAGCGGCAAGGTGTTCACCTCGGTCACGCTGCCCCTGATCAAGGATTCGTTCTTCAGCGGCCTGGTGACCACCTTCGCCCGCTCCATCACGGCGACCAGCGCGGTCATCTTCCTGATCTCCGCCCGCTTCAACCTGATCACGCCGCAGATCATGACGGTCGTCGACCGCGGCGAATACTCGGTCGCCTGCGCCTACGCCACGATGATGATGATTATGGTCTACGGCGCCATCGGTATCATGAATCTCTGCCTGAACCTGTTCGGCACCAGCCGCAGGCAGCAGCGCGCTGAAAAGAAGGAGGCTTTGGCATGAGCAAAGTGAAGAAGGGCGTTCGCCTGGAGAATATATCCAAGATATACCAGGATGTCAAGACCAAGAAGGCATTCAAGGCCGTGGACAGCATCAACCTGACCATCGCGCCGGGTGAGTTCGTCACGCTGCTGGGCCCCTCCGGCTGCGGCAAGACCACCACGCTGCGCATGATCGCCGGCTTTGAATCGCCGGACGAGGGCGAGATCTACCTGGGCGACCAGCCCATCAATGCCCTGACCCCCAACATGCGCGACACGGCCATGGTGTTCCAGAGCTACGCGCTGTTTCCACACATGACCATATTCGACAACGTAGCCTACGGCTTGAAACTGCGCAAGATTCCCAGGGACGAGATCAGGCAGAAGGTCTTTGACATGCTCGACCTGGTGGGCCTGGAGGGCATGGAGAACCGCTATACCAACCAGCTCTCCGGCGGCCAGCAGCAGCGCGTGGCCCTGGCCCGCGCCCTGGTGGTGGAGCCTGGGGTGCTGCTGTTCGACGAGCCCCTGTCCAACCTGGACGCCAAGCTGCGCGTGCAGATGCGCACCGAGATCCGCCGCATCCAGCAGGCCCTGGGCATCACCGCCATCTACGTCACCCACGACCAGTCCGAGGCCATGGCCATCTCAGACAACATCATACTGATGAAGAAGGGCGTCATCGCCCAGATGGGCACGCCCACGGAGATATACTACCATCCCAACAGCGAGTTCGTGGCCGACTTCATCGGCGAGTGCAACTTCCTCAAGGGCCGCATCTCCGCGGCGCGCAGCGGCGAGGCTGACGTGAACATCAACGGCGTGGACGTGACCGTGGTGACCGACAAGGCCGTGAAGGTGGGGGACGAGGGCGAGATCGTGCTGCGCCCCGAGGCCATCGTCATCGGCGACTCCGGCATGCTGCCCTGCAAGGTGGAGCTGAGCTGCTTCATGGGCTCCTACCAGAATTACCACGTGCGGGTGGGAGACACACTGGTGAAGATCACCGACAACTGCCCCATCAGCAAGAAGGTGTTCAACGTGGGCGACAGCGCCTGGCTCTCCTTCGACAAGATCTGCGCGCATTTGCTGTAATTGCGTATAGGAACTACCGCACAATACGGCGGCACATCTGGCGGTGCCTTTTCCGCCAGTCATCTCTTGCAGATTTTTTGATTTACCTCCGGGGCTTGCCAGCCCGT
>CADBVG010000108.1 GCA_902798105.1 uncultured Eubacteriales bacterium
GCGGAGGGAGGCGATGCAGCGCATCGTTGACTGAAGCGAAGCACAGCCAGGGCGGAAAAGACGCACGCAGATGTGCATGGATTAGATGGAATTTAGTATCAAATCTCCACCCGCACCGCCCGGTCGATCGCCACCTCCCCGGGCCGCGCAAGGCAATCCATGGCCACGATCTCCACGCCCGCGGTCCTCGCCTCCACCAGGGCTTCCCCAAACGCGGGCTGGGTGGCCCGGTTGGGCATGAACACGTCCACGCCCTTCATCTGGATCACCACCAGCAGCACGCACCGCCAGCCCTCGCCCGCCAGCCGGGTCAGCCCCCGCACGTGCTTCAGGCCCCGCAGGGTGGGCGCGTCGGGGAACAGCGCCACGCCGCCGCGCTCCAGCGTGCAGCCCTTGACCTCGATGGCCACCGGCCTGCCGCCCTGTTCGGCCACGAAGTCGAACCGGGAATCCCCCACGGTGACCTCGGGGCGCAGGTTGTCGAGGGGCCCCAGTCCCCCCGCCGCCAGCCACTCCCCCGCGGCCCGGTTCGGGGCCATCGAATCCATGTTCACGTACCGCGTGCCCCCGCCGGGGACGGGCTTTTCCACCCCGATCAGGTCCCAGGCCGTGCGCCGGTTCGCGTTGCCACTCTTCTCCAGCCACACCGCGTACCCCGGCACCAGCAGCTCCGCGCACCGGCCCGTGTTCTTCACGTGCACCCGCTCGACCGCCCCGCCGATCTCCACCTCCGCCACAAAGCGGTTCACGCGGCGAATGAACCTCGCCGCGTGAATGTCGTCGTATCTCATATCGATCTCCAGGAACCCCGGAATGAGGAATCCACGGCAACGCTTACCCGCCGCCATTCATTCCTCATTCCTCATTCCTCATTCGTTTACGCCCTCAGCTCCGCCCCGAATTCCTTCTCCAGGGCCTTCAGCACCTTATCCATGGCGGCGTTGATCTCGTCGTCGGTGAGGGTGCGGTCGGGGGCGCGCAGGGTGATGGCGTAGGCGACGGACTTCCTCGACGCGCCCAGCTTCTCGCCGCGGTAGATGTCGAACAGCCGCGCGTCCTCCAGCAGCTTCCCTGCGGCGGCGCAGATGGCGTCCAGCATCGCGCCCGCGCCCACGGCCTCGTCCACCACCACGGCGATATCGCGGCTGACGGCGGGGAACTTGGGCAGCGGCTTGATGCCGTAGAAGTCCTTCTCCAGCGGGCGCAGCGCGTCCAGGTCGACCTCGGCCACGTACACCCGGCCCTTGATGTCAAAGGCCTCGGCCACGTCGGGGTGGATCTCGCCCAGGGCGGCCAGCCGGGTCCCGCCCGCGGCCATGACGGCCTTCCTGCCGGGATGGTAGTAATCGTCCCCGCCCGCGGCGATGCTCGCCTTCACGCCGAACTTGGCCAGCAGCCAGGTCACGATGTTCTTCACGGTGTAAAAATCGATGCCCTCGCCGTAGGCGGCGACGCACAGCGCGGCCTTCTCGGTGGGCAGCTCGCCGGCCTTGTCGGCGGGCACGAACACCTTGCTCAGCTCGAACAGCATCCCGCCGGGGATGTTGCGGTTCAGGTTCGCCGCCACGGTGTTGAGCATACTGGGCACCAGCGTGGTGCGCATGACGGAGGTATCCTCGCCCAGGGGGTTGCGCAGCCTGACCACGTTCCTGCGGGGGTCGCCCTCTGCAAGGCCCAGCTTCTCCAGCCAGCGGGGGCTGATGAAGGAGTAGTTGAGTATCTCAAACAGGCCCATGCCCACCAGCGCGTCCTTGACCCGGTTGTTGAACACGGTCTTTGCGTCCTGGTAGCCGGGCATGGTGGTGGCGTTCATCAGCGTGGAGGGAATGTGGTCGTAGCCGTACATCCGCAGGACCTCCTCGGACACGTCG
The DNA here is from genome assembly GCA_902798105.1 of uncultured Eubacteriales bacterium. Taxonomy (GTDB): domain Bacteria; phylum Bacillota; class Clostridia; order Christensenellales; family Aristaeellaceae; genus UBA2862. The sequence goes on from CADBVG010000108.1 coordinate 1,872, forward strand.
GCCTCGCCCTCCATGTCCTGGCGGAAGGCGGGCACCACGCAGTGCAGGGAATCCCCGGCCACGGTGGCGTCGATGTACAGGCGGTTGAGTATGTCCTCCATCACCTCGCCGGGCACGTCCACGCCGATGCGGCGGCAGATGCGGCTGACGCTGGCTTCAATCTCCACGGGCTCCGCCGGGTTCGGGTAGTGGTCGAAGGCCCCCGGGACGACCTTGCCGCACTCCAGCATGTTCACCAGCATACAGGCCCGCTCCAGCGCCTCCATGGCCGTGGCGGGGCAGACGCCCTTCTCGAACCGGCCCGAGGATTCGGTGCGAATGCCCAGCTTGCGGGCGGTGACGCGGTTGTTGGCCCGCTCGAAGGCGGCGCACTCGAACAGCACCGAGGCCGTGTCGTCCACGATCTCGCTCTCCTCGCCGCCCATGATGCCCGCAAGGCCGGTGGCGTTCTGGCGGTCCGCGATGACCAGCATGGTCTCGTCCAGCTGGTGGGTCTTGCCGTCCAGCGTGGTCAGCGTCTCGCCGGGGTTGGCGCGGCGCACGACGATGGTCTGGTCCTTCACCTTGGACAGGTCGAAGGCGTGCATCGGGTGTCCGGTCTCCAGCATCACGAAGTTGGTGATGTCCACGATGTTGTTGATGGGCCGTATGCCCGCGCCGTACAGGTATTCCCGCATCCACTTGGGGGACGGGCCGATCTTCACGTCGGTGACGATTCGGGCGCAGTAGCGGGGGCAGAGCGTCTCGTCCTGGACCTCGACCCTGGCATAGTCGGCGAAGGTGCCCTTCCCGGTCTCCTCCACGGCGATCTCGGGCATCACGAAGTGCGCCTCCAGCACCGCGCTGGATTCCCGGGCCAGCCCCCAGACGCTCAGGCAGTCGGGGCGGTTGGCGAGGATTTCAAAGTCGATGATGTCGTCGCCGAGGCCGAAGACCTCTTTCACATCCGTGCCGGGCTTGACGTCCTCGGTGATCTCGATGATCCCGGCGTCGCCGATGTGGGGGTACAGCCCCGCGGGCACGTCCAGCTCCGGGCCGGAGCACAGCATGCCCATGGAGACCTCGCCGCGCATCTTGCCCTTCTTGATCTTGATTCCCCCGGGCAGGTGCGCGCCGTCCAGCGCCACCGCCACGTTCATCTCGGCGTGGACGTTCGGCGCGCCGCAGACGATCTGCAGCGGCTCGGGGCCGCCCACGTCCACCATGCAGATGTGCAGGTGGTCGGAATTGGGGTGGTCCACGCAGGACAGCACGCGCCCCACAACCACCTTGTCAAACTGGGCGCCGGTCTGCTCCACGCCCTCCACCGCCGTGCCGGTCATCACCATGCGGGCGGCGTATTCCTCCGCCGGCATGTTGATGTCCACATATTCTTTCAGCCACTTCATGGGCACTTTCATAAGCTATATCCTCCGTTTCTGGTTGAGGGAGAGATTTATCATTGGGAATTAGGAATGAGGAATGAGGAATGAGGAATGACTGTTGAAATCCTTGCGGATTTCTTTGATTGGAGAGAGTCACGGGGACAGGTCCCTTGACTCATCCATAAGCGTTATCCTCCGTTTCTGGTTGAGGGAGAGGTTTATAATTGGGAATTAGGAATGAGGAATGAGGAATGACTGTTGAAATCCTTGCGGATTTCTTTGATTGGAGAGAGTCACGGGGACAGGTCCCTTGACTCACAGGCCGGGTCGGATGAGGTCCCCTGTCACTGCGCTGCGCGCCCTGTCGCGATAAAGGCGCGTAACCCATCCTCCAAGGACCTCATCCGTCATTTGCTTCGCAAATGCCACCTTCCCCAAAGGGGAAGGCTTTGGTCCCCAGGTCATACCTGAGAGTCACGGGGACAGGTCCCTTGACTCATCCATTCTGATTTGTCGCTCCGCAACTAATCAGAATTTCCCAGGACTGAACAGCTGCCGGATTTCTTTGATTGAAAACACTGTCGGCATATAATCCTCAGGAATCCGCAAGGATTCCCTCCGCCATTCCTAATTCCTAATTCCTAATTCCTCATTTCTACCTGTACTGCGTCAGGAACCGCAAATCATTCTCATACAAATACCGCAAATTCGGGATGTTGTACTTGAGCAGCGTCATCCGCTCCACGCCCATGCCGAAGGCGAAGCCGGAGTACTTCTGCGGGTCGATGCCGCACATTTCCAGCACGCGGGGGTTGACCATGCCCGCGCCGAGGACCTCGATCCAGCCGGTGCCCTTGCACATGCGGCAGCCTACGGTGGCGCCTCCCAAATCTTTGATTTGTGAGGTCGCCATCCCAGGCTCCGCCTGGGAGAGTTTTGCCAAAGGCAAAACTCCCTTGCCTTTACAGTTCGCGCAGGTCAGGTCCACCTCGGCGGACGGCTCGGTGAAGGGGAAGAAGCTCGGGCGGAAGCGGGTGCGGATGCCCTCGCCGAACATCTGGCGGGCGAACTCGTCCAGCGTGCCCTTCAAATCGCCCATGGTGATGTTCTCGTCGATCACCAGGCCCTCCATCTGGTGGAAGACCGGGCTGTGGGTGGCGTCGGCCTCGTCGGCGCGGTACACCCGGCCGGGGCAGATCACGCGGATGGGCGGCTTGCGGGTGGTCATGATGCGGGCCTGCACCGGGGAGGTATGGGTGCGCAGCACGATGTTGTCGTCCACGTAGAAGGTGTCCTGGGCGTCCCGGGCGGGGTGGTTCTTCGGGATGTTCAGCAGCTCGAAGTTGTAGTGGTCGAACTCCACCTCGGGGCCCTCGACGACCTCGTAGCCCATGCCCACGAACACGTCCACCATCTTTTTCAGGGCGATGTTCATCGGGTGCAGCGAACCGGCGCTGCGCTCCGGGCCGGGCAGGGTGACGTCTATGGCCTCCGCGGCCAGCCGCGCGGCCTTCTCCTTCTCGGCCAGGGCCTTTTCCCGGGCCTCCAGCTGGGCCTCCAGCGCGGCGCGGACCTCGTTGACCATCTGGCCCATCCTCGGCCGCTCCTCCGGGGGCAGCTTGCCCATGCCGCGCAGCAGGGCCGTCAGCTCGCCCTTCTTGCCCAGCGCGGCCACGCGGATCTGCTCCAGCGCGCTGGTGGCGCGGGCTTCCGCGATGTTCTGCATCACGCGCTCGCGCATCTCACGAAGCATCTTTTCCATGATCGTATTATCTCCCTTCCTGTTTGAAGCGATGGTGTGGCGGCATAAAAAAAGCGCCCCTGATCAGGGGCGAAGCGCCATCGCGCCCCGCGGTACCACCCACGTTTGCCGCATGGTCGCGGCCTCTCATCGTGATAACGGGGATGAATCCGTCCGCGCCTACCAGCCGACGCCCAACGCCCGCCGCAGCGGCGGCCCCCGGGCCGCCACCCGCGTCAAGCGCGGCATCGCCTTCAGCGCGAAGGCTCCGGAGTGAACTTCGCCCCCTCCCTGTCCGCCGCGCTTTCAGCCCGGGCGCGGCTCTCTTTGGAACGGAACGCGGGGTTACTCTCTCCATCTTCGCCAAATCATGGATATTTTAGCACATGGAGGGGGGAATTACAACGGGTTATTGAAGTTTTTACAGGAGGGGAATATTCTGATTTGTCGCGGACGGTGCCGCGCCTCAAATCTATGATTTGAGCCGTGGCAGTTTCGCCTTTCAGGCGAAACCGGCAAACCAACGGTTTGCCGC
>CADBVG010000109.1 GCA_902798105.1 uncultured Eubacteriales bacterium
TTTGATTTACCGCCAGTAAACCTTCAAAATCTGCAAGAGCGCCTGACGAAAAAATCACTCGCCAGCTGACCACCTTAATTGCGCGGTATTTCCTTAAGGTTATTATAGATTTATTTCGGTGTGTGTGTTATAATGCGTATTTGGGAATAGTTGTAAGATCAACGATATGAAGGCTGAATCGGCTCATACACGCAAGAGAAGCAAAGAGGTGTTTGTTATGCTCAAACAAAAGCCTGTCGTCAGCTACTCAGTTATCTTCGCGATCATGATGATCGTACTGATCGCGTTTGTATACACCTTTAATATACCCAATCCCAACATGATACTGATTGCCGCGCTGGTGCTCTCCACCAGCATTGGCGGCGCTGCGCCCGGGGCGATTTGCGCGGTGCTGATGCTGGTGTATTCGCTGTTCTTCTTCTCGACGGATCACAGCTTCATACACTTTACCGATGTGAACCTGAGCAAGATGATCGTGATCACACTGGGCGTGCTCATCAACTACTTCAGCGTGGCCCTGCTGAAAAAGAACCGGGACCGGGCGGAGGACCAGCTGAAGAACGTCAACGACGAATTGATCAAGACGAACAGCAGACTGGAGGAGACCAATGGTGAGCTGGAAAAGGTGAACAACCAGCTAAAGGCCATGGCCACCCGGGATTCCCTGACCAATTTGCGCAACCGCTACGCCCTGCGCCAGGATTTCGAGCTGTACGTGGGCCTGCCGTTGTATGTGGACTTTTTGGACATCGATGATTTCAAAACGCTGAACGATACCCAGGGCCATGCCTTCGGGGACAAGATGCTGATGGTGGTCGGCAAGGCCCTGTCGGACAGCTTCCGCACCAGCAACTGCTACCGCTATGGTGGCGATGAGTTCCTGATCGTCACCGAGAATGAGACGGAGGCGTCGTTCAGGCACAGCTGCGACAACATGAAGAAGCTGCTCGGCGCGGCGAACATCCGCTTTTCCGGTGGTTACGTGTACGGCGTGCCGGAGTCCATACCCGAGCTGCGCGGCATGATCGTGCAGGCCGACGAGATGCTTTACGTGGCCAAGGAGAGTGGCAAGAACCAGTTTGTCGGCGGTGCCTTTGACCGGGAGCATGTTCCCAGCCAGGAGAGCGCCGTCCGGCACCGCAACCATATCGAGAGCCGGGAATAAAGCGTGGCGCAGGCAGAATTGCCCAAGACAAACCGCTGTACGGATTGCCGGGGTCCGTCGCGTCTCGGGGCGCTCTGGATATCGGTCACAATACAGGTTAAAATTCATCGCAATGCCTGAAACAGCGCATTTTTTGCTTGACATCACAGGCGGTAAATGGTATTATTTATGAGTTCGAGTGTAAAGCAAAATGGCTTGAAGGAGGTGCGCGGCGATGCTTGAAAAGCTGAAGAACGCCAACAAGGTTGTCGGTACGCGCAGGCTCGTTCGGGCAATTCAGGCGGGCGAGATTGCCGAGGCTTACATTGCCCGGGATGCCGATCTGTTCATCGTGCGCCAGGTGCGCCAGGCCTGTAACGAGGCCGGGGTGCGCATGGTCGAGGTGGACAGCATGAAGCAGCTGGGGGAGGCCTGCGGCGTGGAGGTCAAAACCGCCTCTGCCGGCATTCGGAAATAATTCGAGCGTCCGGCGGAGCCGGACTGAGGGCGCAAGCGCAAGCGGTGAAACCGCAAGACGCGCCCGTAACCCGCGCTTGCCGCAAGGCAGTAGCGCGGGGCGAAAAAGAGCGTCCGGCGGAGCCGGACTGAGGGCGCAAGCGCAAGCGGGGAACCGCAAGACGCGCCCGTAACCCGCGCTTGCCGCAAGGCAGTAGCGCGGGGCGAACATGCTATTGCCTTCCAGGGTTGCGGAAGTGTATATAGAGGCTAAAGAAGATCCATAATAGTTCAGGAGGTGCTTTTCTTCAATGCCGACGATCAACCAGTTGATCCGCAAGGGTAGAGAAAAGGTAACCAGCAAGTCGAATTCCCCGATTCTGCAGTCCTGTCCGCAGAAGCGCGGTGTCTGCATGTCCGTCAAGACGCAGACCCCCAAGAAGCCGAATTCCGCTTTGCGTAAAATTGCGCGTGTTCGTCTGACGAACAACATCGAAGGTACCTGCTACATTCCGGGTATCGGCCACAACCTGCAGGAGCACTCGGTTGTGCTGATCCGCGGCGGCAAGGTCCGCGATCTCCCTGGCGTACGTTACCACATCATCCGCGGCGCTCTCGATGCTGCTGGCGTTGCCAAGCGCATGCAGGGCCGCTCCCTCTACGGCGCGAAGCGTCCGAAGAAGTAAGGGAAATAACTCTCTTACATTGGTGAAAACGGCTTGAGCTGCCCGAACGCATGGTCCATTTGGAACGTGGGAATATGCGCGGGGGCAATTTGAGCCGGGCGACGACGAAAGCGCCAACTTTCGCACGAGCTTTTACCTGTCTCTCGTTCACTTAACGTCCGATTATAGATTAGGAGTGAAAAACATGCCCAGACGTGGTTTTGTCCCGAAGCGCGAAGTGCTTCCGGATCCGGTATATGGAACGACGGTCATTACCAAGCTGATCAACCAGGTCATGTACGATGGCAAGCGCGGCGTCGCGCAGGCCGTGTGCTATGATGCTTTTGATATTGTTGCCGCAAAGACCGGCAAGGATGCCATGGAGGTCTTCAACCAGGCCATCGCGAATATCATGCCCGCCATGGAAGTTAAGGCCCGCCGCGTCGGCGGTTCCACCTACCAGGTGCCCATTGAGATTCGCCCCGAGCGCCGTCAGACCCTGGCCCTGCGCTGGCTGGTGATGTTTGCCCGCAAGCGCGGCGAGCGCAGCATGGCGGACCGCCTGGCCGGCGAGATCATGGATGCTGCCAATAACGCCGGCAACGCCGTGAAGCGCCGTGAGGACATGCACAAGATGGCCGAGGCCAACAAGGCTTTCGCCCACTATCGCTGGTAAGCGAAGCGCAGGTCCAAACCAATATCATAAAAGCATCATCAGCACGCTCTATGCGTGCTGATGATGCTATAGGGAACTGTTAAGATTATCCCCTGTCAAGGGTTTAGATTTAAAGAAAGAGGAAAAGACTGTGGCGAGAACACATTCACTGGATCATGTACGCAACATTGGCATCATGGCTCACATCGATGCCGGTAAGACCACCACTTCCGAGCGCATCCTGTACTACACCGGCCGCACCCATCGCATCGGCGAGGTGCACGAGGGCATGGCCACCATGGACTGGATGGAGCAGGAGCAGGAGCGCGGCATCACCATCACCTCTGCTGCGACGACCTGTGAATGGCGGGGCCATCAGATCAACCTGATCGACACCCCCGGCCACGTGGATTTCACCGTCGAGGTGGAGCGCTCCCTGCGCGTGCTGGATGGCGCGGTTTCCGTATTCTGCGCCAAGGGCGGCGTTGAGCCCCAGTCCGAGACCGTGTGGCGCCAGGCCACCAAGTACCACGTACCGCGCCTGGCCTACGTCAACAAGATGGACATCGTGGGCGCGGACTTTTTCCGCGTGGTGGACATGATGAAGGAGCGGCTTCAGGCCAACGCCGTGCCGATCCAGATTCCCATCGGTTCCGAGGCCAGCTTCGTGGGCCTGGTGGACCTGGTCAAGATGAAGGCCGAGATCTACGTGGACGAGATGGGCACTACCATGGACGAGACCGACATCCCGGTCGAGCTCCAGGAGATGGCCGAGGAATACCACTCCAAGATGGTGGAAGCCGCTGCCGAGTGCGACGACGAGCTGATGATGAAGTACCTGGACGGCGAGGAGCTGACCGTACAGGAGATCATGCTGGGCCTGCGCAAGGGCACCATTGAGGGCAAGCTGAATCCGGTGCTGTGCGGCACCTCGTACCGCAACAAGGGTGTGCAGCCCCTGCTGGATGCCATCGTGGACTACCTGCCTTCGCCCATAGATATCCCCCCGGTGACCGGCACCAAGCCCGGCAAGGACGAGGTGATTTCCCGCGAGTCCTCCGACGACGCCCCCTTCTCGGCCCTGGTGTTCAAGATCATGGCCGACCCCTACGTGGGCAAGCTGGCCTTCGTGCGCGTCTATTCCGGCACGCTGAAGGCGGGCAGCTACGTCTATAACTCCACCAAGGGCAAGCGCGAGCGCGTGGGCCGCATCCTGAGGATGCACGCCAACCACCGCGAGGAGATCGACGAGATCCGCGCGGGCGATATCTGCGGCGTTGTGGGCTTCAAGGAGACCACCACCGGCGATACCATCTGCAACGAGGGCCAGCCGATCATCCTGGAGTCTATGGAATTCCCGGACCCCGTCATTCGCGTGGCCATCGAGCCCAAGACCAAGGCCGGCCAGGACAAGATGAGCCTGGCGCTGGTGCGGCTGGCGGAGGAGGATCCCACCTTCAAGACCTACACCGACGAGTCCACGGGCCAGACCATCATCGCCGGCATGGGCGAGCTGCACCTGGAGATCATCGTCGACCGCCTGCTGCGCGAGTTCCGCGTGGAGGCCACTGTGGGCAAGCCCCAGGTTGCCTACAAGGAATGCATCCGCAAGCGCGCCAAGGCGGAGGGCCGTTACGTGCGCCAGACCGGCGGCCACGGCCAATTCGGTCACTGCGTGATCGAGATCTATCCCCGGGAGGCCGGTTCCGGCTACGAGTTCAACAACAAGATTGTGGGCGGCGTGATTCCCAAGGAATTCATCGGCCCCGTGGACCAGGGCATACGCGAAGCGGCGCTGAGCGGCAGCCTGGGCGGCTACGAGGTCATGGACTTCGGCGTCGACCTGATCGACGGCAGCTACCACGAGGTGGACTCCTCCGAAATGGCCTTCAAGATCGCCGGCTCCATGGCCTTCAAGGAAGCCCTGCGCAAGGCGGACTGCGCCCTGCTGGAGCCGATGATGAAGATCGAGGTCGTCGTGCCCGACGAGTACATGGGCGACGTCATGGGCGACATCAGCGCCCGGCGCGGCCGCGTGACCGGCATGGACGCCCATGCGGGGATGCACTCCATCGACGGCATCGTGCCGCTGAGCGAGATGTTTGGCTATGCCACCGACCTGCGCTCCAAGACCCAGGGCCGCGGCAACTACACCATGCAGTTCGCCCACTATGAAGAGGTGCCCCACAGCATCGCCGAGAAGATCCTGGGACATCGCGCCTGACAACTGGGCTACAGCGACAGGTTTTCATGCGTGTCATCCTGAGCAGAGCCGCGACAGCGGCGCTGTCGAAGGTTCTTTGCAGAACGCACCATAGCATGGGCGCCGATTCGGCGCCAGCCCTCAATGAAACAATAATATCGGAGGTATATCACAATGGCAAAGGCAAAATTTGAGCGCAACAAGCCGCATGTAAACATCGGCACGATCGGTCACGTCGACCACGGCAAGACCACCCTGACGGCGGCCATCACCATGGCGCTGGCCCAGGTTGGCGGCGCG
>CADBVG010000110.1 GCA_902798105.1 uncultured Eubacteriales bacterium
CTCATCCGTCTTTCGGCAAAAACGCAAGCGTTTTCACCGAAATCCACCTTCCCCACCGGGGGAAGGCCACTTTTGGGGCCTTCGTCAACAGCTCGCCAAATCAGAATTTGTGGCACTGGACTGAACAGTTACAAAATCCGCAAGGATTTCCTCCTTCGCTGGCCACTGATCACTGGCCGCCGGCCACTCGAATTCTGATTTGTCGCCCCGGCGACAAATCAGAATTCCCCTTCAAGGGTGAAATTTCACCCACTCCGCCAAAAAATAAACATATGTTCGATTCCAATGCGGGACATGGTGTGCTATAATGAACCCACAAAAGCGACGGGATGAACGCCCGCAAGAATACATGTTTGGAGGATTGGACGATGGCAGCGGAGAAGAAGGCCGAGAAGAAGCCCGCGACCCGGCAGTTCGGGGACGACAGGAAGAAGGCGCTGGAGGTGGCGCTGGGCAAGATCGAGAAGGACTTTGGCAAGGGCTCGGTGATGAAGCTGGGCAGCGCCAGCGCGACCCAGGTGGAGGTCATTCCCACCGGCAGCCTGCAGCTGGACTTCGCCCTGGGCGTGGGCGGCCTGCCCAAGGGCCGCATCGTCGAAATCTACGGGCCGGAGAGCTCGGGCAAGACCACCGTGGCGCTGCACTGCGTGGCCCAGGCCCAGAAGGCCGGCGGAACCGCGGCGTTCATCGACGCCGAGCACGCCCTGGACCCGGTGTACGCCTCCAAGCTGGGCGTGGACATCGACGAGCTGTACGTCTCACAGCCCGACAACGGCGAGCAGGCGCTGGACATCTGCGAGGCGCTGGTGCGCTCCGGGGCCATCGACATCGTGGTGGTGGACAGCGTGGCCGCGCTGGTGCCCAAGGCCGAGATCGAGGGCGACATGGGCGACAGCCACGTGGGCCTGCAGGCGCGGCTGATGAGCCAGGCGCTGCGCAAGCTGACCGGCGTCATCTCCAAGACCAACGCCGTGGTGATCTTCATCAACCAGCTGCGCGAGAAGGTGGGCGTGATGTACGGCAACCCCGAGACCACCACCGGCGGCAAGGCGCTGAAGTTCTACGCCAGCGTGCGCATCGACATCCGCAAGAGCGAGCCCATCAAGGAGGGCAAGGAGATCGTCGGCAACCGCACCAAGATCAAGATCGTCAAGAACAAGGTGGCCCCGCCCTTCCGCACCTGCGTGGTGGACATGCTGTACGGCGAGGGCATCAGCCGCGAGGGCGAGCTGCTGGACATCGCCGTGGAGCAGGGCCTGGTGCAGAAGGCCGGTTCCTTCTACTCCTACAACGGCGAGCGCATCGGCCAGGGCCGCGACAACGCCCGCCGGTACTTCCGCGATAACCCCGAGGCCTACGACGCCGTCGAGGCCAAGATTCGCGAGAGCTTCAAGAGCGGCGGCATCGAGGCCCCGCTGGAGACCCCCGAGATGCCCGAGGAGGACGAGACGCTGGACGACGAGGAATTCGAGCTGGACGAGTGATTAAGTTGGGATATGCCGCGCGGCGAAATCGCCGCGCGGCTGTTTTTTGGCGGGATAAATCAGAACAATGAGGAATGAGGAATTAGGAATGAGGAATGGAGGAGGAAATCCTTGCGGATTTCTTTGATTGGAAGGGAAAGCATAGTCTTATCGTCTTATCAGGCTGTCTGTTCTTGTAATTAAAACAAATCCCGCAGGGATTTGCACCATCATTCCTAATTCCTAATTCCTCATTCCTCATTCAATTCTGATTTGTCGCTCCGCGACAAATCAGAATTTGCCCACAACATGACACCGATGGTACAATTTGGGTACAAAATGTCAATCCAAGGTAAATCCGTTGACATTCAACGGGGGGTTGTATAAAATTATACTGTATATTTTTATACACATCCGCCCCGGAGCGGGCGCATATCATATGGAAGCAAAGGTTGTGAGACGATGGACGCTCAGAGGCGGCGGCAGAACGGCCTGGGCCGGGGCGACAGGGGCAGCCGCACCCTGCCCAGGCAGCCCAGGCGGGCCGTCAACCTGCGCCACGATTATGGCCTGCGGCTGATCAAGCTGGCCAATGTGGCGCTGGTCACGCTGCCCTTCGCGCTGGTCTGGCTGCTGTACTACGTCCACACGGTGGTCATATTCCCCTCGATTTACCGCGGGGGCGGCATCATACTGATGTTCGTGGTGCTGTATTCCTTCTTTGGCCGGGCCTACGACGCCTTCCTGGTGTCGCTGAAGCGCGTGTCGGAAATGTTTTACGCCCAGGCGCTGAGCATATTCTTCGCCGACGGGTTCATGTACCTGGTGCTGTGGCTGATGTCGGGGGCTTTCCCGAACATATGGCCGGCGCTGGCGGCGCTGGCGGCCCAGCTGGCCCTGGGGGCGCTGTGGTGCTGGGCGGCGAACCGCTGGTACTTCGCCCACTACGGCGGGCAGAAGACCGCGGTGATCTACGACGTGCGCCGCGGCGTGGAGGACCTGTTCGGCCGCTACGGCATGGACCAGAAGTTCGACGTGCAGATGGTCTGCACGGTGGAGGAGTGCCTGTCGGCCGACTTGGACGCGCTGGCCGACTTCACCGCCGTGTTCCTGTGCGGCGTGCACAGCCACGAGCGCAACATCATATTGAAGTCCTGCGTGGCCAACGGCGTGGTGGTGTACATCATCCCCCGGGTGGGCGACGTGATCATGAGCGGCGCGAAGAAGATTCCCATGTTCCACCTGCCCATGATGCGGGTGGACCGCTACAGCCCGACGCCGGAGTACCAGCTGGCCAAGCGCGCCCTGGACATCGGGCTGGGCGTACTGCTGATGCTGCTGTTCAGCCCGATCCTGCTGATCGCCGCCATCGCGGTGAAGCTGGAGGATGGCGGGCCGGTGTTCTACAGGCAAGTCCGCCTGACCAAGGATGGCCGGGAATTCAATATGCTCAAATTCCGCTCGATGGTGGTCTCCGCCGAACAGGACGGCGTTGCGCGGCTGTCCACCGGCGATGACGACCCCCGCATCACCCGGGTGGGCCGCGTGCTGCGGGCCCACCGCATCGACGAGCTGCCCCAGCTGTTCAATGTGCTGGGCGGCAGCATGAGCCTGGTCGGGCCCCGGCCCGAGCGACCGGAGATTGCCGCCGAATACGAGCGGGACATGCCCGAGTTCGCCCTGCGCCTGCAATGCAAGGCCGGCCTGACCGGCTACGCCCAGGTCTACGGCAAGTACAACACCACCCCCTACGACAAGCTGCAAATGGACCTGATGTACATATCCAGGCCCAGCGTCGTCGAGGACATCAAGATATTGTTCGCCACGCTGGCCATACTGTTCCGGCGGGAGAGCACCGAGGGCGTCGCCCCCGGCCACACCAACGCCAGCGAGAACGACCGCAAGCCCGCGGCGTGAGGGAATCCCTGCACCGGCCGACATTGCCCCGCGCAATGCCGGCCATTTCGCGTACCGGCGGGTATTGACGAAAATGGACAATGATGCGATAATGGGGAGGAGAGCCAATAGCCACTCAAATTCTGATTTATCGAGTTGATGCTCGATAAATCAGAACAATGAGAAATGAGGAATTAGGAATGAGGAATGGAGGAGGAAATCCTTGCGGATTTCTTTGATTGGAAGGGAAAGCATAGTCTTATCAGGCTGTCTGTTCTTGTAATTTCCTAATTCCTCATTCCTAATTCCTCATTCAATTCTGATTTGTCGCGGAGCGACAAATCAGAATTTACCAATGTACCCACACCCGAAGGTGATTCCATGAAGCTACGAAAACTGTCATTCCTGGTGCTCGCCCTTGCGCTGCTGCTGGCGGGGTGCCGGAGCACTGCACCGACCGCCGCGAACCCGCCGCCGGCGGTGGTGGTGGGCTTTTCCCAGCTGGGGTCGGAGAGCGGCTGGCGCATCGGCAACACCGCCAGCATGGAGCAGGCGGCGAAGGAATGGGGCTTCGGCCTGATGCTGGACAACGCCAACCAGCGCCAGGAGAAGCAGATCGCGGCCATCCGCTCGTTCATCTCCTACCAGGTGGACGTGATCGTATTCTCGCCCATCGTGGAAACGGGGTGGGACAACGTGCTGCGGGAGGCCCGGCAGGCGGGCATCCCGGTGATCCTGACCGACCGCATGGTGGACGTGGACGACGATTCGCTGTACACGGCCTACATCGGCGCGGATTTCCTGGCGGAGGGCCGCCGGGCGGGGGAATTCCTGCTGAAAAAGGCGGACGCCATGGGGGCGGACCACCTGAACATCGTGGAGATCACCGGCACCGAAAATTCCACCCCGATGCGGGACCGGCAGGCCGGCTTTGCCCAGGCCATCGCCGGGGACGGGCGCTTCACGGTGCTGGAGAGCATCACCGGCGATTTCCTGCGCTCCAAGGGCCGGGAGTGTATGCGCACGCTGCTGGACCGCTACGGCGCGGCGGGCATCGACGTGGTGTACTCCCATAACGACGCCATGACCCTGGGGGCCCTGGACGTGCTGGACGAGGCGGGCGTCGTTCCCGGGAAGGACATCGTGCTGATCTCCGTGGACGGCGAGCAGGCCGCGGTAGACGAGCTGCGCAAGGGCCGCATCAACTGCATCGTGGAGTGCACGCCCCACCTGGGGGGCGACGTGATGGCCCAGGTGGACGCCCTGACCCGGGGCAAACAGATCCCCAAGACCATCCATCCCGAGGAGACCGTGTTCACCGAGTTCGACGACCTGTCGGAGATCGGGCCGAGGGGATATTGAGGAAAATTCTGATTTGTCGCTCCGCGACAAATCAGAATTCAGGTTTTAGGTTTTAGGTTGTAGGTGTTAGGGAAGGTAGAAATCCTTGCGGATTTCTTTTGACAAATCAGAATATCCCCCCCAAAAAAAGGAGGCACACCGTTGAACCGTGAAAACTCCCGCGTTCGCAGGACCAGCATCATCGACCGCCTTTCCCACACGACGCGGGCGACGGCGATCATGCTGGCGATTCCTGCGCTGCTCAGCCTGGGCATGATGCTGTTGACCACGGTGCGCTACCAGCGGGCCATGGACCGCATGGCGACGGTGGCGGGACTGAAGCCGGTGGTGGGCACCCAGCTGCCGGAGCAGCTGTTTTCGGTGACGGCGGGCCGACTGGACTACGAGGAAAGCGGCGTGGACGCGCTGGTGGGGTCGGTGGACCAGACCCTGTCGCGGCTGCTGGAGGACACCGAGGGCCCGGGCTACCTGGAGCTGACGGTGGCCCGGCGCACGATGGCCACCCTGTCGGGCTACCTGGAGCAGCTGCGCCAGGGCGTGGCGGGCGGCGCGCCGGTGGCCGACATGGAGAACATCGTGGACGAGGTGCGGGACGTGGGCGACCTGATCACCGACATGCTGGACGACTTCATATCGGTGGAGATCGACGGCACGGTGAAGTCGGCCAACCAGCTGGGCCAGGTGGTGGGCGTGACCGCCTTCGTGGAGGTGCTGCTGCTGGTGGTGGCGCTGTTTCGGTCGGGCTCGGCGTCGTTGCAGCTGGCCGACACCATCCGCCGGGCCATCCAGCAGCTGGAGGGCAGCGTGCACCGGCTCACCAGCGGCGACCTGAAGGCCCGCGTGCCGGACATGGAGGTGGAGGAACTGTCCGAGCTGGCCCAGCAGACCAACGTCATGGCCAACCGCCTGGAGACGCTGATCGAGCGCAGCCGCGTGGAGCAGGAGAACCTGGCCAAGTCGGAACTGCGGCTGTTGCAGGCCCAGATCAACCCCCACTTCCTCTACAACACCCTGGACGCCATCATCTGGCAGGCCCAGTCGGGCAAGAGCGAGGAGGTCATTCGCCTGACCCGTTCGCTGAGCGACTTCTTCCGCATCAGCCTGTCCTCCGGCGCGGACTGGATTCCGCTGGAGGGCGAGGCGCGGCACGTGTCCGGCTATTTGAGCATCCAGAAGATCCGCTACCGGGACATACTGAACTACGAAATCGACATCCCCGAGGCCCTGCAGGGGGGCTACGTGGTGAAGATGCTGCTCCAGCCGCTGGTGGAAAACGCGCTGTACCACGGCATCAAGGGCAAGCGGGGCGGCGGCATGATCCGCGTCTCGGCGGTGCCCGAGGGCGGGCGGGTGCGCTTCACCGTCTCCGATACCGGCAAGGGCATGACCCCGGAGGAGCTTGCCCGGGTGGTGGCCGTAATGCGCAGCGACGCCCCAGCCCTGTCCGGCGTGGCCCCCGCCGAGGGCTCCAGCTTCGGCCTGCGCAATGTGGACGCCCGCATCCGCCTGTTCTACCGGCAGAAGACGGGCCTTGAAATCGAAAGCGACATGTCGGGGACCCGGGTGTCCTTCTGCGTGCCGCTGAAATCCAGGGAGGAAATCGCCAATGATGAAGGTATTTCTGGTTGACGACGAGATCGCCATTCGGGAGAACCTGCGCAATTCGTTCCCCTGGGAGCAGAACGGCTTCCAGCTGGTGGGTGAGGCCCCGGACGGCGAGATGGCCCTGCCGATGATCCGCGACCTGAACCCGGACATACTGCTCACCGACATCCGCATGCCCTTCATGGACGGCATGGCGCTGTGCGCCGAGGTGAAGCGGGTGCTGCCCTGGATCGGGGTGGTGATCCTCTCCGGCTATGACGACTTCGCCTACGCCCGCCAGGCCATTTCCCTGGGGGTGAAGGAGTACCTGCTCAAGCCCATCACCGCCGACGAGCTGGGCGAGGCGCTGAAGCGGGTGGCGGCCCGGATCGCCGAGGAGCGCCGGGCGGCCTCCCTGCGCCGGGACGCGGCCTCCGGCAACCCCTTCCTGCGGGAAAAGCTGCTGGCCTCGCTGTTCACCGAGGAGGGGGACCGCTTCGAGGACGAGCAGCTGATGCGCCAGATGCGCGCCATGGGCGTGAACCTGGCCGCGGGCTGCTATGTGGTCATCGATATCGCCTTCCCGTTGCGGGACGAGGCGCGGGCCCGGGCCCGGGAGGCCCTGTCCGCCCTGGCCGAGGCCAGCGGCGGCAGCGTGTTCACCTGCGGCATGCCCCATGGGGCCCGGGCGCTGGTGCTGGGCGACAACGAGCGGGACGCCGAGGAGCGGGCCTATTCCTTCGCGGCGTCGGCGGCCCACCTGCCCCAGATGGAATCCTGTGAAAACCTGCTGCTGTCCATCGGCGAGACGGTGACGGACTACTACGACATCCGCAAATCGATGCAGTCCGCCCGCCACGTGCGCCACGCCGCCGCCGGCCAGGGCGGGGGGCGGCGCATCATCGGCGTGGGGGAGCTGGACGACGAGACCACCTCGCTGAACAGCCTGGAGCTGTCGCCGCTGTACGAGCGGCTGCAATACGCCCCCGCCGAGGAGCTGGACGCCATACTGTCCGACTACGCCGACCTGCTGGGCAGCGGGGCCGAGGGCCGGGAGCTGGCCCTGGGCTACCTGCGCATCGCGGCGGTGATCGCGGCGAAGCAGATCGTATCCGACGCCGGGGCCGACCCGCAAAAGGTGCTGGACGAGGGCCTGATCGCCGAGGCCCTGCGCGCCGAGGGCCTCGACGCCGTGCGGGCGCTGCTGAACGCGGCCATGGCCTGCCGCGACAGCCGCGGCCGGGGCCTGGGCCAGACCCCCGTCGCCCGCGCCCGCCGCTTCCTCAGCCAGCGCTATTCCGACCCCAACCTGATGCTCCAGGACGTGGCCGGGGAGGTGGGCATGTCCCAGAGCCACTTTTCCACCGTGTTCGCCCAGGAGACCGGCCTGACCTTCACCCAGTACCTCACCGCCCTGCGCATCGGCAAGGCCAAGGAGCTGCTCTCCGCCACCGCCATGCGCTCGTCAGAGATCGCCTTCGCCGTGGGCTACAACGACGCCCACTACTTCAGCTACATGTTCAAGAAGCAGACCGGCATGACGCCGAGCGAGTACAGGAAGGAGAATGGGGGGTGAACTTCTGATTTATCGAGCTGTTGACGAAGGCCCCAAAAGTGGCCTTCCCCCGGTGGGGAAGGTGGATTTCGGTGAAAACGCTTGCGTTTTTGCCGAAAGACGGATGAGGTCTTTTGGCTGACGCAACAGCTCGATAAATCAGAATTTGCCCTTCCCTCAGAATCGAAAAAAATCCAACTGTTATCAAAATATTATCCAACTTTTCCGCCCCGTTGTATGAAAACTTCCAAGAATTTTCAACCTTCTCCCAAAGTGATTGCATTTCCTTGAAGGGCGGGTTGTGCTATCATGTATATTGTAAACGGCAGGTAATGCCGTAATAATGAACGGAGGTATTTTCCCATGAAGAAACTGTTGGTTCTGGTTCTGGCCCTGTGCCTGGTGCTGAGCATGGTTGCCAGCGCTTCCGCCCTGACCATCGCGTTCTCCCAGATCGGCCAGGAGTCCGACTGGCGTACCGCCAACACCGATAGCGTGACCGCTGCCATCGAGGGCCATGAGGGCTGGGAGTTCGTGTACTCTGACGGCCAGCAGAAGCAGGAGAATCAGATTCAGGCTCTGCGCAACTTCATCACCCAGGGCGTCGACTACATCCTGTTCACCGGCGTTGTCACCTCCGGCTGGGACGAGGTCCTGACCGAGGTCAACGAGGCTGAGATCCCGCTGATCCTGCTCGACCGCATCCCCGACTGCGCGGACAAGATCGAGTACAAGGCCGCTTTCGGCGATGACTTCCCGCTCGAGGGCCGTCGCCAGATCCAGTGGGCCGCCAAGTACCTGGAGAGCATCGGCAAGACCGAGAACGTCAAGGTCGCCATCATGGAAGGCACCACCGGTTCCGACGCTCAGGTCGGCCGCACCGAGGGCAACCTGGCCGCTCTGAAGGATTACCCCTGGATGGAGGTTGTCGGCCAGCAGACCGGTAACTTCACCCGCGCCGAAGGCCAGGCCCTGATGGAGAGCTGGCTGAAGTCCATCGACCAGATCGACGTGCTGATCGCTCAGAACGACGACATGGCCCTGGGCGCCATCGACGCCATCAAGGCCGCCGGCAAGGTTCCCGGCAAGGACATCATCATCGTGGGCTGCGACTCCGTCAAGGCCGCCTTCGAAGCCATCGTGGCCGGCGACATGAACGCCACCATCGAGTGCACCCCCCTGTATGGCCCCTTCGTCGTGAAGGCCATCGAGGACCTGGAAGCTGGCGTCGAGTACGACAAGACCGTCGTGCATCCCGAAGAGGGCGTGTTTGACTGCGTCGGCGGCATCGAGGTCGAGGGCACCACTTCCGTGCTGGCCGCGGACGTGATCGACGAGCGCCAGTATTAATCCCAACGGGAGTTCCACAATAGTCCTGCTGCTTAATCAGCTTTGACTTGCGCGGGGCGGCGGGTTTCCCGCCGCCCCGTTGCTTATGTGACAGGAATGGGAGGGCGCCCGCGGAGCGCCTTGGGATAAAATGAGGAATTAGGAATGAGGAATGAGGAATGAGGAATGAATGTGCTAATCCCTGCGGGATTTGTCGATTTATACTACTCTCAGGTTAAAACAGCGAAAGCTGTGTAGCAGATTTTTCGTCCTGGCAAGGAAAGACTCCGCAGGCTTGCTGGCGGCAAGTCAAGGAGTCAAGGAGGCTTGACGCAGTCAGGGCGGAAAAGATGCCCACAGAATCGCTGGTTTAAACTGAGAGGAGTATTATACGGGAATATGGTGGAGACTTGTGTTCAGCGGTTCAAATCAAATGAAATCCGTCAGGATTTCCTCCGTCATTCCTCATTCCTCATTCCTCATTCCTCATTCCTCATTCCTCATTCCTCATTCCTCATTCCTCATTCCCACTTCCTGCTTCCCGATCCCCGATTATCATAGGAAACATTCCCATGCCAAAGGAGGAATTGCTTTGCCGGAAAACATACTCGAAATGAGGGGCATAGAGATCCAGTTCCCCGGCGTCAAGGCGCTGGACAAGGTGGATTTCTTCCTTCGCGCCGGCGAGGTTCACGCGCTGCTGGGCGAGAACGGCGCGGGCAAATCCACGCTGATCAAGTGCCTGACGGGCGTCAACCACAAGGACGCCGGTACGATCCTGTTCGACGGGAAGGAGATCACCCCCACCAGCCCCCAGAACGCCATCGACATGGGCATCTCCACCGTGTTCCAGGAGATCAACCTCTGCCCGAACCTGACCGTGGCCGAAAACATATTCGTCGGCCGCAAGGAATTCAAGCGGAAGATCATCAACGCCAAGGCAAAGGAATTGATGAAGCGCTTCCACCTGGACATCGACGTCACCCGTCCGCTGTCCAACTACTCCACGGCCGTGCAGCAGATGGTGTCCATCGCCCGCGCCGTGAACATCGATTCGAAGATACTGATACTGGACGAGCCCACCTCGTCCCTGGATGAAAACGAGGTCCAGCTGCTGTTCAACGTCATGCGCGACCTGAAGGCCGAGGGCATGGGCATCATATTCATCACCCACTTCCTGGACCAGATCTACGCCATCTCCGACCGCATGACCATACTGCGCAACGGCCACCTGGTGGGCACCTACAATATCGACGAGATCAACAAGCTCCAGCTGGTCACGCTGATGGTGGGCAAGGACATGGAGAACATATTCGACATGCACCCCGCCGACGTGGACCCGGACGCCCCGCAGATGCTCAATGCCGACCACCTGGGCGCGCCCGGCGCGGTCAGCGACATCAGCCTGACCATGAAGAAGGGCGAGCTGGTGGGCTTCGCGGGCCTGCTGGGCTCCGGCCGCACCGAGACCGCCGAGATGATCTTCGGCGCCAACCGCCCCACCAGCGGCAAGCTGAGCCTGAAGGGCAAGCAGGTGGACGTAAAGAAGCCGTTCGACGCCATCATGGCGGGCGTGGCCTTCTGCCCGGAGGACCGCAAGCGCGACGGCATCGTGGGCGATTTGTCCATCCGTGAAAACATCATGCTGGCCGTGCAGGCCAAGCGGGGCTTCCTGCACCCGCTCAGCCGCGCCGAGCAGAACGAGCTGGCGGACAAGTACATCAAGGCGCTGTCCATCGCCACGCCGGACGCCGAGAAGAAGATCGGCGAGCTGTCCGGCGGCAACCAGCAGAAGGTGATACTGGCCCGGTGGATGGCCACCCAGCCGGACCTGCTGATCCTGGACGAGCCCACCCGCGGCATCGACGTCGGCGCGAAGGCCGAAATCCAGCGCCTGATGCTGGAGATGTGCAAGGACGGCGTGTCCGTCATATTCATCTCCTCTGAGCTGGAGGAGGTCATCCGCTGCTCCAACCGCATCGTCATCATGCGCGACGGCAAGAAGGCCGGCGAGCTGGAGGGACCCTTCGACGGCGATACCCAGAGCCGCATCCTGCAAATCATAGCCGAGGGAGGTGACGCGCAGTGAAGAAAAAGGCATATCTGATCTTCCTGGTCCTGGGCCTGGCGCTGCTGGCCGTGGGCGTGTTCTTCTTCGGCAGGATCTGCGCCGTCAAGGACAGCATCTATGCCAACTACAGCCTGAGCTTCTCGGACGCCAGCTTTGAAAAGGTGTTCATCAACGACAACGACGAGGCGACCGTGGCCGCGGACTTCGACGCCGCGGTGCTGCAAACCGCCATCAACAGCGACGATACCACGGTGGAGCTCTCCGAACAGGTCGTTGAGGCCGCCGAGGCCACCGAAGCGGCCGAGACCGCCGCGGGGGAGGCCGCCCCGGAGGAGGTCACCCAGGAGGACGCCCTGGAGATCATCGCCGACAGCGCCCCCTATGACACCGTGATCGGCAGCTTCTCCAGGGTGCAGAGCCTGCGCACCGCCTGGAAGCTCCAGGGCATTTTCATCGGCGGCGGCCTGCTGCTGTGCCTGGTGGCCGTGGCGCTGGTGCTGCGCTCCAGGAACCTGGACTTCGCCGCCATCATGCGCTCCAAGATCACCTGGGCCGTCATCGCTGAGATACTGATACTGATCGTGTGCCTGATCATCCGGCCCGAGTTCTTCCACATCAGCTACCAGCCCTCCAACCGGATGCTGTACGGCAACCTGATCGACATCGTGAACCGCTCCGCCGAGATCACCATCATCGGCATGGGCATGACCATGGTCATCGCGCTGGGCGGCACCGACCTGTCCGTGGGCGCGCTGGTGGCCGTGTCCGGCGCCCTGGCGCTGAAGCTGATGCGCTGGGACCCCACCAACCCCCTGTACCAGACCCCCGGCGATTACACCGTGTACCCCTTCATACTGGTGCTGCTGGTGCCGCTGCTGGTGTGCCTGCTGATGGGCGCGTTCAACGGCGTGCTGGTGGGCCAGCTGAAGCTGCAGCCCATCATCGCCACCCTGATCCTGATGGTCTCCGGCCGCGGCATCGCCCAGATCATCACCAACGGCAAGCAGTACACCACCATGTACAGCCCCTTCCGGGTGATCGGCCAGGGCTCCTGCCTGTTCCTGCCAACGCCCATCGTCATCACCGTGGTGGTGGTGGCGGCGGTGATGCTGTTCGTGCGCAAGACCGCCTTCGGCACCTTCGTGGAATCCGTGGGCATCAACCCCAGCGCCTCGAGGCTGTCGGGCATCAATTCCAAGGTGGTCATACTGATCGTGTTCGCGCTGACCGGCTTCCTGGCGGGCATCTCCGGCCTGATCTATTCCAGCCGCATCATGTCCAACGACTCCAACAACGCCGGCATCAACTATGAGACCGACGCCATACTGTCGGTGGTCATCGGCGGCACGAGCATGTCGGGCGGCAAGTTCAGCCTGACCGGCACCATCGTGGGCTCCATCATCATCCGCACCATCATCACCTTCGTGTACTACTTCGGCGTCTCTCCCGATTCCACGATGGCGTTCAAGGCCCTGATCATCGCCGTGATCATCGTGCTGCAATCCGAGCCCGTGCGCAACTGGATGGCCAAGCGCTCCCAGGCCCGGGCCATGGTGAAAGGAGGCGTGGCCAAGTGAATAAGAAGCAGAGCCTGTTCAGCCGCATCATGAACCCGAAGTACATCATGGTGTACGCTACGGTAATCATCTTCCTGATCATCTACGCCTACGGCGCAATCCGCTACGGCAGCATCGGCTTCACCACGCTGCGCACCTTCGTCAACTTCTTCTCCGACAACGCCTACTACGGCATTTCCGCCGTGGGCATGACCATGGTGCTGATCACCGGCGGCATCGACCTGTCGGTGGCCTCGGTGGCTTCGCTGACGGGCATGATCATCGCCTATGGCTACGAGCGCATGGGCATCTCCCCGGTCATCACCATGCTGGTGTCAATACTGATCGGCATCGGCCTGGGCACCCTGATGGGCGCGGCCATCCACTACCTGAACGTGCCGCCCTTCATCACCACCCTGACCGGCAACTTCCTGGCCCGCGGCATTTGCAGCCTGATTTCCCGTGAATCCATCAGCATCAACCACCCGTTGATCGATTCCCTGGCGGGCTTCAAGATCACGCTGTACCACCTGGTGGACGGCGAATGGGTGAAGATCAAGCCCATCACCAACATCAACCTGACGGTCATCATATTCATCGTGATGATCGTGCTGGGCACCCTGCTGCTCCAGCACACCCGCTTCGGCCGCAACGTGTACGCCATCGGCGGCAGCGAATCCTCCGCCAAGCTGATGGGCCTGCCCGTGGGCAAGACCAAGGTGGCCGTGTACGCCATCAACGGCTTCTGCTCGGCGCTGGCCGGCATCGCCTACGTGCTGGTCGTCAAGTCCGGCTGGAACATGGCGCTGCAGGGCGGCGAGCTGGAGGTCATCTCCAGCGCCGTCATCGGCGGCACGCTGCTCACCGGCGGCGTGGGCTACATGGTGGGCACCATGTTCGGCGTGCTGTTGAAATCGGTCATCCCCGCCATCATCAACTTCAACGGCACCCTGTCCTCCTGGTGGGGCAAGATCGCCACCGGCGCGCTGCTGCTGCTGTTCATCGTCATACAGCAGCTGGTGGTCAGCTACACCGGCAAGAAGAAGGCGGGCTGAGGCCTGTTACCAGTGCAGGGGCGGCGTTTCGCCGCCCGCCTGCCCCAAGGCGCTTCTGAAGGGCAGACGGGCGCCGCATCGGCGCCCCTGCATCTATTTGCCGTTCCCTTGCCCAATATTGACCCGACGGGTTGCATTCATCGAAGAAATATGTTAAAATGGGTTTGTACTACAGGAAAGGAGCCACGTGGCCGGCGGCACCCGAGCCATGATGGGACAGCACCATGAGAATTCATAAATCTGCGGAGGACTACCTTGAGATGATCCTCCGCCTGACGGAGGAGAAGGGCTATGCCCGGTCCGTGGACATCGCGCTGGGCCTTGGGGTCAGCAAGCCCTCTGTGAGCGTGGCCATGAAGCAGCTGCGCGAGGGGGGATACATCGTCATGGACAAGGACAACTACATCTCCCTGACCGAAACCGGCATGGAGATCGCCCAGCGCATCTACGAGCGCCACAAGGTGCTCACGCGGATGCTGACGATGATCGGCGTGGACGAAAAGATCGCCGAGGACGACGCCTGCAAGGTGGAGCACGACATCTCCGTGCAGACCTTCACCGCCCTCAAGGACCAGCTTGAGAAGATGGAGGCTCGCAGGGCCGAATAAACCAGCGGGGAGCGCAAACGCGCTCCCCGCTGGGTTATTTGGGAGAGGGAAATTTTGATTTATCGAGCAGGGCTCGATAAATCAAAATTGAGTGATTAGTGGTTAGTGGCTAGTGACTAGTGGTGGAGCAAATCCCTACGGGATTTGTTTGATTCAATGGGAACGGCAGAGGTTTCAACGTTTCCCTCCTTCACTAGCCACTAATCACTGGCCACTAGCCACTCAAATTCTGATTTGTCGCGGAGCGACAAATCAGAATTTCACAGCGCCTGCACCCTGGCCAGCTGGCGATTCTTATAGGCCTCGTCGCCGGTGACTTCCCGCAGAACGGTGATTTCCGGGGGAATTTCAGCCTCCTCGCCGTACATGAACAGTATGGCCTTCTCGTCCGAGAAGGGGTACACATCCAGCTCGAACTTGCAATCCCCGTAGATGAACAGGTGCTTCTTCTTGCGCACGCTGTGCAGCTCGCCGTCGCCCTCCATCAGGTAGTGGATGTATTGCTTTTCTGAGATGGGCTTTTCGGTGACCCACTTGGCGCCGTCCTCCATCACGTGCTTTTCGGTGTAGAAGTACAGGTAATCCTCGCCGTTGGCCTGCTGGCGGATGCGCCGCTCCACCCCGGGCCGGGTGACGCACAGGTAGGTCTGCATCATTTCAATGGCCAGCGCCCCGTATTTCTCCCGCAGCAAGCCCAGGTCGGGCATCTTCACCAGGAACTTGCGCTTGTTCACCATCGGCTCGGGCTCGCCCAGCAGCCGGTAGATCTCCACGATGGCCCGGTTGATCTTGTCCTCGAAGTTCACCGAATTGTCGATGATGTGCAAATTCGGGTGCCCCCGCCAGGCCCGCAGCGTGCGGTCGTCCATCTCCCGGGCGTATTCCAGCGATTCGGTGCGGGCGGCGTTGCCCAGGTTGTAGGCGAACTCGGCTCCCTTGGCGCAGGTGACCAGGTGGATCACCGCGTCGTAGCTCGCCAGCACGCTGGCCTCTGTGCGGCCGTCGAACCTGGCGATGACCTGTTCGAACTCCTCGTCGCTGATATAGGCCTTGTCGTCCATCAGCGCCCGGTCGTAGATGATGAGTATGTTGTCCTCCGGCACCACCTCGGCGGCCTGGAGGGCCAGCTTTTCCTTGTGGATCTGGTCGGCGACCACGAAATCCTGGAAGGCCAGCATACTCATGCAGTCGCCGAAGGGGCGTATGCCGAAGCCGGAGATCAGCTCGGTGGCCGTTTCGGGAATGGTGATGACCCGCCAGCCATCCTCCTGCTTGAATTCGTGGAGGATGCGGCTGATCAGCGTAGTCTTGCCCGCCGCCGGCCCGCCGGTCAGTACGATCTTGGTGATGCGCTTGGACATGGAATTGCCTCCTTTGTGTTTGGGGGGAGGAATTCTGATTTATCGAGCAGGGCTCGATAAATCAGAATTGAGGGATTAGGTTTTAGGGGTTAGGTTTTAGGTGGTGGTGCAAATCCCTGCGGGATTTGT
>CADBVG010000111.1 GCA_902798105.1 uncultured Eubacteriales bacterium
GTTTGATTCAATGGGAACGGCAGAGGTTTCAACGTTTCTCGGTCCTTTTTATCAAAAGAAATCCGCAAGGATTTCATCATTCACTAGCCACTAATCACTGGCCACTAGCCACTCAACTTCTGATTTGTCGCCCCAGCGACAAATCAGAAGTTGTCCCGCATTGCAGGGGCGCCATCTCGCATGCGATTCCGATTTGCGGCGCTCGCCCCGTACGTTGCGCCACGTTGTTCTCGGCGGGCGGCGCAACGCCGCCCCTACAATGGGGACTGCGTCACCCCGCCCAATCAGAATTTACAATAATCCGTTGCAACCCACCCCAAAATCTGCTAACCTTTATACAAACTGCGCGTTCCCCGCGCAAATACAATCAAAAGAGGTTAGCGCAATGGCGAAACTGACGATGGACAAGCTGGTCGCGCTGTGCAAGAACCGCGGCTACATCTTCGCGGGCTCCGAGATCTACGGCGGCCTGGCCAATACCTGGGACTACGGCCCCCTGGGCGTGGAATTCAAGAACAACGTGAAAAAGGCGTGGTGGCGCAAGTTCGTGCAGGAAAGCCCCTACAACACGGGCCTGGATTGCGCAATCCTGATGAACCGCGAGGTGTGGGTGGCCTCCGGCCACGTGGGCGGCTTCAACGACCCGCTGATGGACTGCAAGGCCTGCAAGGCCCGCTTCCGCGCCGACAACCTGATCGAAAAGTTCACGAACGGCGCCGAGACCGGCGACGGCTGGACCAACGAGCAGCTGGAGGCTTACATCAACGAGCACGACATCGTCTGCCCCGTGTGCGGCAAGAAGGATTTCACCGGCATCCGCCAGTTCAACCTGATGTTCAAGACCTTCCAGGGCGTGAACCAGGATTCCGCCGCGGAGCTGTACCTGCGCCCCGAGACGGCCCAGGGCATCTTCGTGAACTTCCAGAACGCCATGCGCACCACCCGAAAGAAGCTGCCCGCCGGCATCTGCCAGATCGGCAAGAGCTTCCGCAACGAAATCACCCCCGGCAACTTCATCTTCCGCGTGCGCGAATTCGAGCAGATGGAGCTGGAATTCTTCTGCAAGCCCGGCGAGGACCTGGAATGGTTCAACTACTGGCGCACCTTCTGCAAGAACTGGCTGCTGAGCCTGGGCATCAAGGAGGAGAACCTTCGCCTGCGGGACCACGAGCCCGAGAAGCTGGCCTTCTATTCCAAGGCGACCACCGACTTCGAGTTCCTGTTCCCCTTCGGCTGGGGCGAGCTGTGGGGCGTGGCGGACCGCACCGACTACGACCTGACCCAGCACCAGGAGCACTCCGGCAAGAGCATGGAGTACCTCGACCCCGCCACCGGCGAGAAGTTCATCCCCTACTGCGTGGAGCCCTCGCTGGGCGTGGACCGCGCCGTGCTGGCCTTCCTGTGCAACGCCTACGACGAGGAGGAGCTGGAGGGCGGCGACAGCCGCGTGGTGCTGCACCTGCACCCGGCGCTGGCCCCGTACAAGGTCAGCGTGATGCCGCTTCAGAAAAACAAGCTGGGCGAGCAGGCCCGGGAGCTGTACGCGAAGCTGAGCAAAAAGTTCATGTGCGACTACGACGAGACGGGCTCCATCGGCAAGCGCTACCGCCGCGCCGACGAGGCCGGCATCCCCTACTGCATCTGCGTGGACTTCGACACCGCCGAGACCGGCAAGGTCACCGTCCGCGACCGCGACACCATGCAGCAGGAGATCGTGCCCGTGGACGAGCTGGTTTCCTGGCTGGAGGCAAAGATCGACTTCTGATGGGTACGAAAACGGCAGGGGCGGCGCATTGCGCCGCCCCTGCTGGGCGTTTTGGGGAATAAATTCTGATTTATCAGGCGTCAGCCCGCCAAATCAGAATTTGATCCCCGCCATGATCTCCGCCGCCACCAGCATGTAATCGGAATCATCCTGGGGGGTGAACAGGAACGTGATCAGCTGGCCGTCGTGGATCGTGGCGCAGCCGCTGGCGTTCAGGTCGGGGGCGACGAAGGCGGCGAAGTCCTTCCCGTTCAGCTCCAGGGGGCTGGTCTTGCCACACTGGCCGCTCTTCTCAATGGCTTCGCGCATGGCGTCGGGGTTGTCGATGTCCGTGGGCTGGACCTGTATGTACAGGAAGCGCGCGCCGTCCCCCGGCCCCAGGGCATAGCGGATCGGTCCGTTTCCGGCGGGATAGCTGACCCACCCCTCCGGCAGCGAAATCGTGAAGCCCTCGTCGAATCGCAGGGCGAAGGTCCCGCCCTCTGCCGATGCTGCCAGCGTCGCCGCGTACAGCAGCAGTGCCAACGCCAGGCATATCAGCTTCTTCCGCATTCGCGCGCACCTCCTCCCGGGAATCTACCTGCATTATATCACACCCTCCACCCATATACAAATGACGAATTCATGGCGGAAGTATAACGTAAATTCTGATTTATCGAGCCCAGCTCGATAAATCAGAATTCCCCCTTGCCCCACCGCTCCCATTTGTGCTACAATACCGGCATAGCGAATCCGAGGTGATATCCAATGCGAATCGTGGTCAAGGTCGGCACGTCCACCCTCGCCCATCCCACCGGGCACATGAACATCCGGCGGGTGGAGGCGCTGTGCAAGGTGCTTTCCGACGTGAAGAACGCCGGGCACGAGGTGATCCTGGTATCCTCGGGGGCCATCGGCATGGGCGTGGGCAAGCTGTCGCTGAGCCAGCGGCCCGCCGACATCCCCACCAAGCAGGCCGCCGCCGCCGTGGGCCAATGCGAGCTGATGTACACCTACGACCGGCTGTTCTCCGAGTACAACCACACCGTGGCCCAGCTGCTGGTCACCGGCAGCGACGTGGAGGACGAAACCCGCCGCGCCCACTTCCACAACACCCTCTATCGGCTGCTGGAGCTGGGGGCGCTGCCGGTCATCAACGAAAACGACACCATCGCCACCGACGAGATCGTCATCGGCGACAACGACACCCTGTCCGCCATCGTGGCCGCCACGGTGCAGGCCGACCTGCTGGTGCTGCTCAGCGACATCGACGGCCTGTACACCGCCGACCCCCGCAGCGACGCCGAAGCGCGGCTGATCCCCGTGGTGGAGGCCATCACCCCCGAAATCGAGGCCCTGGCGGGGGGCAACGGCACGTCCCTGGGCACCGGCGGCATGGTCACCAAGCTGCGCGCCGCCCGCATCGCCGGGGAAACCGGCATCGACATGGTCATCGCCAATGGCGCAAGGCCCGGGCTGATCTACGATATCATAGAGGGCAAGAACGTGGGGACGCGGTTCGTTGGGAACAGGGTACAGCAATAGCGTCAGCCTTCCCCGCCGGGGAAGGCCTTATTGACCCAAAGGAGGTACATCACATGACCACTCATGACATCCTTCGCGCCGCCCGCGCCGCCTGGCCGGCGCTGCAAACGGCCGACACCGACAGGAAGAACGCCGCGCTGAACGCCATGGCGGACGCGCTGGTTGAGAATACCAACGCCATACTTGCCGCCAACGCGCTGGACATGGAGGCCGCGAAGGGCCACATCAGCGAGGTCATGCTGGACCGGCTGTGCCTGACCGAGGACCGCGTCAGGGCCATGGCCGACGGCATCCGCGAGGTGGTGACGCTGCCCGACCCCGTGGGCGCGGTGATCGCCCATGTCCAGCGCCCCAACGGCCTGGTGATCGAGCGCACCCGGGTGGCCATGGGCGTCATCGCCATCATCTACGAGAGCCGGCCCAACGTCACCAGCGATGCCGCCGCCCTGGCCCTGAAGGCCGGCAGCGCCTGCGTGCTGCGGGGCGGCAAGGAGGCCTTCAAATCCGCCGACGCCATCGTGAGGGCCCTGCAGTCCGGCCTTGAAGCGGCAGGACTGCCCGCGGCGCTGGTGCAGCTGGTGCAGGACACCACCCGCCAGAGCGCCACCGACCTGATGACGGCCGTCGGCCTGGTGGACCTGCTGATCCCCCGGGGCGGCGCGGGGCTGATCAAGGCCGTCACTGAAAACGCCAAGGTGCCCTGCATCCAGACCGGCACCGGCATCTGCCACGTCTACGTGGACAGGGACGCCGACCAGGAAATGGCCCTTGCCATCATCGACAACGCCAAGACCAGCCGCCCCTCGGTGTGCAACGCCGAGGAGGTGCTGCTGGTGCACCGGGATATCGCCGCCGAATTCCTGCCCAAGCTGAAGGCGCGGCTGGTGGACGAGCGACAGGCGAAGGGGCTGACCCCCGTAGAGTTGCGCCTCGACCCCGAAGCCGCGGCCATCATCCCCGGCACCCCCGCCGGCGAGAGGGACTTCGACACCGAGTTCCTGGACTACATACTCGCCGTGGGCACCGTGGGCAGCGCCGACGAGGCCATCGCCCACATCGCCGCCCACTCCACCGGCCACAGCGAGGCCGTCGTCTCCCGCGACCCCGCCGTGCTGGATGCCTTCACCCGGGGCGTGGACAGCGCCGCGGTGTACTTGAACTGCTCCACCCGCTTCACCGACGGCGGCGAGTTCGGCCTCGGCTGCGAAATGGGCATCTCCACCCAAAAGCTCCACGCCCGCGGCCCCATGGGCCTGGAGGAGCTGACCACGTACAAGTACATTGTGCGGGGGAACGGGCAGATACGATGAAAAAGGCCCTTGCGGGCCTTTTTCATCTGTAATATCAATCTTGCTTACGTAGACCTTCCGTCCGCAAGCTCCTGTACCTTGAAAAGCGGCAAATCCGTTATCTCCGAAATGGCCTCCAAAGTCATTTTCCCTTTACTCAGCCGTTCCGCGATGATCGCGGCCTGCCGCATACCGCCCTCGTTCCTCGTCTCTTCAAAAGCCCTGCACATATCTCCACTCCCTTCGGGGTTTCCTTGTAATACCGCGTCGCCGCCCTCAGCAGGTCGTAATTCATGTCGTCAGGATCCCAGCAGGAGAAGTCGCAGCTATAATCCTGTTACAGCAAAGGCAAAACAACGGATTCCAATACCTGCCAATACGCCATATATCACTCGTTTGCAGTTATTACTATCAGTATTCATACTAATCTCAATCTAAAACACAACATTGAATCCAACGTCTACAGGTGATGCTTTTCACCATATCATTGGTCAAACGACAGATGGTAGCACACAATCTGTCGACGACATGATTCAATGTTTTAAAAACTTCGATAGGCTTTTGATAACTCCTCCAGGAATACATTCATACAGATCGTATCGCACCGAGGCAGTACCAGGAAGAAATGGTCTCCGGTTGTGGGTTCCACCGCCCCATAAGCGTAGCGATACTCTCGAATATGGTGGCATGGCACCGAAGGACGCGTCTTTTTGCTGCACCAGCAGCGCTTTGGCTTGTTGATTCGTCCAAATCCAGCTTCATCCTGAAACATCAATCGGACTTTTCCTGAAAGTTTAGGCTGCATGTTTTTTCGGGAATCCAGCACACACTGTTTAATTTTTTTGAGGCTTCACACGCCTCTTCATTTGCTGCCTTTGGATGCTTTGACCTTGGCATCACTTTCCGCCACCCGTGCCGCTTCAGCAGCATATAGATGTATCCGCTGCCTGTGTCTTTCCCTCGCGCTTCGTCAAATGCGGCCTTTATCTCCTTGGCCGTCACTTCCTGGCCTGCTTCTGCCGCTTTTTCGAACCGCCCCAGTATTTCGTTCTCCTTTTCTTCTGTCAGCGCTCGTCGATGTGATGTGTATTTGTTTCGGATCAGCTCGTCCAAGCCCTGCTCTTTATATCGTGTACAGATCAGACTTACGTTTACTCGACTCATTCCTGTTGCTTTCGCTGCTTCTTCTGCCGTGCTCCCTTCGTACCTCATCATTATCACTCGTAAGCGTCGGCTCACGTTTTTGTCCCGCGTCTGGCGCTCCGCCTCTTTTATTGCTTTATATTCTTCTTCTGCTATATGGAATCGCTTCATTTCTCATCACCGATTCCATTATACCACAATATCCCTCTTTTGTAAAGATTTAGATTGAGTTTAGTATCAGATAATATTGCCTATATCCATCAATTAAGCATGGCACAGAAAGAAGAATGCCAATGACAGACCAACCAAACGGGAGTGCTTTGATCTTCAGATACATTATCAGGATATAAACAAGAATAATACCCAAAACTATTCCAGTGCAGCGCCAGCACAGAAAGAAGCAAAAGCGACCCAAATGCGGTGCGGTTTCAGGTCGCTTATTGCAGATTGGAAGAATCATAATCTCTACCTGTTACTTGGCATATTCATGCAGAAATAGATAATACCGAGAATCAAAAATATCGTCAGCAGCATCTATTATCCCCCCATTAATTCCCTGTCGAATCATTATAAGCGTCTCTCATGGAATCCAACAACGCCTTGTCAGCTGCATACGACCCCTTTCCATATTTTGCATCATAGGCATCCTCTTTACTGGTATACGACCTTGAAGTTGAGGATGAAGAGGACTCACATCCAGCCAGCAGTAAAACGAACATCAAAAGAATGAGGCCGCACAGTAGTCGCAGAAAGAGACGTTTGACATTTGAGCTCACGGTAAATACCTCCTTCAAAATAGTATTAACTAATATTGGTTAATACTATTATAGACCATTTTCGGTTATCATGTCAATAGGAAAAATGCTTTGGGAGGACACGCGCATGATTTCGTATCGTCGCCTGTGGGAAACCATGCGCGAAAAAGGCGTGACTCAATACGCGCTGATTCACCGCCACCGCGTCAGCCCCAGCCAGATCACCCGCCTGAAGCGCAACGAATTCGTCAGCACCCACACCATCGACATGTTTTGCCGAATCCTGGATTGCCGGGTGGAGGACGTGATGGAATACATCCCGGATCAACCGCAACAATAACAGCCGCCCATCGATGAAAGAAAGGCGGCTGCGGTTATTTTTGGGGCTTGACGCGGTACGGTGAACGCGCATATAATGATCGGGGAAGAAACGATTCGTCGATTCCTGAACAGCAGGAAAGGAAGGTTTACACATGCGTTGCGAGATCAGATTCACATGGGACGCGGAGGAAGCTGTCTGGATTGCCACGAGCAAGGACGTACCGGGACTCGTACTGGAATCCGGCTCCTTTGACGCGCTTGTGGAGCGAGTGAAGCAGGCTGTTCCCGAACTTCTGAAGCTGAACAACAGCGCCGTGGAAGATTGCAGGCTCTCCTTCTCCACGGAAAGAGTAGACCGGGTGCTGGCGTATGGCTGAATACGAAAAGAAGGTGCGCGATGAATTAAGGAAATACCGCACAATACGGCGGCGCATCTGGCGGTGCCTTTTCCGACATCTGCTGCTTGCAGATTTCTCGATTTACCGCCAGTAAACCTTCGAGCATCTGTCGAAAAATTCACTCGCCAGCTGACCACCTTAATTGCGCGGTATTTCCTTAAAGCGCAACGGATGCCGATTTGTGCGCCATGGCAAAGGCGACCATGATATATGGTACAGCCCCATCACAGGCATCTACGTTACCGTTGACGGCAAGATCAAATCGCGCCATACCGCGAATGAGATCATGAAACAGTGCGGCATTGACAAGCGCTTTCCATAACGGAAAAAACAAACCCGTAGCGGCAGGCAGCCACCACGACAATTGCCATGCATAGGAGCAGTGGTTTACATTGTTGTAGCGGCGGCGCCCGCGCCGCCATCATCCCCCAAACTCAGGGACGGTGGCGGCACAGGCGTCGCCGCTACATGGTTTTACCCCCGGCAGCAACCCGCCGCCGCACAAATCTAAACTCTAAACTTTGAACTGTCAGCTCTCACTTCAAAATCCTCCTGCCCCAGCTGAACACGCGGCCATAGAACCCGGTGGTCAGGTTGCTGACGACCACCTTGTGCGCGCCGGAGGAGGCGTGGATGAAGTAGCCCTCGCCCAGGTACACGCCGGCATGGTCGCTGAGGTCGCTGTCGGAGATGGTGTTGAAGAACACGATGTCGCCGCGCTTCAGGTTCTGCCAGCCCTCGATCTTCTCATAGGTGTCGTCATAGCCCTGGTTGTAGGCGGTGCGCTCCAGCTTCACGCCGATGGCCTTGAAGATGTAGCAGGTCAGGCCGGAACAGTCGAACTTCTCGGGGCCGGTCGCGCCGTACACATAGGGGCAGCCCAGCGCCCCCTGGGCCAGGTAGATGGCATACTCCAGCTTTTCGGCGTTGGACATGCTGGAAGAATAGCTGTTGGTGATGGAGGCCAGCCCGTCGGGCACGCTGTTCAGGTAGGTGCTGCTGCCGCCGCTGCTGCCGCTGCTGCTGTAATCGGCGGCCTTCGCGCCGCTGGGCAGCTTCTTCGCCTCCAGGCTGTACAGGGCCTTCAGCGTGGCCGGGTCGGCGGTGCCGGTGGCGGTGATGCCGTTGGCGTTCTGGAACAGCTTCACCGCGGCGGCGGTGGTGTCGGTGTAGCCGCCGGTCAGGCTGCCAGTCTTGGACAGGTAGCCCAGGGCGTACAGGCGCGCCTGCACGCGGCTGACGTACTCGCTGTTCTCGCCCTTGGACAGGGTCTTGTACAGCAGCTCGCTCACCGGGGCGTAGCCGCTGTAGATGATGCGCAGCATGTTCTGGTCGGCGATGCCGCTCTGGGCCATGCCACAGGCGCTCTGGAAGCGCTTGATGGCGGAAATCGCCGCGGCGTTGTAGCCGCCGCTGGGGATGGAATCGTAATAGCCGCCCACGAGCAGCGCCTTCGCCAGGGCCTCCATCTCGGCGCCGTCGCTGTTGATGGCGTCAAAGGGCGCCTTGCTCAGGGCCTTCAGCGCCACGAAGGCGTAGGCCCCGTCCCGGGTGACGCAGGCCCAGCTGTTGTTGTAGCCCACCACCTGGACCTCGCTGCCCTGGGGCAGCGCCACGTTTTCGGCGTTGGGGTTCATCGAGGCGTAGGCCCTGGTGTCGGGCATCACCACGGTGGCGGTGATGTTCGCCTGCTTGAAGCCCGCAGGCACGCCCTCGTCCCCGGTTTCCACGGTCAGGCCGCTGGCCTTGCAGAAGCCGTACTGGCCGTTCAGTTCGATGTAAGCCCAGCCCTTGCTGGTATTGATGACGTTCACCACCTGGCCCTTCTTCAGGGTGCCCAGCTTGGTGCCCTTGGCGCTGGCGGTGCGGTACACGGGCAGCTTTGCGGACTTCACCGTGCCCCGGCTGGCCCCCTCCACGCCGGAGGCGGGCGCCGCGGTGGGCATGGAATCGGCCCGGGCCAGACCCGCGAGGGCGCAGTAGCCGTACTTGCCGTTCATTTCAATGCGGGCCCATTCCCCGTTCCAGCTGACGACGTTCACGTTCTGGCCCTGCTTCAGCGTGCCCAGCTTGGCGCTGTCGGCGGTGGCCTTTTCAAATACGTCGAGGGTGGTGGCGATCACGGTGCCCGCCACGCTCTGGCCGGTGGTGGTCCCGGTCGTGGGGGCCTGGTAATCCTCGGCCACGCCCTCCTTCAGGCTGGCCAGCCTGCAATAGCCCCGGTTGCCGTTCAGCTCGATGTAGGCCCAGCCGTTGCTGCTGGTGGCCAGCACCGTCACCTGTATGCCGGGCTTCAGGGTGCCCTTCACCTTCGCCTTTTCGCTGGCAGTGCGATAGATCTTTGTGTTTTCCAGCGTCACGGCGAAATAGGTGCGCACCGTGATGCCGTTTTCAGCGGTGGGCGCGGGGGTGGCGGCGGCGCCCTGGGTGGGGGCGATGGTCGCCGGGGTCTCGACGGCCTCGGTCAGGTAGCCGGTCTTGATGTAGCCCGCCACGCCGTCCTTCTCCACATAGGCCCAGTCGCCGTTGGAAGCGATCAGGTTCACCAACGTGCCCGCGGGCACGGTCACGCTGTCCGCTTCCACGTCCGGGGCCTGGAAGATCGGGGCCGCTCCGGTGGTGATGGCCTTGGTGGCGATCTCGTCCACCCGCCGCATGTCTGAAACCTTCGCGTAGCCGATGCGGTTCAGGTAGGCGATCTTGGCGATGGTGTTGGAATAGCCCATCACCCGCACCACGGCGTTCTTCTCCAGTATGCCCAGCTGATCGGTCATGGACACATCGCCGTACACCGGCATCGTTTTGGAAGTGACGATGGCCGAGAAGGCCTCCGCCATCGCGGGCACGGCGCTGCCGGTCAACAGCAGCAGCGCCACCAGCACCGCGGCGACCGTCTTTCTCACATTTCTTTTGAATCCGTTCATCGTATTCCCCTCGCGATCCGGCGCCCCGCGCTTTTCGGCGCGCCCTGAAATAATCAATCACATACATGGGCATAGCTGTCGCCCGTGCATATTGAAATTCGACGCCTCCCGCCCATCTCCTGCCAAAATGAAATTCAAAAAAAATAGGTCTGAATTATGATTGCAATATGATTGCAATAGTTTTGTAATATGTTCCCGCCCGTTTGACATGCGCGAGGGGGTGTGGTATAGTGTTATGTAGCAAGGCAAATTCTGATTTATCGAACACAGCCCGATAAATCAGAATTTGCCACAGGAGGTACACACATGGGACTATTTGACAGCGCCGAGGAGCAGGCCCGCAAGGCAGGGCTCAAAAAACTGGAGGACAAGCGCCTGGCCTTCGCCCAGCAGCTGGCCCGGCAGGGCTTCGCGCCGGAGAAGATGCTGTTCGCCCAGAACGACAACGGGGGCTTCACGGCCCTGTGTCGTTTTGCCGGCAAGTACTGGCTGATCATCTCCCCCGGCTTCGGCACCGACGACGATTTCATCCTCGAAAGCTACGACGCCCTCGACTGGCGCGTGGAGGAGGTGCTGGTCAAGTCCGAAGGCATGGGCGGCATATTCGGCTTCGGCAAGAAGGCCGAGGAGGGCAACGAATACTTCATCCGCCGCCACGACGGCAGCGAGGCCCGTATGCCCTTCGTCTGCGGGCGGGGCAACTGGTTCGAGGTACCGCTGGCGAAAAACCCCCTGCTCAAGACCCAGCGCCGCCGGGGCGACGCCAACGTCGTCTGGGACATGAAGCCCATCGACCGCACCCAGGTGGCACGGGTGGTCAGCATCGCCGCTGAATACTTCAAATAAAAATATCCAGGTATCTATTCTGTTCGGTATATTCTGATTTGTCGCTGAGGCGACAAATCAGAATTTGAGTGGCTAGTGGCCAGTGATTAGTGGCTAGTGAAGGAGGAAATCCTTGCGGATTTCT
>CADBVG010000112.1 GCA_902798105.1 uncultured Eubacteriales bacterium
CTGATCGCTCCTTCCCTCGCAAGCGTTCTCACCCTTCTAATTCCTTCCCTCAGAACGCTCGCAGACCCTGATCTTTCCTTAAGTTGATGACATTGCCCCATCGGGGGAAGGCTTTTGGAATTCGCGTCTCCCCGACAAATCAGAATTTGCAATAGCATCCGCTCCCAATATATGCTATAATACCCACATACATATTCCTTCCACCCACCCAAGGAGGCAGCGCCCATGAAAGTGGTATTGCAAAACCTGACGAAGCAGTTTCCCGGCCGGGACAAGAAATCCAGCGACGTGGTGACCGCCGTCAACAACTTCAACTTTGAAATCCCCGACGGCAAGCTGATCGGCCTGCTGGGGCCCTCGGGCTGCGGCAAGAGCACGGCGCTGAACCTGATCAGCGGCCTGATCGCCCCCACCAGCGGCCGGATATACTTCGGCGACGACGACGTGACCGACCTGCCGCCGGAGAACCGGGGCGTGGGGCTGGTGTTCCAGAGCTACGCGCTGTACCCCCACCTGACCGTGCGGCAGAACATCATGTTCCCGCTGGAAAACCTGAAGGGGGCCGAGCGCCCCTCGAAGGCGGAAATGGAGCGCCGGGTGCTGGAGGCGGCGAAGCTGGTGCAGATCGAGGGCCTGCTGGACCGCAAGCCCGGCGAAATGTCCGGCGGCCAGCAGCAGCGGGTAGCCATCGCCCGGGCCGTGGTGAAGATGCCGAAGGTGCTGCTGCTGGACGAGCCCCTGTCCAACCTGGACGCCCGGCTGCGTTTGCAGACCCGGGAGGAAATTCGCCGCATCCAGCGGGACACCGGCATCACTACCGTGTTCGTCACCCACGACCAGGAGGAGGCCATGTCCATCTCCGACATGATCGTGGTGATGAAGGAGGGCGTGGTGCAGCAGATCGGCAAACCCCAGGCCGTGTACGACGACCCGGTCAACCTGTTCGTGTCGAAGTTCCTGGGCACGCCGCCCATCAACGTGTTTGAAGGCCGGGTAAAGGGCGGCCGGCTGTTCATCGGCGATGAACCGGTGCTGGACGTGTCCGGCGCGCCGGAGGTTGAGGTCTGGGCTGGCATACGCCCCGAGGGCTTCATCCCCGACGCCAACGGCCCCCTCACCTGCCAGCTCAGGGGCGTGGAGGTCATGGGCCGGGACATCAGCGTGGTGTGCGCCCACGAAAAGTGCGAAGCGGCCCAGATCCGCGCCATCATCAGCGCGGAAAACGCCATCGACGAGGGCAGCGCAACCGTGCGCTTTTCGCTGAAGCCCCGCAAGGTGCACCTGTTCGACCGTGCCACCGAGGCGCGCATACGCTTCGGGGCCGATGCCAAAGGGGTGAACTGACATGGCGGGCAACAAGCGCGAAAACAACCTGAAGGGCTGGCTGTACCTGCTGCCGGCGCTGCTGTTCCTGGGGGCCTTCATGGTCTACCCGCTGATCGACGTGTTCATCTACTCCTTCGAGGAGGGCTACAACTCCGCCAGCCAGACCTTCATGGGCGTGGGCCTGTACAACTACTCCAGGGTGCTCCACGACCCCTACTTCCTCCAGGCGCTGAAAAACACCTTCATACTGGTCATCATCACGGTGCCCCTGTCCACCATCATCGCGCTGCTGATCTCACTGGGACTGAACAGCATCACCGTGCTGAAAAAGTTCTTCCAGACGGTCTATTTCCTGCCCTATGTGACCAACACGCTGGCGGTGGGCCTGGTATTCATGATACTGTTCAAGAAGACCGCCTACACCGACGGCCTGGCCAACCTGGTGCTGGGCTGGTTCGGCAAGGGCCCGGTGGACTTCATCGACGGCCCCTACTGGGCCAAGATGTTCGTGCTGTGCTTCTACACGATCTGGGTGGTCATGCCCTTCAAGGTGCTGATCCTCACCAGCGCGCTGGCCAGCGTGAACCCGGACTACTACAACGCCGCGAAGGTGGACGGGACTTCCTCCTTCCGCATCTTCCACAGGATCACGCTGCCGATGATCTCCCCGATGATCTTCTACCTGGTCATCACCGGCTTCATCGGGGCCTTCAAGGCCTACAGCGACGCGGTGGCCCTGTTCGGCACAAACCTGAACGCCGCCGGAATGAACACCATCGTGGGCTACGTCTACGACAAGCTGTACGGCGACGGGGGCGGCTATCCCTCCTACGCCTCGGCGGCGGCCATCATACTCTTCGCCGTGGTGTTCACCATCACGATGATCAACCTTTCGATCAGCCGGAAGAACGTCCACTACTGAGGGGGGTGCGGAAAATGTCAAGCTACGATCAGATCAGCCGCGCCGCCCGCACCCGCCGGACGGTGGTAAAGGCCATCACCTACGCCCTGCTCACCCTGTGGGCGCTGATGGTGCTGTTCCCCTACTACTGGATGCTGCTGACCTCGTTGAAGAGCTACAGCAGCTACAACGCGGAATACGTGCCCTCCTTCTTCACGCTGCACCCCACGCTGGAAAACTATGCCAGCGCCTTCACCCAGGTGCCGCTGGCCCGGTACTTCCTGAACTCCATCATCTTCACCGTGGTCACCACGGGCCTGATGATGCTGGTGATCGTGCCCGCGGCTTTCGCCTTCGCCCGGCTGCAATTCAAGGGCCGCGACCTGGTGTTTTCGCTGTTCCTGGCCCTGATGATGATTCCCAACGAGCTGGTCATCATCACCAACTTCCAGACCATCACCAACCTGGGCCTGCGCAACAGCTTCCCCGGCCTGATACTGCCGTCGGTGACCAGTATCTTCTACATCTACCTGCTGCGGGAGAACTTCGCCCAGATTCCCGACGAGCTGTACAACGCCGCGAAGGTAGACGGCACCGGCGACTTCAAGTACCTGACCCGGGTGATGATGCCCATCTGCAAGCCCACCATCATCACGATACTGATACTGAAGGTCATCGAGTGCTGGAACAGCTACGTCTGGCCGCGGCTGGTGACCGACGATCCCGCCTACTTCCTGGTGTCCAACGGCATACAGGAGATCCGGGAGAACGGCTTCGGCCGGGAAAACGTGCCCGCCATGATGGCCGCCGTGGTGGTCATCTCCATCCCCCTGATCGTGCTTTTCCTGATATTCCGCAACAAGATCATGGAGGGCGTTTCGAGGGGAGGGATCAAGGGATGAAGCGTAGCAATGAGGAATTAGAAATGAGGAATGAGGAATGGAAAAGGCGCGTTCCTCCAAAAGCCTTCCCCTTTGGAGTAACACTGTCACCTTTGAACACGGCCTTAACAGAAGTGGGACGAACAGATTCCAAAAGCCTTCCCCTTTGGGGAAGGTGGGCCGGCCGTAAGGCCGGGTCGGAAGAGGTCCCCACACGCCTTGCTTCGCGCCTCTGTTGCGACAAAAGCGAGAAATCCAACTTCAAAGGACCTCATCCGTCTTGCCGCCTTCTCTCCCTCGCCCTGCTCCTGTGCGTCCTCGCCCTCTCCCTCACCGCCTGCCACGGCAGCAAGGGGCGGGTGGATTTCGCCGTGCCCCAGGCCTTCGATACCTCGCGCCAGTTCGAGATCACCTTCTGGGCCAAGAACGACACCAACAAGACCCAGACCGCGATCTACAAGAAGGCCATCGACGACTTCCACGCCCTGTACCCCAACGTCACGGTGAACATGAAGCTGTACACCGACTACGGACGCATCTACAACGACGTGATCACCAACATCGCCACCGACACCACCCCCAACGTGTGCATCACCTACCCCGACCACATCGCCACCTACCTGACGGGCAGCAACGTGGTGGTGCCGCTGGACGGGCTGATGGACGATGCCGCCTACGGCCTTGGGGGCAGCGAATTGGCCTACGACGGCCCCAAACGCGACGAGCTCATCCCCCAGTTTTTGCAGGAATGCACCTTCTCCGGCGGGGTGTACGCCCTGCCCTACATGCGCTCCACCGAAGCCCTGTACATCAACAAAGACTATGTGGAGGCCCTGGGCTACCAGCTGCCGGACGTGCTGACCTGGGACTTCATCTGGGAGGTCTCCGAGGCCGCCACAAAGAAGAATGCCGACGGCACCTTCGCCGTGAACGGCCAGAAGGTGATGATTTCCTTCATCTACAAGAGCACCGACAACATGATGATCCAGATGCTCCGGCAGCTAAACGCCGGCTACGCCACCGAGGCGGGCGACATCGAGCTGATGAACGACACCACGAAGTCGCTGCTGCTGGAGATCTCAAAGCACGCCAAGTCCGGCGCGTTCTCCACCTTCAAGATCTCCAGCTACCCGGCCAACTTCCTGAACGCGGGCCAGTGTATCTTCGCGGTGGACAGCACCGCCGGGGCCACCTGGATGGGCAGCGACGCGCCGCTGATCGACATCTCCGCCGACGCGCTGGTCCAGTTCGACACCGCCGTGCGCATGGTGCCCCAGTTCGACCCGACCCACCCGCAGATGATCTCCCAGGGTCCCAGCGTGTGCCTGTTCAACAAGAAGGACCCCCAGGAGGTTCTGGCCAGCTGGCTGTTCATGCAGTTCCTGCTGACCAACGACGTGCAAATCGCCTACGCCCAGACCGAGGGCTACGCCCCCGTGACCAGCAAGGCCCAGGGCGACGCCGCCTACCGGGACTACCTGAACAGCGACGCGGGCGACGCGCTGCACTACCCCATCAAATTGCAGGCCTCCCGGCTGCTGCTGGACAACACCGCGAACACCTTTACCACTCCGGTATTCAACGGCTCCACGAGCCTGCGGGACGCCGCCGGCCAGCTGGTAGAGGACGTGACCAAGGCCGTGCGCCGCAAGAAGACCGTGGACGACGCCTATATCGACAATCTGTTTCAGTCCGTCACCGACATGTACGAGCTGAACCAGCCCAGGGGCGGCGAGGACACCCCCCGGGACCTCGGTCCCCTGCCCGCCGGCTCCAAGGCCCTGCTGATCGGTCTGGCCGCGGTGTGGGTGATATTGGCGGCGGTGGCGATTGCCCGCAGGGCAAAGGCTCGGCGATAATCAATAAAGCAGCGACTCCGCAAAATGCGAAGCCGCTGCTTTATCTCTAAGGAAATACCGCATAATAAGGGTGGTTGGCTGGCGAGTGAATTTTCCGTCATGCGCGCCTGCAAATTTCGCAGGCTTGCTGGCGGCAAGTCAAGCCCGTTTGTGCGGTATTTCCCTAACACAGGTACAGAGAATCCCACCTGCCTTTTGCCCTTCTACGGATGGTTTCAATCTTCCCGTCCCTTGGTATCTGTTCAGTCCTGTACTCCCTCCCTGAAGGAGCCGGCTGGGCGTCAGTCCAGACCGGAGGGAGTGCTCCCGGACAGTAATAGTTATTGTCTTTCTTGTGTTCGGATGGAAGAACGCCATCCCCTTGTCTTGCAAACACGATCGTTCCCTGTGAACATTGTCAGGTGTTCCGCGCCACCGTTTCCCCGTCCTCTGATATGTGGTTTCGGATTTGAAGCATTTTTTCATCCAGTCTTGCGCTTTCTTCCGCGCACGCCTCCAGTTCTTTGGCCAGCTGCTCCGCGGTTTGGGTATTGAGGTTATTCTTGTACCGAAGCTTATG
This sequence comes from uncultured Eubacteriales bacterium, assembly GCA_902798105.1. Taxonomy (GTDB): domain Bacteria; phylum Bacillota; class Clostridia; order Christensenellales; family Aristaeellaceae; genus UBA2862. The sequence continues at coordinate 5,527 of CADBVG010000112.1, forward strand.
CTCAAGACTCGCCCAGAAATCCATCGCTATCGTCCGCATCTGAACTTCAACAAACATGTCTTTTTTCCCGATTTCTGTATAAACCGGCGTTTTAACAATGAGATGCAGGCTGCGATAACCGCTCGGCTTGGGGTTCCTGATATAATCCTTGCGCGTTATCAAAGTCACGTCTTCCTGGGCGAGGAAGCACTCCTCAATCCTGTAAATATCGTCGACAAAGGAACAGATAACCCGAACACCGGCTACATCCTTCAGGTTTTCCTCCACCGATTCGATCGTAATCGGCCAATGGTTTTTTTCCAGCTTCCGAATAATGCTGTCCAATGTCTTGATTCTCGATTTGATGGATTCGATCGGATTATGCTCCCCCTGGATGGATAGCCGGTTGTTCAAAATATTGAATTTCGTTTCCACTTCCATCACGGCGCACCGATAATTCATCAGCATGTTGTTAACAGGGTCAAAATCAGCGTGAAGCTGTTCAAGGTATTGCTCGATGGCCTGCTCGGTTTCACTCTGAACGGAGGAGGCGGAGGCGGTTTTTTTTGTGTTGTTGCCGGTCATTTCTGACATCTCCTTTTTCATTTTCAGACACAGGGTTCAGAGCCTGCGCACGAATTTCGACGTGTAAAAAGGCAAAGAACAACGGTGCCTCCACCCACGATTTTACCAAACCGAAACATCTATGTCAATGCTAATCATCCACAAAAGCAGGGCTCACGCATGAATAGAAAGCAGGACTTTCTGAAGGTAGTCGTCATCATAGCAGCATCGCCTGCGACGTCTGGCAACAGAGAGCTTATCATCCAT
>CADBVG010000113.1 GCA_902798105.1 uncultured Eubacteriales bacterium
CATTACGCCTGCTCCCGTCTGATTCATAACCGCTAGAGTGTTCCCGGGCATTGGTATGCCCTTTTTCAGAGCCCTTGGCAGTTTTGTTTCACAGTAAATCGAAGCGTGCAGTATCGATCGGATTTGGCTGCATCTCAAGGCGGTTTTCCGCAGGTTTACTGGGTTCGAGCGCCCGGAAAATGGTCCAGTGGACTGCATGGATGCTTCGCAAGACGCCCTTCGGGCGTTGAAGTAAGAACGGACCGGCAGGCCTCTGGGGGATTCGGTAAAAAATACTTGAGAGTCATGGGGACAGGTTCCTCGACTCATTTCATATGAGTCAAGGAACCTGTCCCCTGTGACTCTTGCAACACTACTTTGTTACTGTTTCTCCTCCCTTGCCACCGCCAGCATCAGCTTCAGGCGGTTTTCCTGGTTGACGCGGGTGGCGCCGGGATCGTAGTCGATGGGGACGATGTTGGCCTTGGGGTACTTTTCCCGCAGAGCACGGATGGTGCCCTTGCCGGCGATGTGGTTGGGCAGGCAGCCAAAGGGCTGCACGCACACGATGTTGGGCACGCCGCTGTCGATCAACTCGCACATCTCGGCGGTCAGCAGCCAACCCTCGCCCATCTTGCAGCCCACGCCCAGCGTGTCGCCCAGTTCCTTACGGGTGACCTTGTAGGGTGTCGGGGGATTGAAGCGGCTGTTATTCCGGATGGCGTTTGAAATGGTCTGCTCCACATGGTTCACATAGCGCATCACCTGCTTGAAGCCGAACTGCTTGACCTTGTTGCCGCCGTACAGGTCCACGTCGTCGATGCTGTGGTCCAGGGCATTGAGCAGGAAACCCATCAGCCCGGGCACGTTCACCTGGCAGCCCTGGTCCAGCAGGAACTGCTCCAGGTGGTTGTTGGCCATGTGGGAGTACTTGACGTAGATCTCGCCCACGATGCCCACCTGGATCTTCTCGGCGGGGGTGTAGGGCACGGCATCAAAGTCCTTCGCGATCTGTGCCACATTCTTTTTGAAACGCAGCGCCGCGGCCCGGGGGTTGCGCCGGAACTGTTCGGTCAGGCGGTCGGCCCAGGCGTCCACCAGCGCCACGCAGGCGCCCTTCTCGTTCTCGTAGGGCTCCAACTGGTTCTTCAAACACATCAGCACGTCGGCGTAGAGGATCATCATCATAGACTGAAGCAGCAGCGTAAGCGTCAGCTTGAAGCCGCTGTTCTTCTCCAGACCCACCGGATTCAGCGAAATCACGGGCACGAAGCCCAGTCCCGCCTTGACCAGCGCCTTGCGCAGCAGGAAGATATAGTTTGAAGCGCGGCAGCCGCCGCCGGTCTGGGTGATGATCAGGGCGGTCTTGTGCACGTCGTATTTGCCGCTCTGCAGCGCGTCGATGAACTGGCCGATGCACAGCAGCGCCGGGTAGCAGGTGTCATTGTGCACGTATTTCAGGCCCGTCTCCACCACGGAGGGGCCTTCATTCTGCAACAGCTCCATGCGGTAGCCGTGCAGCTGAAATACGTCACGCACCAGCTGTAGGTGCACAGGCAGCATGTTCGGGATCAGGATGGTGTAATCCCGCTTCATCTCCCGGGTAAATTCGATACGGTCTTGCATTGGTTTATTGCTCTTTCATTTCGGGTTTGGGGGATTGTGGCGGCGCAAGCGCCGCCGTTACGGGTTTTGGGCGGGCGGCACATCGCCGCCCCTACAGGGCATAAGCCGTGACGCCAGATTGCCGCCCCTACGGAGACGCAGGTTATAGCGGCAGGTTGCCGCCGCTACAGGGCGCAGGCTATGACGGCAGAATGTCGCTACTGCTCCAGCGCGGCGAACAGGCTGCGCAGACGAATGCGCACCGCGCCGGGGTTGGAAATTTCGTCGATCTTCAGCTGGGTATAGAGCCGGCCGCCGGACTGGAGGATGCTGCGCACCTCGTCGGTGGTGATGGCGTCCACACCACAGCCGAAGGACACCAGCTGCACCAGGTTGATGTTGGGATTGCCGCATTCGGCCACGTACTTCGCCGCCGAATACAGCCTGGAGTGGTAGGTCCACTGGTTCAATACGTTCACGCTGAACTTCTGCTCGTTCAGGTTTACCGAATCCTCGGTGACCACCACCGCGCCCAGCTGGGCAATCTGTTGGTCGATGCCGTGGCTGATCTCCGGGTCGATGTGGTAGGGCCGACCGCAGAGCACCACCACCGGCAGGCCCTTCGCCCTGGCGTCCGCCAGCAGCTGAGCGCCCCGGGCGCGGACCCGGGCCATGTACGCTTCATAGGCTTCATAGGCCCCGCGCACCGCAGCCTTGACCTCACGGGCGGGAATGCCGGGGAAGTACTTCGCCAGCACGGCGGCGAACTTCTTCTCGAAGTCCTTCGGGCGGTGGATTCCCAGGTAGTCGCTGATGAACTTTGTCTTCTTCAATCCCGGCACGTTCAGCCGCAGCACCTCGGGATAGTAAGCCACCACCGGGCAGTTGTAATGGTTGTCGCCCCGATGTTCGTCCAGATTGTAGCTCATGCAGGGGTAGAATATGGCATCCACATTCTGCCGCAGCAGCCACTCCACGTGGCCGTGCATCAGCTTGGCAGGATAGCAGGCGGTATCCGAAGGGATGGTGCGCTGGCCCGAAGCATACAGTGCGTGGTCGGACTCGGGGGACTGGATCACCTGGAAGCCCAGCCGAGTGAACAGCGCGTGCCAGAAGGGGAACAGCTCGTACATGTTCAGCCCCATGGGGATGCCGATACGGCCCCGCTTGCGCTCGCCGGTGGGGAATTCCCTCAGCATCTTACGCTTCTCCTCGTACAGGTTAGGCATGGGGGCTCTGCCGCCGCCGGTCATCTTCTCGCAGCGGTTGCCGGAGATAAAGCGCCGGGGCGCGCCGCCGTCCTCGCCCTCGAAGCGAATGATGGTCAGCATACAATGGTTCTGGCAGCCCTGGCAACGGGTGTTGGTGGTTTTCTGGGAAAAGTGCTCCAGCTCCGCGGCGGTAAGTAGACCGCTGCGCCCGCCGGAGGTGTGCGTGGCGCTCCACAGCGCCACGCCGTAGGCCCCCATCAGGCCGGCGATGTTGGGCCGCACCACGTTCCGGCCGATCTCCCTCTCGAAGGCCCGGAGCACGGCGTCGTTCAGGAAGGTGCCGCCCTGGACGACGATGCGCTCGCCCAGCTGGGAGGCGTCGGCGGTGCGGATGACCTTGTACAGGGCATTCTTCACGATGGAGATGGACAGCCCGGCGGAGATGTCCTCCAGCGTCGCGCCGTCCTTCTGGGCCTGCTTCACCGAGGAATTCATGAACACGGTGCAGCGGGAGCCCAGGTCCACCGGGTGCTTGGCCAGCAGGCCCCGGCGGGCAAACTCGTCCACGGGCAGGCCCCCCGCGGCCTGGGCGAAGGTCTGTATGAACGATCCGCAGCCCGAGGAGCAGGCCTCGTTCAGGAAGATGTCGTCTATGGCGTCATCCTTGATCTTGAAGCACTTGATGTCCTGTCCGCCGATGTCGATGATGAAATCCACCCCGGGCTGCAGCTTCCGGGCGGCGATCAGGTGGGCCATGGTCTCCACCACGCCGCAGTCCAGCCGGAAGGCGGTCTTCACCAGCTCCTCGCCGTAGCCGGTGGAGCCGGCCCCGGCCACGGTGGCGTTCGGGTATTCGGCGTAGAACTGGCGCAGGAATTCCCGCACGGCGGGGAGGGGGTTGCCCTTGTTGGACATGTAGGCGGTCTTGAGCAGGTTGAAGTCCTCGTCCACAGCCACGGCCTTGATGGTGGTGGAGCCGGAGTCAATGCCGATGTACACTTTTCCCGCATAGCCGGGGCGGGACACGGCGTCTACCCGCGCCCGGGCGTGGCGCTCGCGGAAGGCGTCGTACTCTTCCTGGCTTTCAAACAGCGGCGGGCAGGCGGCGTAGCGGGCTTCCTTGGAGCGGGCGCGCACGCGGGCGATCACCGACTCCAGGTCCACCTCGCGCCCGGCCTGCATGGCGGCGCCCATGGCCACTGAATACAGCGCGTCCGCCGGGTGGATGCCCCGGATGCCCAGTGCCTTGTCGAAGCAATCGCGAAGCTCGGAGAAGAAGGTCAGCGGGCCGCCCAGGTACACCACATTCCCGGCGATCTCCCGGCCCTGGGCCAGGCCGGCGATGGTCTGCCCCGCCACGGCCTCGAAGATACTGCGGGCGATGTCCTCCTTGCGGGCGCCCTGGTTCAGCAAAGGCTGGATGTCCGACTTGGCGAACACGCCGCAGCGGCTGGCAATGGCATAGCTGCGCTCGTGGTCGCGGGACAGCGTCTCCAGCTGCTCCACGGGCACGTCCATCAGGGTGGCCATCTGGTCGATAAACGCGCCGGTGCCGCCGGCACAGGTGCCGTTCATGCGCACCTCAAGCCCGCCGGCCCCTGTCAGAAACAGTATTTTCGCGTCCTCGCCGCCCAGCTCCACGGCCACGTCGGCATTGGGCACCATCTGACGAAGGGCCACACGGGTGGCGTAGACCTCCTGCAGAAAGTCGATGTCCAGTTCCTCCGCCAGGCCCATGCCCGCCGAACCGGAAATGCCCAGCCGGAAACGCTCGCCGGGAAACTTGTCCATGATGGCGTGCAGCAGCACCTCGCAGAGCATGGCGATCTGGGCCCGGTGGCGCTCATAGCGACGAAATACGATTTCCCCCGCGTCGTTGATCACCACGGCCTTGATCGTCGTCGAACCGATGTCTAATCCTATTTTCATAAACCATCTCCGGGCCATCCTGCCCCTGGTTATCGTAATTTGTTATACATACAAATCCAAAGTACAGGATAAACCCGGAGTGTGAAGCGAACATGAATTGAAGATAAAGTTGAAATGAAATAACGGATTTGAGTGACAAATTCTGATTTATCGAGCTGTGCTCGATAAATCAGAATTGAGTGATTAGTGGTTAGTGGCTAGTGACTAGTGGTGGAGCAAATCCCTACGGGA
>CADBVG010000114.1 GCA_902798105.1 uncultured Eubacteriales bacterium
CTGACTGGTTCTTACCGTTTCCAACATCTAATGTCTGATTCTTATTGGTCTGACCAAAAAATACCAGACATGGCCAGACAAAACCGGTAAAAAAGTCCGATGTAGTCCGGAGAGGTCGTGTAAAGTGGGTGTCCGGTTTTATTCGGTTACGCAACTAAACTCTAACATAAGAAGTCTGAAAACTGTAGTAATTGCATAAGAAAAAGTTGATAGACTATTGCAAACCTACCAACTTTTGTGGTCGAGGTGACAGGATTTGAACCTGCGACCTTTTGGCCCCGAAGAACGGTGCATGCGTCCAGAGGGGTCCGGTTATATCCTGTTTTCCTGCTTTGAAATTGGACAAAACCGGTGATTATCGGACAGATTCGGGTTGCTTCTCGGGTTGCACACAGAAAGCGGGCCCCTCTTCATCCAGCAACCCATATGGTCGAAGGGCACCAGTTATGCCCTGTTTTCCTGCAATGAAACCGGATAAAACCGGTGATAGTCGGACAGGTTCGGGTTGCTTTTTGGGTTGCAGGTCACTGTGCGAAGATATGATGTATGTACGGCCTTTTAATTATTACCCCCATAAACGCTCAGCAGGTGGTCAACAAATCAATGAAAAATCGAATCGAAGCCGGTCTGACACATGATTTCTGACACGACTTCATTCTCACCATGGAGTGAAACACCACCCTTGCAGGCCTTGTGCATGATCAGCAGTACGCGCAGACCGGCTGAGGAAATGTAGTCGAGGCGGCTGCAATCCACGTCCACGGCGTCCACCGATTGCTCGGACTTCGCCTTATCAAAGAAGGACAGCAGGCTTGGTGCCGTGATCGTATCGAGCCTTCCCGCCAGCGCGAGGGACAGGATGCCGTCCTGGATGGAGGCGTTTACCTGAAAGCCCTCCGTTTCGGAGGCTGGAAGCGTCACAGCCGAACCACCTGGCGTGATCTTCCAGAAGGCCGATTGCTTCATGCCGTCGCGGACCGCGGTGGCCTGTTCAGGGCTGACCCTGTCCAGGGATTCCAGCTTAGGCATGTGTTCGGCAACTACGACACGCTCGGCCTTCAGGCCGTGCTTTGCAAGAAAAGCCATCGCGTTTTTAATGCTGCCTGCCATGTCCGCGGGAGAGGCGATCAATGCGTTCCTGCCGATCACCACATCTGACTTGTCCTTAACCTGCTGGGTGGCATTCTTCATGATCTCCATGAACCGGTCGCCTGCCAGCGCCCGCATGACGATGATATACTGAAGGGAGCATTCCACATCTGCCATGTACCAGCAGCCGCCCTTTTTCTCCAGGATGCGGCGAATGTTGTCGCAGAGCGCCCCGGCTTCCGAATCGGTAAAGTACATCAGCAGGCCCTCTGTGTTTACGCACACCGGGCCGTCGATGTCCTCGAGGGCTTTTTCCAGCGAGGCGTAGTTGGTCGCGTCCACCGCCTGGAAATGGGCGAGTGCTCGCCGCTCCGGCGGGATCAGCGCAGGGATGTTCTCCGAAGCCTCCTGAATGACTGCCGGGAGGTCCAGACCGTAATAGGGCTGACCCTGCTTCGCAAACTCAATGGCCCTCGGCGTATAGCCGCAGGGCAGGTCCACCAGCGTATAGCCGGATTCTTTCGCCAGACGCGCCATGGTGCGGTAACGGATCTCCAGCATGATCGTGCCGCCCAGCACCTGCTCCGGCGACGCCTTGGTGGTGGCGCTGTTCTGCGTCGCTTCCAGGGTAAGCCCCATGCGCTTGGCCAGCATGGCAGCATCCGCGTCTCCGTTGGCAGCCAACTGAAACAGCGTCATCTTGGCTGTATTGAACACGGGATTCACTTTTTCGAGAAGTGCGTAGTCCACAACGGCGTCGCTCCAATTCCATGTGTTCTGCATATTGAATCCTCTCCGATGGTTCTTTCTTCTAAATGGGCATCCAGTTCAGGGGGCACGGTTCAGACATGACCTTCGCGCTGAGGCTTTTGCTCATCGGATTTTCCCCTCGCAGGTGTGATCTCGCAGGCTGTGATGGTCACTCCAATTCAATCTTTTCCCCGGCAGCTACGATCATCTTTCCAGGTCCGTTGAAAGCCTCTGCCCGCTCCGGATCGAAGAGCTGCCCGGGGGCCATGTGATAGGGGATGCTGTGGCGTGCTTTGACCAGTTCCGCGCAGGCGCTGGCCTCTTCCAGGCCCATGTTGTACTTGCCGTCGCATACGAAGAAGGCGTAATGGATGTCGCGTTTGGCCAGCGCTGACATCTGATCCGTGGTGGAGGTATCTCCCGTAGCGTAGACGGAGATTCCGCCCGGAAGCGTCACCAGCCAACCCACACACTTGTCAATGTCATGGTTCTTGTTGTTGCCCGCCTGGACAGCCTCTACGGTCGCAAAGCCGAGGTCAAAGATCCTGTATTCGCCATCAACCAGCGCGTCTGTATTGGTGATAACCTGGCAATCGTCAGAGCGGGATGTGATGAGCTCCACAGCGCTGTGATCCTTGTGTTCGTGGGAGACGAGGATGAGATCCGCGGGCAGGTCGTAGCCCTCTCCCGCATAGGGATCGATGTAGATGATCCTATTGTCCTCAGTGGTGATGCGCAGGCTGCCATGCCCCTGGTAGAGGAGGGTAGGCGCAGCCAGAGCGGATGAGGCGAAGAGCAGGCACAGGGCAAGTGGGAACAGCTTCTTCATGATGATCAGCTCCTTTGCGGTTGATGGGCGAAAAGTTGCTACTATATTATCACATAAAAGAAAGGATGGCAATACCTGCCGCTCCATTCGTTCCAGAGTATCCGCAAACGGATTCGCATCTGATTTTTTGATTAGAATAGTAAAATATGAGAGGCGTGGCAGCCCGTCCGCATATTCTTGATATACGGACTGACTGCCACGCCCGTGCCTTTTGTCAGAGAGGTTTACTTGCTGTATTCTGCGCTGGCGGTGCCGATCATGCGGCCGCCGTTGAAGGCTGCGCCGAGGGTGACGCCTTCTATCAGCGGGTAGCTGTTGTTGTAGAACTCAGCCACGTCCGCGCCGGCGGCATACAGGCCGTTGATCACGGTGCCGTCCGCTTTGATGACCTGGAGGTTGCTGTTGACCAGCACGCCGCCGATGGCACCCAGGCTCATCGGGCGGGCCTTCACAGCGTAGTAGCCGCCCTCGCCCAGGTTGGTCAGGTACTTGGCGTCCTTGCCCAGAATCTGATCCACCCCGGCTTCGCAGTCGGCATTGTACTGCTCGATGTTGGTCTTCAGGTTCGCGGCGTCCACGCCCATGCTCTCGGCCAGTGCCTCGGCGGTGTCGCCCTTGAACACGATGCCCTTTTCACAACCGTCCTCCAGGGTGTCGATGAAGCCCTGCCAGGCGGTGTTGTCCAGCGTGAACAGCGGGATGGTGGGCTCGTAGTTGACGGTGGTGTCGATGCCATAGAAGGAAGCGCCTTCCTTCTCCAGGTTCTCGGCCATCTCCTTCGAGATGATGGCGTAGAAGTACTCACCTTGGGCGAAGGTGGAGTTGGAGGCCAGCGCGGTATCATAATTCAGGTCCTCGGGGCAGAAGCGGCTGCCGCGCACGGACCCCAGATGCAGTTGGGGATGTACATGGCCATGGCGATCTTGTCCTCGCCGCTGCCGGTGCGGATGCCGGAGAAGGACGTGATGCCGTGCAGCTGCTGGATGGTCTTGCCCTTGCCCGCGCCGATGGCCTGGCTCATGACCGCGCCGTCGCCGGTCTGGGTGCCGGTGGAGAACTCCTCCAGATGGAAGCCGACCTCGTTGGTCACGGCTTCCTCGTTGGCGGCAAAGCCGCCGGTGCACAGGCAGACCGCCTTGCAGGCGATGTCCAGCACGGTGCCGTCGGCCTGACGGGCCTTGATGCCGGTGATGGTGTCGTTTTCGGCCTCCAGCTCATAGCCGGCGGTTTGCAGGTACAGCTCGCCGCCCGCCTCGGTGAACTTCTCCACCAGGGTCTGGTAGTAGCCGTACTTGTTCTCCTGGTCGGCGTAGATGTGATAGGTGGGGTAGCCCTCGGCATGGGCGGCCTGCTCGTTGCCCATGAAGTTGAACTCCATGCCGTTCTCCTCCAGCCAGTCCACGGTAGCGCCGGAGTCCTTGAACAGGTTGTAGAACAGGGTGCCGTCGCACAGCCAACAGTTGTAGTCCATCCAGTCGCGCCAGACCTGCTGGATGGTGAAGGTGCCGGCCACGCCGGCCTCCTGCTGATCCTTGCTGTCGATGCCCATGGGGCCGCCGGCGATGATGGATACGCCGCCCACGGAGGCCGCCTTCTCCAGCAGGATGGTCTTCGCGCCGTTCTGCTGGGCTGCCAGCGTCGCGGTGACGCCCGCCGTGCCCGCGCCGACCACGACGACGTCGGCCTCCAGGTTCACCACAGCCGCCTCGCCCTCGGCCTCAGTGCCCTTCTCATAGTCCGCCGGGTCGCCGCCAGCCTGGACGATGGCGTCCTTGACGGCAGCCTTGATGGCGTCGGAGGTGACGGTCGCGCCGGTGATGGAGTCCACATTCCATGCGTTGGCTTCGACGATGGCCGGGGGAATCTGTTTCAGGGGCAGGCCGGCGATCTCGGGGGTCTCGTTCTGCTCGGTCACCTCGACCTTGACGATCTTCCCGCCCGCAAAGGTGATCTCCACCACCACGGGGCCGTCCTTGCCCTCCGCGCTGGCGGTGTAAGTGCCGTCGGCAGCGCCTTCAGCCAGCGCGCCGAGGCAGCCGAGGGACAAACAGAGTACAATGAGCAGGGAAATGAGCTTTTTCCTGTGATCATCCTCCTTGGTAATTTTTAATGATATAATCATATCATAAATCAGCTGAGGAAACAATATATTACAGCGGGACTGAATCCTCACGCCGTTGCCACTGCTCAAAATGATAGACCAGCTGTTTTCGGTTGTTCAATCGTGTCAGAGGATCGACTGAAATCAAT
>CADBVG010000115.1:0-5535 GCA_902798105.1 uncultured Eubacteriales bacterium
CGCTTCTCGGACCCTTTAATCAAAAGAAATCCGCAAGGATTTCCACCTTCCCTAACACCTAAAACCTATAACCTAAAACCTGAATTCTGATTTGTCGCCTCAGCGACAAATCAGAATTTGCACCATAAACAAAGAGGAACCACCTATGAACAAATACGCAACCAATCCCTTGAAAACCCGCGCGGACCTGGTTCGCCTGGCGGTGGATCTGATCGAGCCGCTGGTGCCCTGCCTTTCGGAGGGCCGGGCACGGCTGCACATCGGCGACACCGGCGCGGTGTACGACGCGGCCATCGCGGGCATGGAGGGCTTTTCCCGGGTGCTGTGGGCGCTGGTGCCGATGCTCTCGGGCAAGTGCCCGGAGGCGGAAAAATACTGGGCCCTGTGGCGGGAGGGCATCGTCAACGGCGTGAACCCCGACCACCCGGAATACTGGGGTGACATCGGCCCCTTCGACCAGCGGATGGTGGAGATGGCCGTGATGGGCATGGCCCTGTGCATGATTCCCGAGCGCTTTTATTATGAATTGCCGGAGGCCGCCCGCCGCAACCTGTACCGCTGGCTGAACCAGATCAATCATTATGAAATGCCCCAGAACAACTGGCTGTTCTTCCGGGTGCTGGTGAACTGTGGCTTTTTGAACGTGGGACTGCCCGCCGACGAAAAGCGGCTGGAGGCTGACCTGGACGCACTGGAGAGCCACTACTGCGGCGACGGCTGGTACTACGACAAGCCTGCCCAGCGGGACTACTACACCCTGTGGGCCTTTCACTACTACGGCATGGTGTATGCCCGGTTCATGGGCGAGCGGGACCCGGAGCGCTCGGCGCGGTTCATCGACCGGGCCCGGCAGATCGCCCCGCGGTTCGCCGCCTGGTTCGACGGCGAGGGGCGGGCGCTGCCCTACGGCCGCAGCCTGACCTACCGCTTCGCCCAGGGGGCCTTCTTCAGCGCCTGCGCCCTGGCGGATGTCACCGCCGACGGGCTGGATTGGGGCGGGATCAAGGGGCTGTTGCTCAAAAACCTGCGCTGGTGGATGAAGCAGCCCATATTCGACCGGGACGGCGTGCTGACCATCGGCTACGGCTATCCGAACCTGATCTTCGCCGAGGGTTACAACGCCCCCGGGTCGCCCTACTGGGCCATGAAGGTGTTCGCCGTGCTGGCCCTGCCGGAGGAGCATCCCTTCTGGCAGGCGACGGAGGCGGATTATATGCCGCCCCGGGTGCTGCTGGACGAGCAGGCCCGGCTGCTGCTGACCCGGGATGCCGGCAACCGCTCGGTGATCGCCTACACCGCCGGCAACCACGCCTACGAGCACGCCCACGAGGACGAGAAGTACGAGAAGTTCGCCTATTCCACCCGCTTCGCCTTCTCCGCGGCGAAGGAGGCGGGCACGCTGAAGAAGGGCGCCTTCGACAGTATGCTCGCGCTGAAGGGGGAGGCCGGGCTGTGGCATGCCCGCAGCGGCTTCGACAGCTTCAACCTGTCAGAGGGCGAGGTGCGCTTCAACTGGCGGCCCATGGACGGGGTGGAGATCGAGACCCGGCTGATTCCCTGGGAGAACTGGCACGTGCGCTGCCACGTGATCCGCGCGGACCGGAAGCTGGAAGCCGCGGAGGGCGGCTTCGCCGTGTGCCGCGACTATGCGGGTGAAAGGCCCTGCGACCGGGTGCGCAGCGCGGCCTTGGCTGACGAAACCAGGGCGGCGGTGGCCTGCGAGAAGGGCTCCTGCGCCGTGTTCGCCCTGTCGGGCTATGACGGCGGCGAGGTGGTGGAGGCCGAGCCCAACACCAGCCTGATGTACCCCCGCACGCTGATTCCCACGCTGCGGGCGAAGCTGCTGCCGGGGACGGCACGGCTGGTGTGCGCCGTCTGCGCCACCGAGGACGGCAATTTGCCCGACGCCATTCCCCAGGAGGTGATGCGACTTGCGCAACAATGCCTGTTACGCACCGCCGCCCACGCGAAGCGGGTCGGCGGCAGCGCCGCGCTGGCATCCGAAGGATGCGCGCGGGCTGGTCGCGGCGCGGCGCCGCATTTCCAAATAAATGTTTCATCGGCAATGCGGCGCCGTGACGCGACTGCCAGGGACGCGCTGCGCCGCGCGATCGAAAAATACCGGGTCACGGCCCCGCTGGCGGCGGAGGCGGGCCTGCTGCCCTACCGGGGCGGCGAGAGGTGGCTGGCCTCGCCCTTTGACGGCGACAGCTGGTGGACCGGCGGCTTCTGGCCGGGGCTGATGTGGCAGCTGTGGGCCGCGTCGAAGGATGATTGGTTCAAGGGCGAGGCCCTGCGCGCCGAGGCGCGGCTCACTGACCAGTTCCGGGCCTTTGAACGCCTGAACCACGACGTGGGCTTCATGTACCTGCTGTCCTGCGGGGCACATTACAAGCTGCTGGGGGATGAGCGGGCGAAGGTGGATGCGCTGCACGCCGCCAGCCTGCTGATGGGCCGGTTCAACCCGGCGGGCTACATCCGCGCCTGGAACGAGCCGGAGCGGGTGGGCTACGCCATCATCGACTGCATGATGAACCTGTCGCTGCTGTTTTGGGCCAGCGACGTGACCGGGGACCCCCGCTTCGCCCACGTGGCCCGCGTCCATGCCGATACCACCCTGCGGGATTTCGTGCGGGAGGACGGCTCGGTCTGCCACATCGTGGAGTTCGACCCGAATACCGGCGCAAGGGTGCGGGAGCATGGGGGCCAGGGCTACGGCGAAGGCACGGCCTGGTCGAGGGGCCAGGCGTGGGGGCTGTATGGTTTCGCGCTGGCCTGGGCCAACACCGGGGATGCGCGATACCTGGAGGCGTCTGAGCGCATCGCCCGCTTCTTCATGGCACACATCCGTCCCGACGGGCTGACGGACTGCGACTTCAACCAGCCACCCCGGCCCGAGCGGCTCGACAACATCGCCGGGGCCTGCGCCGCCTGCGGGCTGATCGAGCTGAACCGGCTGACCGGGAAGGAGGCCTACCTCGAGGCCGCCGGGAAGCTGTTGGACGGGCTGATCGACCACTGCTGCGACTGGTCGAAGGATACCTGCGGCCTGTTGACCCACTGCACCGCCAGCTACCACGACGACGCGGCGGGGGTGCACACCAACATCGTCTATGGGGATTACTTCCTCATCGAGGCCCTGGCCAAAATCGCCGGGACCGACCCGGGGATGTGGCGGGGGTGAAATTCTGATTTATCGAGCAGGGCTCGATAAATCAGAATTTAGGGATTAGGTTTTAGGGGTTAGGTTTTAGGTGGTGGTGCAAATCCCTGCGGGATTTGTTCCATTCAATGGAAACGGCAGAGGTTTCAACGCTTCTCGGTTCCCTAACACCTAAAACCTATAACCTAAAACCTGAATTCTGATTTGTCGCTCCGCGACAAATCAGAATTTGCCTTTCCCCCGCCCCCTTGCGCGCATCCCCAAAATGTGATAAGCTATCCTTGCGCCCCGGTTCGGTTTGCGCCGCCGGGGCGCAATTTTCCCAATAAAGGGGATAATCCGATGAAAAAACTTCTTTGCATCTGCCTGGCGCTGTCGATGCTGTGCGCGGGACTGGGCCGCGCGGAAGGCGCCGGCGCGGCGACCATGGCGCTGGAGCCGTTGGCGGCGCTGCCCGGGGCGCTCTGGCAGTCCACTGTCGCCTTTCCGGACTGGAAGGGGTATGTGGACGACACCCTGGCCATGAACAGCATGTTCAGCTTCCGTTTCTATCACGGCCAGGGGACGCTCTACTTGGAGGTGGCCCCGGGCGTGACCGGGTTTACCATGTATGTCAACGGCGTGAAATACGACACGACGGGCATCGGCGAGGGCCTGTGGTCGGCGGATATCTCTGCCGCGGCGTTGGACGGCGTGAACACGCTGCAAATCACCAACCTCCGTCCCCGGGGCATCGAAAAGGCCGTCACTGCTTACATCCCCTATCCGGTGGTGCTGCCCGGGGACGCGGCGGCGGAGGGCATCCATCCCGAGGCGCTCCGGCTGATCTCCGATATCATCGAATCGGATATCGCCCACGGCTTTACCAGCGCCCAGCTGGCGGTGGTGAAGAATGGACGGCTGGTGGTCCAGCAGGCCTGGGGGCGGGTGAACAGCTACAACCCCGACGGCTCGCCCAATGCCGACGCCGCTTCCGTCACCGCTGACACGATGTACGACCTGGCCAGCGTGACCAAGATGTTCGCCACCGTCTATGCCACCCAGAAGCTGGTGTCGGAGGGGCTGCTGGACGTGGACTCCCCCGTGGTGGACCTGCTGGGGGACGGCTTTGCCGAGGACACCCTCGACTTTGCCTACGCCGGGGTAGAGAACCCGCCGGACCACGAGACCCAAAAGGCCTGGAAGCGCGGCCTGACCCTGCGGGACCTGCTGGTCCACGAGGCGGGCTTTCCCGCCGCGCCCAACTACAACGACCCGGACTACGATTTTGCCAATCAGCAGCGGGGCCCGGCGGGGTCGAACGGGAACGTCGTCTACGCCGCGACCCGGGAGGAGACGCTGAAGGCGCTGTTCAAGACGCCCCTGATGTACCCACCCCACAGCAAGACCCTATATTCAGACGCCGATTACATGCTGGTCGGGTTCATCGTGGAGAAGGTGACCGGACAGCGGCTGGACGAATACCTGAAGGAGAACATTTACACCCCGCTGGACCTGAAACACATCACCTACCTGCCCCTGGAAAACGGCTTTGCCCCGGAGGACTGCGCGGCCACCGAGCTGAACGGCAACACCCGGGACAACCACGTGAGCTTCACTGGTGTGCGCACCCAGACCCTCCAGGGCCAGGTGCACGATGAGCGGGCCTGGTACTGCATGGAGGGCGTCTCCGGCCATGCGGGGCTGTTTGCCAGCGCCGCCGACCTGGCGAAACTGGCAAGCGCCATGCTCACCGGCGGCTATGGCGAATGCCGCCTGTTCAGCCGAAACGTGGTGGACGGGTTCACTGCGCCGAAGGCATTCAGCTTCGGCCAGTGGGGCCTGGGCTGGTGGCGCCAGGGCGACGGGCAGAGGCCCTGGTACTATGGCACCCAGGCCGCGCCGAACACCGTCGGCCACGAGGGCTGGACCGGTACGATGGCGATGGTGGACCCCAGCCGGGAGCTGGTGGTGGTGTACCTGACCAACAAGATCAATTCCCCGGTGCTCAACGACAGCGATTTGAACAAGTTCGTCGGTGGCTGCTTCACCGCGTCCACCCTGGGCTTCGTGCCCCAGATCCTGTCCATCGGCATGGACGTGGGCGGTGATATCTCCGCCCAGCTGCTGGACCTGCTGGCCGACATGGCCGTGGAGAGCCTGGGGAAGATCCCCGAGGGCGCGGGACCGGATCACCCCTACGTGCAAAACGCCGTCAGCAAGTTCGAACTGCTGAAAAAGTGGGCCGAAGCCGCCGGCAACGAGGAGTATGTACAGCTGGCGGAGGAGGAGATGGGTAAATTCTGATTTGTCGCTGAGGCGACAAATCAGAATTTGAGTGGCTAGTGGCCAGTGATTAGTGGCTAGTGAAGGAGGAAATCCTTGCGGATTTC
>CADBVG010000115.1:5556-10063 GCA_902798105.1 uncultured Eubacteriales bacterium
TCCCGTAGGGATTTGCTCCACCACTAGTCACTAGCCACTAACCACTAATCACTCAATTCTGATTTATCGAGCACAGCTCGATAAATCAGAATTTGTCACACTTCATACCATCATTCGGAGGGAATCAATGAAACTCAAACAGGGGCTACGCGGCTGGTGGATCGCGCTGCTGGCGGCGCTGGCCGACCGGCTGACGAAGGTGCTGGTGGCGCGGCTGTGCCCCCGGGGCGGCGTGCTGATCCCGGGAATCATCAACCTGCGGCCCGTGGAAAATGAGGGCATCGCCTTTTCGATGCTCTCGGGGAAGGGGCTCGGACTGGTGCTGTTCACCGCGGCGCTGATCGTCGGCCTTGTGACCTGGCTGCTCACCCATCCCGACGACCCGCCATTGCTGCGCGCCGGGCTCTGGCTGATCGCCGGGGGCGGCCTGGGCAACCTGTACGACCGGCTGGCCTTCGGCGGCGTGTCTGACTTCATCGAGCTGGCCTTTACGCGCCTGACCGTTTTCAACGTGGCGGATATCTGCATTTGCGCAGGCGCGGCGCTGGTGCTGCTGGGCAGCTTCAAAGGGGAAATCAAGCATGGAAAATAGCCGCGAATATACGGCCCTGGTGTCCCCCGATCAGGACGGTGAGCGGCTGGACGTGTTCGCCGCGGCGCTGGCCGACATCACCCGCTCCCGGGCCGGGACGCTGATCAAGCAGGGCAGCGTGGCCGTGGATGGCGCGCCCCAGGCCAAGGCCGGCTTCAAACTCAAGCCGGGCATGGCGGTGCGCGTCGAGGTGCCCCCGGCGGCTCCGGTGGCGGTGCAGGCCGAGGACATCGCCCTGGACATCGTCTACCAGGACGACGACCTGGCGGTGGTGTTCAAACCCTCGGGCATGGTGGTGCATCCCGCGGCGGGCAACGAGCGGGGCACGCTGGTAAACGCGCTGCTCACCCACCTGGACAACCTGTCCGGTATTGGCGGCGAGATCCGCCCCGGCATCGTCCACCGCATCGACAAGGACACCTCCGGCCTGCTGCTGGTGGCAAAGAACGACTTCAGCCACGTGGCCCTGTCGGAACAGATCAAGGCCCACACCGTCAAGCGGGCGTACCGGGCCATCGTGATCGGCGGCTTCAAGGAAAATGAGGGTACCGTGGAGGGGCCCATCGGGCGGCACCCCACCGACCGAAAGCGCATGGCCATCGTCCCCGGCGGGCGGAACGCCGCCACCCACTGGACCGTGCTGGAGCCTTTGCGGGGGGCCACGCTGATCGAGGCGCGGCTGACCACCGGGCGCACCCATCAGATTCGCGTGCACATGGCCTCCATCGGCCATCCGGTGCTGGGCGACCCGGTGTACGGGCCGAAGAAGTCCCCGTATCCGGTGGAAGGCGGCCAGCTGCTGCACGCCTTCCGGCTGGGCTTCGTCCATCCCCGCACCGGCGAGGAAATGCTGTTCGAGGCCGAGCCGGAGCCGCGGTTTATCTATTGGCTGGAGAAGCTGAGGAAATGAAGCACAAATCCATTCGAATCACTTGCAATTTGAATGACGATATAATATAATTGAATTACAAAAATGGAGGTGGTTCGATGGCGACTTCACTGTTGCAGGTTCGCGTGGAGGAATCGTTGAAGGACGATGCCGCGCGGGTGTTTGAAAGCCTGGGCATTGATACCTCGACGGCGGTCAGGATGTTTCTGAAGCGGGCGGTCATGGAGAACGGCATCCCCTTCAGGATGACCCTGCCCAAGGCGCCCTACGAGGCGGAGCGGGGCTATCGCGCCATGCTGGAGATCGGTGAGGCGGCCCGACGCGACGGCGTGGCCGACATGCCGCTGGCGGAGATCAACGCCGAAATCGAAGCCTCCCGGGCAGAGCGCAGGGTGAGCGAAACATGAGATACTACGCCGTACTGGACACCAACGTCCTGGTATCCGCCCTGCTCAAAACCAGCTCAGTGCCGGGACAGGTGCTGGCGGAGGCGTTAAAAGGCGATATCATCCCCGTACTGAACGACGAAATCATCGCGGAATACGAGGATGTGCTGAGTCGGCCCAAATTTCACTTTGACAGGCGCGCTGTTCGCGTATTCATGGACGAACTGAAGCGTCGCGGCGTCTATGCGGACGCGGGAGAGATCGACGACGCGATCCCCGACCCGAAGGATGTCGTGTTCTATGCGGTGCTCATGGAAAAGCGCAGGGAGGAAGACGCCTGGCTGGTGACGGGCAACCTCAGGCACTTTCCCATGCGCACGTACATCGTAACCCCCAGGGAGATGCTCGACATTATGGGCGAACCTTGACCAATGCAGGAGGACAACAACATGAGCCGATTGGGCGATACCATACAGAAGGCCAGGATCAAGGCCAAAATGACGGAGAAGGCGCTGGGCAAGAAGTGCGGCCTGGCGGAGAGCTTCATCAAGGACGTGGAATCGGGACGCAAGATCGTCTCGGACGACCAGGCACAGCGCATACTGAAGGTGCTGGGGGTGCAAAACCCGGTGTCCACCGAGCTGGAGGTGGCGGCGGAGCCGGAGGTGAAGCTGCGTCCGAAGCCCCGGGCCTACGTGCTGTCGGCCCAGGAGCAGGCCGAGAACGCCCGGAAGGCGGCGGAGGAATCGTCGGACGCCTGGCTGGACGCTCTGGGCGGCGTGGTGAAGCGGGTGCCGGTGATGTCGCCGGACGGGCTGGTGATCGACCACGTGCTCACGCCCATCGTGAACGGGAAGATCGAGGGCGGCGCGCCGGACAAGGTGTTGTACTACCGCTGCCCTGACGACATGCTCCGGGGCTTCCGCGTGCACGCCGGCGACCTGCTGCTGGTGGTGCCCGCCTCCAAGGCCGAGGACGGCCAGCTGATGCTGGTGGACTGGCAGGGCCAGCGCATGGTGCGCAAGCTCTTGAAGCTGGACGGCGGCCGGATACAGATGCAGGCCTTCGACCACGAATTTACCGCCACCGTGGGCACCATCATGGATGTGAAGGTGCTGGGCCGGTGTGTGTCGCTTTTGAGAAGACTGTAAATCCATATACGGGGGAGGAAGACGTTCATGTCACAGGTGAAGAAGCTGTCCACGGGGAAGGTATGGTGCTTTGCGGTCGGCCAATTCGGCTGGTCGGTGCTGGCAGCGCTGATTTCCAGCTGGCTGGTGAACTACTACCAGCCGGACCTGGCCACCCAACAGGCGGGCCAGCCCATATTCATACCCCAGGGCCTGGCGGTCTTCGGGATACTGACGATCCTGGGGGCCATCACGGCCTTCGGGCGCATATTTGACGCCATCACCGATCCGGTGATCGCGTCGCTGTCGGACCGCTGCAAATCGAAGGATGGGCGGCGCATACCGTTCATGCGCGCGGCGGCGGTGCCCTTCGCGCTGGCCTGCATATTGACATTCTGGTCGCCGGTGAACGGCGAGAGCTGGGTGAACGCAGGCTTCCTGTTCCTGATGCTGATGCTGTTTTACCTGTTCATGACCATGTACTGCACGCCCTACAACGCGCTGATTCCCGAACTGGGCAGCAACCAGCAGACCCGCATGGCCATCTCCACGTCCATATCCTTCACCTACATCGCCGGCATGGCCATGGCCTACCTGGCGCCGGTAATCTGGGGGGCGCTGCAAGGCGCGGGCATGGACCGGGTGACGGCCATCCGCGCGACCTTTACCGGCATGTCGCTGATCGGCATGGTATGCATGTTCGTGCCGGTGTTCACCATTCGGGAGAAGGACTACGTGGTGGCCGCGCCCAGCGAATCCACGGCGCTGAAATCCCTGGGGGCGACCTTCCGCAACCGGGATTTCCGGGTGTTTGTGGCCTCGGATATCGCCTACTTCCTGGGCATCACCATGTTCCAAACGGCGCTGCCCTTCTTCGTCACGTCGCTGCTGAAGCTGGACGAGGGCATGAGCACGGTGTACTTCGTGCTGATGACGGCGCTGTCGGTGCTGTTCTACGTGCCCGTCAACAAGCTGACGCCCAGGTTCGGTAAAAAGAAGTTGATCCTGTTTGCTTTCGTCGTGTTTACCATCAGCTTCGTCTACACCGCCTTCTTCGGAAGCGCGCTGCCCATCCCGCCGGCGGTGCAGGGCTACATCCTCTGCGCGGTGGCGGCCCCGGCCATGGCCATATTCGGCATACTGCCCCAGGCCGTGGTGGCCGACATCGCCGAGTGCGACGCCATCGAGACCGGCGAAAACCGCAGCGGCATGTTCTACGCCGCCCGCACGTTCGCCTTCAAGCTGGGCCAGTCCATCGCCATGCTGCTGGTGACGGCCTTCGCCACCATCGGCCAGGAGACCGGCGCGGGCTACCGCATCACCGCCGTCGCTGCCGCCGTGGTGTGCGTCCTCGGCGGTGCGCTGTTCATGGTGTACAATGAAAAGCGGGTGTATGGGAAGATTATGAAGGGGTAAATTCTGATTTGTCGAGCAGGGCTCGATAAATCAGAATTGAGGGATTAGGTTTTAGGGGTTAGGTTTTAGGTGGTGGTGCAAATCCCTGCGGGAT
>CADBVG010000115.1:10107-14908 GCA_902798105.1 uncultured Eubacteriales bacterium
CAAACCGTTGGTTTGCCGGTTTCGCCTGAAAGGCGAAACTGCCACGGCTCAAATCATAGATTTGAGGCGCGGCACCGTCCGCGACAAATCAGAATTTCCAAAGGAGGCACGTCTATGAACGACAGTCGGTTCAATGCGGACGGGCTCGTGCTGTCTGACCGCTATTCGGATACGATGAATGACATCGTGCTGCCCTGGCTGGGCGGGCGGCGCACGGACGCTACCGTGGCCGGACAGGGCGGCGTGCCGCTGTTCTGCAGCCGGTTTGACGCCGAAAAGCCCCGAGGCACGGTGCTGATCGTCCACGGCTTTACGGAGAACGCCGACAAGTACGACGAGCTGATTCATTCGCTGCTGCGCAGCGGCTACAGCGTCGTCGCCTACGACCAGCGGTGCCACGGGCGCTCCTGGCGCGATCCGGCGATATCGGACATCTCCCTGACCCATGTGGACCGCTTCGGGGAATACGTTGCCGACCTGAAGGCGGTGTGCGACGGGGTGCTGGCGGCCATGCCAAAGCCCTGGCTGCTGTTCGCCCACAGCATGGGCGGCGCGGTGTCGTCGCTGTTCATGGAGCGGTATCCGGGGGTGTTCGCGAAGGCGGCGCTGTGCGCCCCGATGATCGCCCCCAACCTGGGCGGGCTGCCCCCGGCGGCGGCAAAGCTGATGTGCGGGGTGGCGGGCCTGCTGGGGCGGGACAGGAAGCGGGTGTTCGTCTCGAAGCCCTATACGGGGGCTGAGGCGTTTGACACCTCCTGCGCCACGGGCCGGGAGCGTTTCGATTGGTACGAAGCGCTGCGGGTCAGGACGCCCGAATTCCAGAACAACGGCCCCACCTTCGGCTGGACCCGGGAGGCGATCAGGGCGTCGAAGGCCGTGCTGGCCCCCGGCGCGGTGGAGCGCATCGGCATTCCCGTGCGGTTGTTTACGGCCGAGGACGACAATTCCGTGATGCCCGACGCCCAGAAGGCCTTCGCCGCGCGGCTGGGGGAGGGTGAGCGGACATTGGTGCCCGGCTCGAAGCACGAGATCTACCGCTCCCCGGACGATGTGCTGTTCCCCTGGTGGCGGGGGATACTTGAGTTTTTTGGAGAAGGATCAATCAGAATTTAAGGAGGTATAACAATGGCAAACGTGGTTTATCATGCGGACGTAGCTTTGAAGGACCTGGGCGGCGGGGTATCCCGGCGGGTGCTGGCCTACACGCCCCAGCTGATGATCGTGGAGGTCAACTTCGAAAAGGGCGGCGAGGGCAGCGTGCACACCCATCCCCACAGCCAAAGCACCTATGTGCTCTCTGGCCGCTTCCGCTTCAACGTGGACGGCGAGGCCGTAGAAGTGGGTCCCGGCGATACCCTGGCCTTCCCGCCGGACATCCCCCACGGTACCCTGTGCCTGGAGGCCGGTACCCTGCTGGACATCTTCACCCCGATGCGGGAAGATTTTGTCTGAACCCCGAGGTTAAATATTTGCGAGCGCCCTTCTTCGCTTGAAGAAGGGCGATTTATCATTTATAATAGAATATGGAATAATAGGGGATAATGGTTTCTTGCTTTCCGATATCGAAAGGGGGAAACCGTGGATGGAGCGTAACGACGATGGAGTGGATAGCGAGCGCCGCCTTTGGCATGGAGGGCATGACCGGGCGGGACCTGAAGCACATGGGCATGAAGAACGTCCGGGTGATGGATGTGGGCGGGGCCGGCTTCGAGGGCGGCTTTGAGGACGCCTTTAAGGCCAACCTGTGGCTGCGCACCTGCGACCGCATCATGCTGGTGATGGCCCGGTTCGAGGCCCGCAGCTATGAAGAACTGTTCCAGGGCGTGAAGGCCATCGACTGGCAGGGGCTGCTGCCCGCGGACGCGGCCTTCCCGATCCGCGCCCGGTGCGTGAAATCCCAGCTGATGAGCCCATCGGACGCGCAGAAGATCGCCAAGCGGGCCATGGTGGAGAAGCTGAAGGCCGCCTACGGGCTGGACTGGTTCTCCGAGACCGGGGCCACGTTCCAGGTGGACATCGCCATCCGAAACGACGTGGTCACCGTGGCGGTGGATGCCTCCGGCGAGCCGCTGTCAAAGCGGGGCTACCGCACCTGGAACGGCGAGGCGCCCCTGCGGGAGACGCTGGCGGCGGCGCTGGTGCTGCAAAGCGGCTGGCATCCCTGGCAGCCCCTGCACGACCCCTGCTGCGGCACGGGGACGATACTGATCGAGGCGGCGTTCATCGCGCTGAACCGGGCTCCGGGCCTGACGCGAAAGTTCGCCATGGAGGCCTGGCCCTGCGTGCCCCACGCCGCGCTGGACGCCATCCGCGCCGAGGCGCGGAAGAAGTTTGAGGAGGGCAGCCGACGGCCGCTGACTGTTTCCGGCAGCGATATCAACCCCGAGGCCATCGAGCTGGCCACCCGCCACGTCAGGCAGGCGGGGCTGGCGGGGCGCATCGCCCTGTCGGTGAAGGACATGCGGGACCTGACACCCGGCGAGGACATCCCCCCGGAGCCGGTGGGCGTGTTCGTGGCCAACCCGCCCTATGGCGAGCGCTTGGACAATATGCGCGCGGCCCACGCCGTGGCCAAACAGCTGGGCGAATTGCAGCGGCGCTTCAAGGGCTGGAAGCTGTGCGCCTTCAGTGCCGATACCGGCTTTGAACAGGCCTACGGCCGCCGCGCCACCCGCCGCCGGCGCTACTACAACGGAAGGATCGAATGTGAATACAGGATCTTCGAATAATATAGAGGTGCAATCATGAAACCCATCTTCAACAGGGCGCCGCTGACGCCGAATACACTGTCCCCGCTTCCACTGGGCAGCATCCGCCCCGAGGATTGGCTGCTGGAGCAGCTGCAAACCCAGCGCGACGGGCTGACCGCCGGGTTGGACGGGCGCTGGTCGGACCTGGGCCCGGAGAGCGGCTGGCTGGGCGGCCCGGGCGACTGCGGGGAAAACGCGCCCTATTACCTGGATGGGTTGGTGGCCCTGGCCTGGACGCTGGACGACGAGGCCCTGAAGGCCAAGGCCATGGGCTACATCGAGTGGATATTGTCAAGCCAGCGGGAGGACGGCTGGTTCGGCCCCGAGGGCAACGACGACTACTGGCCGCTGATGATCGCCCTGAAGGCCCTGCGCCAGTATTTCACCGCCACCAATGACCGGCGGGTGCTGGTGCTGATGGACCGCTTCTTCAAGTACCAGGTGCTGCACCTGGGCGACCACCCGCTGAAGGCGTGGGCGGTGGCCCGGGGCGGCGAGAACATGGAACTGGCCCTGTGGCTGTACAACATCACCGGCCAGAAGCACCTGCTGGAGCTGTGCAAAAAGCTGCGGGCCCAGACGCTGGACTGGCCCAACTATTTCCACACCTTTGCCAACACCGTGCCCATGAGCCGCTCGCTGAAGTGGGATCGGCTGAAGGAGGCGCTGGAGGAGGAGAAGAACGAGCCCCTGGAGGGTGAGAAGCGCCCCTACTTCCATACCCAGTTCCACCTGTCCCACGGCGTGAACATCGCCATGGCCCTGAAGACCCCCGGCGTGATCAACCTGTTCAAGTCGGGCTTCAAGGAGGAAGGCGGCTTCCGCTTCGGCTGGAACAAGCTGGTGCGCCACCACGGCGTGGCCAGCGGCATGTTCATCTGTGACAAGCACCTCAACGGCAACAGCCCCACCCAGGGCTCGGAGCTGTGCGCCATCGTGGAGCTGATGCAGACGCTGGAGACGCTGCTGGGGCTGGGGGATTTCAACACGGAGTACGCCGACATCCTGGAAAAGATCGCCTACAATGCCCTGCCCGCGGCTTTCTCGGCGGACATGACCGCCCACCAGTGCCAGGAGCAGGTGAACCAGGTGAAGGTGTCCCGGGAGATGCGGAAGTGGTACAACTGCACCGACGGCGCGAACCTGTTTGCCCCGGTGCCGGACGAGGACTGCTGCGCCGCCAACTGTGGCCAGGGCTGGCCCCGCTTCGTGGCGTCCCTCTGGTACGCCACCGCCGATGGCGGCCTCCAGGCCGTCAGCTACGCGCCCTGCACCGTTCGCACGGTGCTGGACGGCGTGCCGGTGCGCCTGACGGTGTCCGGCGGCTATCCGTTCAGCCAGTCGGTGGAGATCAAGGTCTCCGTCAAGAAGCCCTGCGAGTTTCCCCTGTACCTGCGCATGCCCTTCTGGACCCGCCAGCCCATGGTGTTCCTTCCCGACGGCGAGATCATGCAGGTGCGGGCCGGGGACGTCAGCTGTGTGCGCCGCCGCTGGCGCTCGGGCGACGTGATCCGCCTGGAGATGGGCACCGTGCCCCGCCTGACCAAGTGGTACCACCAGTCCGGCGCGGTGGAGCTGGGGCCGCTGCTGATGGCCCTGCAGCCCGTGGAGCGCCGGGAGCGGACCGAGAACGACGATTGGGAAGTGACCGCCGACAGCCCATGGAACTGGGCGCTGGTGCGGGACGAGCCCATGAAGGCCGTGTACAGCGGCGCGCGCCCCGGGGCCTTCGGCAAGGGCGAGGCGCCGGTGAAGGTGCTGGTGAAGGCCGTGCCGGTGGAATGGGGCATGGACGGCGGCAGCGCCGCCAGCGTGCCCATGGTGCCCGCGGTGAAGGAGAAGGACGCCCGGGTGATCGAGCTGGTGCCCTTCGGCGGCACCACCCTGCGCATCGGCCAGTTCCCGCTGGGGAGGGGAAAATAAAGGAATATGTATCTATTCAGTTTGGCAACTTCTGATTTATCGAGCTGTGCTCGATAAATCAGAATTGAGTGATTAGTGGTTAGTGGCTAGTGACTAGTGGTGGAGCAAATCCCTACGGGATTTGTTTG
>CADBVG010000116.1:0-11890 GCA_902798105.1 uncultured Eubacteriales bacterium
GCGTCGAAGACCTCATCCGTCTTTCGGCAAAAACGCAAGCGTTTTCACCGAAATCCACCTTCCCCACCGGGGGAAGGCCACTTTTGGGGCCTTCGTCAATAGCCCTACAAATCAGAATTTACTGTTCATCATAGCACCCCAAAAACGTGAACCTGTCGCAGTGGGCCTCCAGCTCGCCCATCAGGCGGAGAATGTCGGGGTCGGTCACCGAGGCGGTCATGTCGAAGAAGAAGCGGAATTCAAACTCCCTGCCCGGGATCGGGCGGCTCTCCAGCTTCAGCAGGTTGACCCCGGCGATGGCCAGCCGGGAGACCACGGCGTTCAGCGCGCCGGGCTCGTGGGCCAGGTTCAGCATCAGCGAAATCTTCCGCGCCTGGGGATAGACCTCCAGCTTCCGGGAGATGCAGATGAAGCGGGTGTAGTTGTTGGCGGAATCGGCGATGTCATCCGCCACGACAGAGAGGCCGTACAGGTCGGCGCAGGCCTTCGACGCGATGACGGCCAGGTCGTCCCGGTCGCTTTCGGCCACGAACTGGGCGGCGACGGCGGTGTTTTCCATCACCGTCTCCTTGATCTCCGGGTGGGCGGCCAGGAAGCGGGAGCACTGGCGCAGGGCTTGCTCGTGGGATACCACCTCGGTGATGGGCGTGGTGGAATGGGCGTTTTTGCGCATCAGCCGGTGGTCGATGCGCAGCTTCTGCGCCCCGACGATGTAGAAGTGGTGGCGCTCCATCAAGTCGTACACCTGGGTGACGGACCCGGCGGTGCTGTTCTCGATGGGCAGTATGCCGTAGCGGCACATGCCCTTCTCCACCGCGTTGAACACGCCGTCGAAGTGGTCGAAGTAGAGTATGTCGGGGTAGGGGAACAGCCGCTCGCAGGCCTGCTGGGCGTAGGCGCCCTCCGCGCCCTGGCAGGCCACCAGCGCGTGCTCGGGCAGGCGCTTGCCCTCGGTGGACGCGATGGCGGCGGCGATTCCGTCCACCAGCGGGCTCTTGCGCTCCCACAGCGAGGACTGGTAGCTGCGGCTCAGGTCGAAGATCTGGGCGTACAGCGCCTTCACGTAGGGGGCGCACTCGTCCCCCGCAGCGGCGGTCAGCCGGTTCACGATGGCCCGTTCCCGGGCGTGGTCCCGTATGGGCTTGCCGGTCTGCTGCTTGGCCAGGGCCACCTGCTTCGAGCATGCCATGCGCTTGGTGAACAGTTGAACGATTTCGTTGTCGATGGCGTCGATGCTTTGGCGGATGTCGTTTAATTCCATGGGGATCCTCCTTTCGGTAAATTCTGATTTGTCGAGGTGTTGACGAAGGCCCCAAAAGTGGCCTTCCCCCGGTGGGGAAGGTGGATTTGACGAAAAATGCTTGCATTGTTTCGTCAAAGACGGATGAGGTCTTCGGGACCTCATCCGGCGCTACGCGCCACCTTCCCCATAGGGGAAGGCTTTTGGATGTCGCGTCAGCTCGCCAAATCAGAATTTGTCACACAAAGCCATATCCATCACCACGCACGCCACCACGGCCTCGACCACGGGCACGGCGCGGGGGACGATGCAGGGGTCGTGGCGGCCCTGGATGACGAGGGGCGCGTCTTCGCCCCGGCTCAGGGACACCGAATGCTGTTCCCTTGCGATGGACGGGGTGGGCTTGAAGGCGGCGCGAACCACCAGGGGCATGCCGCTGGTGATGCCGCCCAGCGCCCCGCCGTGGCGGTTGCTGTCGGTGACGATATGCCCGTCCGACATGCGGAAGGGGTCGTTGTGCGCGCTGCCCCGCATGGCCGCGGCGGCAAAGCCCAGCCCGAACTCCACGCCCCGCACGGCTGGGATGCCGAACAGCGCCCTCGCAAGGCGGTTCTCCACGCCGTCGAACATCGGCGCGCCAAGCCCCGCGGGGATGCCGGTGGCCCAGCACTCCACGATACCGCCCACCGAATCCCCGTCGGCACGGGCGGCCTCGATGGCTTCCGCCATGCGCCTTGCGGTGTCGGCATCCACGCAGGGCAGCGGCCCCTCGCACAGCCCTTCCATCGGGGGATGGGCAAGGTCGATGGGGGCGTCGTCGATGCCCGCGACGCTGTGCACCCGCGCGCGTATGGCGATGCCCTTCGCCTTCAAAAGCTGCATTGCCAGCGCCCCGGCGAAGCACAGCGGCGCGGTCAGCCGCCCGGAGAACTGGCCCCCGCCCCGGATGTCGTTGTGCCCGGAGAACTTCACCGCGGCGGTGTAATCAGCGTGGCCGGGGCGGGGCACGTCCCGGAGCTGGTCGTAATCCCGGCTGCGGGCGTCGGTGTTCTGGATGAGGACGCACAGCGGCGCGCCGCAGGTCTCGCCCCGCTCGTTCAGCCCGGATACGATCTGGGGCGTGTCCGCCTCCTTCCGCGCCGTGGACAGCGCGCCGCCGGGGGCGCGTCGGGCCATGAAGGCCGTTATGAAGTCCATGTCCGGCGCCATCCCGGCGGGGATGCCCTCGATCACCGCGCCGATCATCGGCGAATGACTCTGGCCGAAGACCTGCACCCGGTATTTATCGCCCAGCGTGTTCGACATGCGTGTTCCCTCCCAGTGCTGTGAAGTCGCGGAAAAAGTCGGGGTAGGACTTTTCCACCGCCCGGGCGCCCAGTATGCGCACGGGCTTGTCGGCATACGCCGCGGCTACGGCGGCCGCCATCACGATGCGGTGGTCGTTGGCCCCGTCCACGGTGCGGACGGGCTCGCCGCAGGGCGTCGGTTCGCCGCCGTCGATGATGAGGCCGTCCCCTGTGACCGTCGCCTCGTGGCCCAGCGCCGAGAGCAGGTCCGCCACGGTCTGCAAACGATCGCTCTCCTTCAGCCGCAGCCGCGCCGCGCCGGTGATGACTGTCCTTTGGGGCAGCCTTGCCGCCGCCACTGCCAGCGCGGGCACCAGGTCGGGCACGTGGGTGGCGTCGATGGTGCTGCGTCCCAGCAGCCCGGCGACGGCCCGGTCGCCCTGGACGCTGTCGGGGTTTAAGCCCCGCACATCCACCCTGGCCCCCATGGCGTTTGCCGCCAGCCAGAAGGCCGCGGCGGACCAGTCGCCCTCCACTTCGGCCTCGCCGGGGGTACGGTAGCGTTGACTGCCGGGAACCCGCCACCCCGTGGCCGTGGGTTCGACCGCTATGCCGAACTGCCGAAGGGCCTGTAGGGTCATGTCCACATAGGCCGCCGAGGCCAGCGGCGTGGTCAGGGCGATTGCGCTGTCCCCGTCCAGCAGCGGCAGCGCGAACAGCAGCCCGGTGACGTACTGGCTGGAAACGTCCCCCGGCAGCGTCCACCGCCCGCCGGTCAGGGGCCCGGACACCGCCATGGGCAGCAGGTCGCTGTCGATCTTTGCGCCGTGTTTTCGCAGCGCTTCGACCAGCGGCGCGTTGGGTCGCTGGGGCAGCCGTCCGTGCCCGGTGAAGATGGCCCTCGTTCCCAGCGCCGCCGCCACCGGCAACAGGAAGCGCAGCGTGGAGCCGCTCTCGCCGCAGTCCAGCACGGCGCTCTCAGGAATCCGGGCGATGGGGGAGACGTTGATATAGTCGCCCTGCCGCTCGATGCCCGCGCCAAGTGCCCGCAGGCAATCGGCGGTGGCCTCGATGTCCCGGTTCGTGGCGCTGATGGCGATGCGGGTGGGGCCGTCCGCCAGCGCGGCGCCAATCAGCAGCCGATGGGCGGCGGATTTCGATGCCGGGACCCGCACCGTTCCCGCGAGGGGGCCGGGGATGACGATCATGTTCACAGCTCCAGCGCCTCCTGCGTGTTCAGGGCCCTCTCGAACCACCGGGGCAGGTCCGTGACGGGGACCTTCTCAAGGCGGCATTTGCCGATGACGTCCGGCAGCACCAGCGTGATGCTTTTTCCGGCCCGCTTCTTGTCGGACAGGGCGGCCCGGGCCAGGTCGGTAACCGGGTAATCGCAGCGCACGGGCAGGCCGTTGGCCTTCATGCAATCGGCAAGCCGCCGTATCATCTCCCCGGGACAGCTCGCCGCCGAGGCGGCCATCACCGTGCCAACGGCCACGGCCTGGCCGTGGAGCATGGTGAAGTGGGACAGGTGCTCGATGGCGTGGCCGAAGGTGTGGCCCAGGTTCAAAAAGGCCCGGTTGCCGGTGTCGAACTCGTCCCCGGCCACCACGTCCCGCTTGTAGGCCACGCAGCGCTCCACCACCGCGTCCACGTCGTCCAGCCAGTCGCCGGATTCCAGCAGCGCGAACAGCTCCGGGTCGTTCAGCACGCCGCACTTGATGGCCTCCGCCGCGCCGTTGGACAGCTGGAGGGCAGGCAGGTCCCGCAATACGTCGGTGTCGGTGATGACCAGGCTGGGCTGGTGGAACGCGCCCACCATGTTCTTGCCGAAGGGCATGTCGATGGCGGTCTTGCCGCCCACCGAGGAATCCACCGCCGCCAGCAGCGTGGTGGGGATTTGCACGAAGCGTATGCCCCTTGTGTAGATGGCCGCGGCGAAGCCCGCGATGTCGCCCACCACGCCGCCGCCCAGCGCCACCACCAGGTCGCTGCGGGAAAGCTCCGCCGCGCCCATGGCGTCCAGTATGTCCGACAGCGTGGACAGGTTCTTGCTCGCTTCCCCGGCGGGGAAGGGGAAGCGGGTCACGTCGAAGCCAGCGTAGCTGAAGCTGATCTGCACCCGGTCGCCGTAGAGCTCGTCCACCGTGTCATCGGTGACGATCAGGCACCTGCAGGGCTTCACGACCTTTCGGGTCAACTCGCCCGCCTTGTCGATCAGCCCCTCGCCGATCAGCACGTCGTATTCGGTGGAAGCGGTGATGTGTACGGTGCGCATGGGGGAATCCTCCTTTGGGTGGTGAGGTCGGGGTAAATTCTGAATTGGCGGGGTGTTGACGAAGGCCCCAAAAGTGGCCTTCCCCCGGTGGGGAAGGTGGATTTGACGAAAAATGCTTGCATTGTTTCGTCAAAGACGGATGAGGTCTTCGGCGCGAGGCGCATCGTAAGGGGACCTCATCCGGCGCTACGCGCCACCTTCCCCATGGGGGAAGGCTTTTGGGCTGACGCATCAGCCCTACAAATCAGAATTTTTCAATCCAACGCTTCCTTCGCGATCCTGCCCTCCCGCAGCACCGGCAGCACCTTCTCGGGGTCGCCGGAGGCGAGGGCGTCGCGGTACTGGTTCAGGCGGAAGATCAAATCGTCTACGGCAGGCAGCAGCAGGTCGTTGTTCTCCAGGAACAGCTCGGTCCACATGACCTCGTTCATCCGCGCTACCCGGGTCATGTCCAGGAAGCTGCCCGCGGAGAAGCCCTTGTGGCTGGGGGCCAGCGGGTTTTTGATGTACGCGCCGGATACCACGTGGGCCAGCTGGCTGGTGTAGGCGATCATCTGGTCGTGGGCCTCGGGGGTGCAGAAGCGCACCATCTTGAACCCGGCCTCCAGGAAGAAGGCCTTGGCGGTCTCCCGCTGCTCGATGCCCACATCCGCTGAGGGGCACAGGATCATCGAGGCGTTTTCAAACAGGTTGGCCCGGGCGCTGGCAAAGCCGGAGAACTCCCGGCCCGCCATCGGGTGGCCGCCGATGTAGGTCCAGCTGTGCTTCGCCGCCACCGGCTCCACCTGGTCGCAAACGCAGCGCTTGACGCCCGCGCAGTCGATCACCAGCGCCTTCGGACCGAAAGCGTCGGCGTGGCTGACGATCCAGTCGGCGCACAGCTGGGGGAACAGCGCCACCAGCACGATGTCGCACCCCGGCAGCAGCTCGTCGGTCAGGTCGTCGTGGATGGCCTCCACGGCCTTGGCCCGCAGCATCACCTGGGGGTCGATGTCGCAGCCGAACACGGTGTGGTCGGTGTGCTTGCGGATGCTCATGGCCAGCGAGCCGCCGATCAGGCCCAGGCCGACAATACCGATCTTCATTGCAGCTCCGCCTCCTTATCGCACGGCGAAGGGCAGCACGTTTTGGATGCCCTTGGCCAGTTCGTCAAACTGTTCGGGGGTCAGGGATTGCTTGCCGTCGCACAGGGCGTGGGGCGGGTCGTTGTGCACCTCGATGATCAGCCCGTCTGCCCCGGCCACCGTGGCCGCCATGGCCATCGACTTGACCAGGTAGGCGTGGCCGGTGCCGTGGCTGGGGTCCACCACCACCGGCAGGTGGGTCAGCCGGCGCAGCACCGGTATGGCGGACAGGTCCAGTGTGTTGCGGGTGTAGGTCTCGAAGGTGCGGATGCCCCGCTCGCAGAGGATCACATTGTTGTTGCCCCCGGCCATGATGTATTCGGCGCTCATCAGCAGCTCCTCCAGCGTGTTGGCCAGGCCACGCTTCAAGAGGATGGTCTTGCGGGTCTGGCCCAGCTCCTTCAAAAGCTCGAAGTTCTGCATGTTCCGCGCGCCCACCTGGATCACGTCCACGTCCTCGAACAGGGGCAGGTGGTTGGCCTCCATGATCTCGGTGACGATGGGCAGCCCGGTGACCCGCTTGGCCTCGCTGAGCAGCTCCAGTCCCTTCTCGTGCAGGCCCTGGAAGGCGTAGGGCGAGGTGCGGGGCTTGAACGCGCCGCCCCGCAGCATCCCCGCGCCGCTGGCCTTCACGGCTTGGGCCACGCCCACGATCTGCTCCTCGCTCTCCACGCTGCACGGCCCGGCGATGATCTGGAAGTTCCCGCCGCCGATCTTCACGCCCCCGCAGTCGATCACGGAGTCGTCCTCGTGGAACTTGCGGTTGGCGCTCTTGAAGGGCTCCTGGATGCGCTTGACCGTCTCCACGATGTCCAGCGAGGCGATCAGGTCCATGTCCACGCGGCTGGTGTCGCCGATCAGGCCGATGATGGTGTGGTTCTGGCCCTTGGAGATGTGCAGCCCGAAGCCGATGCCCTCCAGCCAGTTGGTCAGGTTCTTCACCTGGTTTTCGTTTACCTTGTCCTTGAGCAGTATGATCATGGTTGGTTGCTCCTTTCGGAATTGGGATGTCGTTGCGTCGGCGTCCTGCGCGCTGTGGGGCTGAAAAAACGGCCCCGCAGTGAGTTTTACTGCAGGGCCGTTTCGGGGTCTCCCCAAGAATCCGCGGTACAGCAAAGCTCTTTATCTGCGCGTGCCGATAAAGTAAAAGTAATAAAAGCTGTAGGCATTGCGGTTCACGGTGCGTTCCTCCGAATTGTGTTAAGGAACTACCGCACAATACGGCGGCACATCTGGCGGTGCCTTTTCCGCCAGTCATCTCTTGCAGATTTTTTGATTTACCTCCGGGGGTCTGCCGACCCGTTCTCGCTGAAAACAGTCCACAGGACTGTTTTCCGGGCGCTCGAACCCAGTAAACCTTCAAAATCTGCAAGAGCGCCTGACGAAAAAATCACTCGCCAGCTGACCACCTTAATTGCGCGGTATTTCTTTAGTTGGGTAAATTATAAGCGAGGCCCGGGCGTTTGTCAATGCGTGCGCAAAGTTTTAACGCATGCCCTCCAGCTCTCTTCCAGCCCCTGGCGCAAGCCGTACCGGGGTTGCCAGCCGAGGGCCTCCAGCTTTGCCGGGTTCAGCACGGCGCGGGTGACGCGGGTATAGCCCGCCTTCTCCGTTTCGGGGGGGATTTCAAACGCCAGCTTCACCCCGGCGATGTCGGCCAGGGTCTGTGCGTAATCCCGGATCGAGGCCACGGCGTGGCGGTTGGCCACGTTGTAGGCCTGCCCCGCCTCGCCCGCAAGCAGCAGCGTCAGCAGGGCCGCCACGGTGTCGGCCACGTAGCACCAGGAGCGCACCTGGCTGCCCGCGCTCTTCATCACGATGTCCTCGCCGTCCAGGGCTTTGCGCAGGAATTGGGCGTCGGCGCGGCTGTTGGCGGCGGTGAAGGTCGGCCCGTAGGTGTGGCACAGCCGCGCCACCACTGCGTCCACGCCGTATTGGGCGGCGTAGGCGGCGCACAGCGTCTCCGCGGCCCGCTTGCCCTCGGGGTAGCAGGCGCGGGGCTTCATCGTGTCGATGACCCCGGTGTCCGTCTCGGAAAAGCCCGCCTCAAACACGGGGTTTTCGCCGTAGATCTCCCCCGTGGACAACAGCAGGAAGCGCCCGCGACCCCAGCCCTTCAGCGCCTCCAGCAGATTCATCGCGCCCACGATGTTCGCCTGCATGATGCCCACCGGGTCGGTGGCGTAGGCCAGCGGGTGGGCGCTGGTGGCCGCGTGGACGATGAAGTCGGCCTCGAAATCAAAGCGGGGCGGCTTCGTCGCGTCGTAGGGCACGAAGTGGAACCGGGGATCGTCCATCGCCGCGCCGAAGCGCTGGCGCAATCGTAATTCGCTGCGCCCGGCGGCAAATATTTCAATCCCCATGTCCCGGGTCTCGTTCAAAAGCAGCAGCGCGTCGACCAAGCACGAGCCGATCAGCCCTGTGGCCCCGGTGACCAGCACCCGCCTGCCCCGCAGTCCGTCCAGCCCCGGCGCTGCCCCGCAGGTTTCCAGCAGGCCCCGGGCGTAGTTTTCGTTGAGCATTGTCAATCGTTCTCCATGCGCAGGTACGCCTTGAACAGCGCCAGGTCGTCCTTGCTGGTCAGCTTGATGTTCTTGTCGGAGCCTGCGGCGAAGTACAGCGTGTGGCCCAGGTCCACCATCATGGTGTTGGTGTAGGCAGAGCCGGTGATGCCGATGCCCTCGGCGAAGGCCCGCTGGTAGGCCGCCAGCAGCAGGCCGTATTTGTAGGCCTGGGGCGTGGCCACCTTGCGCAGCGTCTCCCGGGTGATGTATTCGCGGGTGGAATGGTCGTCCAGTATGCGGAAGATCTGGTCGTTGTATGGGGTGGCGGTAACGCCGTTGCCGTGCAGGCGGCATACCCGCAGCACGTCCGACAGCACGCTGGAATCCACCATGGGCCTTATGCCGTCGTGGATGATGGCGATATCGTCCTCCGCCAGCTCGCCTTCGAGGTTGTACACGCCGTTGCGTATGGACTCCTGGCCCGAGGCCCCGCCGGTGACGATCCACTTCAGCTTGGCGATGCCGTACTGGCGGGCGTAATCCCGCAGGGTATCCTCCCAGCCGGACAGGCAGACCACCTCGATGGCGTCGATCTCCGGGTGGCGCTGGAAGCCCTCCAGCGTGTAGATGATCACCGGCTTGCCGTAGATGTGGACGAACTGCTTGGGGATGTCCAGGCCCATGCGGCTGCCCACGCCCCCGGCGATGATGATGGCGACGTTCATGTGCTCGCTCCCTTCCTTCACTCCGGCAGCCGGTCCAGGTTGCCCAAGCGCTCGATGATGTAATCGCAAACCGCGTCGGTGGCGCGGCCCGTCTCGTAGTAGCCGAAGTACTCCCGGATGTCGGCGCAGTTCTTTGCCACCTGCGCCTCTGTCAGGCCCCCGATCAGCGCCTCCAGCTGCTCCTGGGTGTCCGCCGTCATCAGCGGGCTTTTGCGGATATCGAAATACACGCCCCGGGTGGCCACGTAGTTGTCCCAGTCGGGAATGTAGAACAGCGCAGGCCGGTCCATGATGATGAAATCCAGCGCGCAGGAGGAGTAGTCTGTCAGCACCATGTCTGCCGCCAGCAGCAGCTCGGTCATGTCCGGGTAGGCGGTGACATCCACGGTGCGGCCCTTGACCGCCGCCAGGTCGATGCCCGCGGACAGGTAGTGGGCCCGGAACAGGCACTTCCACACCTTGCCGGTCTTCTTTTCCAGGCAGTCCAGCGTCCGCCCCAGGTCCATCTGCACCTCCCGGGGAATCATCTCCTTCTTCTCCCGGTAGGTGGGGGCGTACAGCAGCAGGCCGGTATCGCCGTCGATGCCCAGGGCCTTGCGAATGCGCGCGCGCCCGGCGGGGTCGTTTGCCACCAGGGGGTCGTTGCGGGGGGAGCCGGCCTTGATGTATTCACCCTTGTAGGCAAAGGCGGTGCGGTACATCTTCTCGCCGAAGGTCGAAGCCGTGGTGATGCGGGAGCACTTTTCCTCCAGCCGCCGCTGGCTGGGCTTTTGCTCGTCGTAACCGATCTTCTTGATGGCCCGGTCGCCGTGCCAGGTCTGTATGTAGTACTGGCGACCCTTCGCCAGGCGCAGGTAGTGGCCCTTGGCGAAGTTGTCCACCCACACCCGGGCGGTGGCAAATTCCCTGACGGCATCGAGGCTGCGGTACTCCACGCACTTTACGTAGTCCGGGACCTCCTTGCTCAGCCGGGCCAGGTTGTCCTTGCTGAACTGCCAGATGATCTTCGCCTTCGGGCAGCGCTCGTGCAGTCGCTCGGAGATGATGCGGGTGTTGTCGCCGTAGCTTCGGCCCCCGAAGCAGCTGAACACCACCTTGTCGGGGTCGATGCCCTTCGTGGTGCGGGTGATGAACAGCACGGTGCGGCGCACGACGTTCGCCAGGTAATATGTAAGGGGATATTCTGCCAATGCAAGCGTCTCCTCTCGGGATTCTATGGTATCAATTCAGGATAGAGCAATCCGGGGCGGGTGTCAAGCGCGGGCGGGTAAAGGGAATGACATACCCGTCAATCCGCCATCCTGTCCTTCGTCCCCAGGCGATCGATGATGTATTCACAGGCGGCGTCGGTGGCGCGGCCGGTCTCGTAGTAACCGAAGAATTCCCGGATGGCGGCGCAGTTGGCCCGCACCCCCTCCGGGGTCAGGCCGTCGATCAGCGCCTCCAGCCCGGCCTGGTCCGCCGCGGTCATCAGCGGGCTGGCGGGGGCGTCGAAGTACACGCCCCGGTCGGCGGCGTAGGCCTGCCAGTCCGGCATGTAGAACAGCGCGGGCCGGTCCATGACGATGAAATCCAGCGCGCAGGAGGAGTAGTCCGTCACCACCATGTCGGCGATCAGCAGCAGGTCGGCCATGTCCGGGCAGGCGGTGGCATCGACGACGCGGCCCTTGACCGCCGCCAGGTCGATGCCCGCGGACAGGTAGTGGGCCCGGAACAGGCACATCCACCTGTCCCCGGTCCTCTGCTCCAGCCGGTTCAGCGTGCGCTCCATGTCCATCTGGGCCGATTTGGGAATCACGTCCCCCTTCTCCCGGTAGGTGGGGGCGTACAGCAGCAGCCGCGTGCCCGCGGGGACGCCCAGCGCCTTGCGCGCGGCGCGCGCCCGTGGTTCATCGCCCCGCACCAGGACGTCGTTGCGGGGGGAGCCGGCCTTGATATACGCGCCCTTGTATCGGAACGCGGTGCGGTACATCCCCTCCCCGAAGGCCGAGGCCGTCAGCACCCTCGCGCAGCGCTCCTCCAGGCGGCGGCTGTCCCCCGGCATGTTCAAATCGTAACAGATCTTCTTGATGGCCCGGTCACCGTGCCAGGTCTGGACGTAGAACTGGCGGCCGTTGGCGAGGGTCAGGTAGCGGTCCTGGGTGGCGTTGTCCACCAGCACCCGGGCGGTGGCCAGGGCCCGGTAGGCGTCGTCGCTCCTGTAGGTCACGGGGGTGACGTAGTCCGGCAGTATGCCCTTGAGCCGCGCCCGGGCCTCGTCGGTCAGCAGCCAGACGATCTTCGTTTCGGGGCGCAGGGCATGCAGCCGCTCGGAGATGCAGCGGGGGTTGTCGCCGTAGGCCGTGCCGTTGAAGCAGCAGAACACCACCTTGTCGGGGTCGATGCCCCGCACAAGGCGCGTAAGGCGCACCAGCGCGTAGCGGTGCAGGCTGTTGAAGTGGGACAGGCGTGCCAGTTTCATCGCGTTACTCCCCGCTGGCCCGGGCGGGCCGATTCTGTATACATTATAGGACATTCCCCCGCGCTTTGCAAGGGGACGCGCTTCGCATTTAGCGCGGCGTTGCTTGACGGGGGAGATGGTTGCAGATATAATGGATGTAATATGGGAGAAAGGGAAATTCTGATTTGTCGAGCTGTGCTCGATAAATCAGAATTGAGGGATTAGGTTTTAGGGGTTAGGTTTTAGGTGGTGGTGCAAATCCCTGCGGGATTTGTTCCATTCAATGGAAACGGCAG
>CADBVG010000116.1:11914-13295 GCA_902798105.1 uncultured Eubacteriales bacterium
GAAATCCGCAAGGATTTCCACCTTCCCTAACACCTAAAACCTATAACCTAAAACCTGAATTCTGATTTGTCGCTCCGCGACAAATCAGAATTTATCACCAACAGAAGGGAAGATTGGCCTTGAAATCGGGAATTGTCAGCATCAACCTGCACACCGGGCGGCTGAACTACGGCGCGGTGCTGCACAGCTGGATGTTCCAGCGGCTGATGGCGCGTCGGGGGGACATGGCGCGGTGTGAGATCCTGGACTACCTGCCCGACGCCAAGCGCCAGTTCAATCCCTGGACCCACTTCATCCGGCAGAAGCGCAAGAACCCCGCAAAGCTGCTGGGGGCGATGCTGATCACCCCGGGCTTCGTGCTGCGCTACCGGCGCTTCCAGCGGTTCTTCCGGGAGCAGTTGCAGGTCTCCGATCGCTGCTACAGCCGGCAGGACCTGGAAGCGGCAAAGCTGCCCTACGACCTGATCTTCTTCGAGAGCGACGTGATCTGGTCGCCCAACTACTTCAGGGGCAGCTTCGACCCGGTATTCTTCGGCGCGACGGCGGGGCTGCGCCCCATTCCGAAGATCGCCTACTCCGCCAGCATGGGCGAGGCAAAGCTGACCGACGGGCAGAAGGACGAGCTGAAGGCGCTTTTGAAGCTGCCGGAGCACATCTCCATGCGGGAGCGCTACGCCAGCGCCATCGTCCGCACGCTGACGGACAAGCCGGTGGCCGACGTAGTGGACCCGGTGCTGCTGGCCGAGCCGGGGGACTTCGACCCCATCACCGCGCCCCGGCAGGTGAAGGGGAAGTACCTGCTGGCCTACTACACCGTCAACCCTGACCCCTACATGCTGCGCTGCGTGGACGACTACGCGAAGGCCCACGGCCTGAAGGTGGTGGAGGTGTCCATATTCACCCACCACAAGCTGAAGCACCGCACCTTCACCGCCGCGGGGATCGAGCAGTTTTTGTCCCTTGTGCGCAACGCCGAGGCGGTTTTTTCCAATTCGCTGCACGGCACCTGCCTGTCCATACTGTACCACCGGGAGTTCTACGCCATGGAGCATGGCAAGGGCGGGCGCAAGTACAGGGACCTGTGCGAGAAGTTCGACCTTTCGGACCGCTACATACCCAAGGATCAGTTCAGGCCCGCTGCCCCCATCGACTGGGACCGGGTGGACGAACTGCGG
Source organism: uncultured Eubacteriales bacterium (assembly GCA_902798105.1). GTDB lineage: Bacteria > Bacillota > Clostridia > Christensenellales > Aristaeellaceae > UBA2862. The sequence continues at coordinate 13,090 of CADBVG010000116.1, forward strand.
GAAAAGTACCGGGAGGAATCGTTGGCGTGGCTGGACGGGGCGATAAATGAAATACAGAAACTGTTCAGTTTATGCCGCAAATTCTGATTTGTCGAGCAGGGCTCGAGAAATCAGAATTGAGGGATTAGGTTTTAGGGGTTAGGTTTTAGGTGGTGGTGCAAATCCCTGCGGGATTTGTTCCATTCAATGGAAACGGCAGAGGTTTC
>CADBVG010000117.1 GCA_902798105.1 uncultured Eubacteriales bacterium
AAAGAAATCCGCAAGGATTTCCTCCTTCACTAGCCACTAATCACTGGCCACTAGCCACTCAAATTCTGATTTGTCGCCTCAGCGACAAATCAGAATTTGCATATGCCCGAACAGTTACAGGAATAAAATGAATCGCCCCCGATTTGATAATTCAAATCGGGGGCGATTCATCGTCTTATCACTTGGTCTTCGGGAACAGGGTATCCTTTGCGTAGTTGCCACGCTTGGTGGACTGGGCGGTGCGGTTGGCGGGGGCCTCGAAGTTGAAGCAGAAGTAGTAGGCCGCGTCATACGCGCCGTCGGCGGTGTTTTCCACCTGGCGGATGTAGCTGTCCACCGCGGGGTAGAAGTTGGGCAGCTCGTATTGCAGGAACTTCAGCTGGCCCTCGACGCTGTTGTAGTCCAGCCCGTTCTCGGTGCACCAGTTGATCAACCGGGTCTTGCGGCCAGCGTGCCACTGGCACAGGCCGTAGCTGGTGCCGCCGTCGCCGTCGATCACGGCCTTGTAGCCGGATTCCCAGTAGATGTTGGCCATCACGCCCATGGCAGCGGCGCGGTTCAGCTTCATTTCGTTGGTGAGGAAGTTGAAGATGATGTATTCGGTGCTGTCCTTGGTGAAGGGGTTCAGCTTGGACTGGGCCTCGCTCATGGCCTGGGTGGCCTCGGGGGAGTTATCCTTTTTCAGGCAGGCGAAGGGCAGGTAGCCGATCATGCCGTTGCGGGTGACCATGGCCACCTCGCCGTCCACTGCCAGCAGGGTCAGCTTGTAGCCCTTGCGGACGGTCGCGGCCTGGCCGGAGTAGTTGGGGTTTTCGTAGATCTGGGCCTCCACCAGGGTCACCACGGGGATGTTGGCCGTGGCGGCAGGGGTGGCGGCGGGAGCGGCAGAGGTGCTCAGGTGGCTGTAGAGCATGTAGCCTACCTTGCCGTTCATGGACACCTGGGCATAGCTGCCGTTGATGGACATCACCTGTACCGATACGCCCGCCTGGAGCGTTACGAACCGGCTGGCCGCGCTGGGCCGGGCGTAGACCCGGGTTTGCCGGTTGGTGACCATTGTCTGGCCGGCGGCCGGGGTGGGCGTGGGCGTCGGGGCGGCGACCTGGTTCGACCGGGTCATCTCGGCCACCTTCGCGACGCCGGTGATGCCGTTGACGCTGACCAGCGCGGCCTTGCCCGACCACCGCAGTACCGTCACCACGGTGCCCCGGGGCAGCGTGGTCAGTACGCCGTGGGGCTTCGCCTGGGCGTAGACCTTCATTCCGTCTACCGCGACGACGGCCTCAAAGCTGCCCTCGGCCGTCGCCTGGGGCAGGCATGTCATCAACAGCGCCAATGCCAGCAGTAATATCAGGCGTTTGACTGGCGGATAAGTAATTCTCATGGCTGCTTCTCCAGTACACACAGATTTTCAGTATGCACTGATTATAGCACTTGTTACAATAAATGTCAATGATTTTTAATACTTTTGAAATAAGATGAAAAATCCTGTATCATGTTAAGACAATGTGGCATCCTGCCAGCCCTTGCACACATCCACCCAGCCGGCGAAGCCCTGGGCTGCGGCCTCCAGGGCCTCGCAGCTCAGTTCGATGGCGCTGTTGGCGCTGCCGCAGGCGGGGAAGACCGTGTCGAAGCGCTCCAGGGACACGTCCAGGAAGGTGCGCACGTCGGCGTTGATGGCGAAGGGACATACGCCGCCCACGGCGTGGCCGATGCGTTGGGCGACCTCGTCGGCGCTGAGCATCTTCGCCTTGGCGTGGAATTGGGCCTTGAAGCGGGGGTTGTCGATGCGGGCGTCCCCGGCGGCCACCAGCAGGATCGGGCCATCCGGCAGCATCAGGCTCAGGCTCTTGGCGATGCGCGCGGGGATCACCCCTGCCGCCTGCGCCGCCAGCTCCACCGTGGCGCTGGAGGTCTCGAATTCAAGGATGCGATCGGCGAGCCCCAGCGGGGCCAGGTATTCGCGGACATTCTGGATGGACATGGCGTTGTTCCTTTCTTTGGGAAATTCTGATTTGTCGCTGGGGCGACAAAGAATTAGGAATTAGGAATGAGGAATTAGGAATGATGGTGCAAATCCCTACGGGATTTGTCTTGATTTAAGGAAATACCGCGCAATTAAGGTGGTCAGCTGGCGAGTGATTTTTTCGTCAGGCGCTCTTGCAGATTTTGAAGGTTTACTGGCGGTAAATCAAGGACAGCCTGATATGACGTATGATTTCCCTTCCAATCAAAGAAATCCGTAAGGATTTCCTCCTCCATTCCTCATTCCTAATTCCTCATTCCTCATTAATCTGATTTATCGAGTAACAGCCCGCCAAATCAGAATTCACAGCTTCCCCGTAAACCCCACCGCCAACCCCAGTATGCGGATTGTGGCGCATTCGTTCAGGGTGAACATCATCGGGGGGTACTTGGGGTTTTCGGACAGCAGCTGAAGGCCGTTCTTCACGTGGTAGACCCGCTTCAGGGTGGCTTCGTCATCGATGACCACGGCGGCGATCTGGCCGTCGGCCACGTCGTCCTGGCGGCGGATGAATACCACGTCGCCGTCGTGGATGCGCGCGCCGACCATGCTGTCGCCCTTCACCCGCAGGGCGAAGTCGCAGTGGATGCCGGCTTCACAGTCGGCCACGGCCAATTCCTGCTCGGCGAGGATGGGTTCGCCGGCGGCGATGGTGCCCAGCAGCGGCACCCGCCGGGTCAGCACCGGCAGCAGGCTGTCGAACCAGTGGTCCTCCCGGGTCTCGCCCAGGCGGCGCACCCCGGGGATGTCGGCCGGTTGGGGCGGCGGCACCGCGGCCGAGCCCTCGACGCTGAGCCACTCCAGCGGGCATTCCAGCGCCATGGCCAGGGCCTTCAGCGTGGCGATGGTGGGGTTGCGGGTCTCGCCGTTGAGCAGCTTGTTGATCGTCCCCTTCGGCACGCCGGATTTCAGCGACAGCGCGTCGGTGGTAAGCCCGCGCCGTGATTTCAGCCGCGACAGCTTATCGCTCAGCTTCATAGTCGTTTCCTCCTGTCTGATGAGGCGGGCCGATCGGGCGGGCATGGTGCGGCGGCGTCTGCGCCGCTACAGCATGTGCCGGATTGGGCCTGAACAGTTGCCATAAGTATAGCATATGTGATTCTATACAACAAGCACAATTTAACCGAACACGGTATTAATTTTTAAGAATTGGGTTGAAATCTAACCGAATACGGTTTATAATGCGGGTAAAACAAGAACATGCGTTCGATATTTAGCAAAGGAGGCAAGGCGAAGTTGGATGTGAAGCAGAAGGTTGGGCAGCTGAAGCAGCTCAGGTACCTGAAGGGGGAGGTGATGCTGCTTTCCCGGCGGATCGAGCGGTTGGAGGCGGAGATCGAGGCCGATCGCCGCGTCCGCTGGCGGGGGACGGCCGACCACAGGGCGCGACTCATCGCCCTGCGGGAGCGGCTGGCGCGAAAGCGGGAGCGCTGCATGGCGCAGCTGGAAGCGTTGTACGGATTTATCGGGGACATCGGTGACAGCCGCCTGCGCCAGATCATGGCGGGCCGTTACATCGACGGCCTGACCTGGAAGGAGGTGGCGGTGCGTATCGGCGAAGCCAGCGAGCAATACCCCCGCAGGCTGCACAACCGTTTCCTGGGGCAGGTCGAGCTGCCGCCAGCGCTGGTGGGCATTGGAAGGACACAGGGCGACACGGAGCATTTCGAAGGGAGGAATGACAGTGAAGCGGCGAAGGGTTAAGGGCGGTAGCCTCATCTGGCTGGCGGGGAAGCCGCTGGTGATGTACTATACGATCAACAGCCTGTGCGCGATGGAGGCCCGGGCGGGTATACCGCTGGACGAGCTGATGGACTATCATTTCAGTGCCACCCGGCTGCTGCTGTGGGCGGGGCTGCGTTACTGCTACCCGGGGGTGACCGTCTGGGACGCGGGGGAGCTGATCGGCAAGCACCTGCAGCACGGCGGCACACTGGAGGAGGTCATCGACATCTGCGCCGACGGGCTGAGGGCGTCGGGGCTGATCGACGGGGATGTCTCGTGAAGGGCTCGGGAGCGGGGGGCGTCGTCCGCTTCCGCGAAAACGGCTTCGTGCGGGCGACGCCCTCCGCCGCCGGGGCGGTGCTGGGCGTGATGAAGCGGGGCGGGGCGCTGCCCTTCGGCGGCGAAGTGACGGACGATGGCTGGATCGCGGTGAATTACCGGGGAAGCGTCGGCTGGGTGGCAGGGAGGCTGGCGAAGTGTGAAGGTGGGAACACTTGACAAAGTGGCGTGGGGTGAGTAGTATTTGTTTGGAGAATGCTTCATAAATTCTTCGGAGGTACAATAATGAAATTCACCAACGGATACTGGATGACCAAGCCGGAGTACGACCTGCACTTTGCGATTCAGAGCTTTAGCGCCACTGTCACTGGGGATGCCCTGCGCGTCGTCTGCCCCACGGTGCCGGCGGAGGGCAGGGGTGGTACGATGAACCACCCGGCACTGACTGTTACCTTCACCGCGCCCATGGAAGACGTGATCCGGGTGAAGGTGGAGCACTGGCGGGGCGTGGTGGACCACGGCCCCCAACTTGAGCTCCACGAGAGTCCCGTGAAGCCGGTCATCACCGAGACCGAGACCGAGTACACATTCCGCAGCGGCCGGGCGCAGGCCACCATCAGCAAGGCCAGAAAGGGCTGGCGGGTCACCTACACCGGCGATGGCAAGCTGCTGACCGAGTCGGAATACCACGCCATGGCCCATGCCTACTGCAAGGCTACAGGGAAGGACTACATGATCGAGTCGCTGAACCTGGACGTGGGCGAGCGGGTGTACGGCCTGGGCGAGCGCTTCACCGCCTACGTGAAGAACGGCCAGGTGGTGGACATCTGGAACGGCGACGGCGGTACCGCCAGCGAGCTGGCCTACAAGAACGTGCCCTTCTACATGACCAACCGGGGCTACGGCGTGCTGGTGGAGAGCACCAGCGACGTCAGCTTCGAGGTGGCCAGCGAAAAGGTGGAGCGGGTGCAGTTCAGCCAGCAGGGCCAGAGCATGACCTATGACCTCTTCTACGGCGGGGACCCCAAGGGCGTGCTGGAGAAGTACACCGCCCTCACCGGCCGGCCGGCCCTGCCCCCGGCCTGGAGCTTCGGGCTGTGGCTGTCCACGTCCTTCACCACCAGCTATGACGAGGCGACCGTCACCTCCTTCATCGACGGCATGGCCCGGCGGGACATCCCTATGAGCGTGTTCCACTTCGACTGCTTCTGGATGAAGGACAACCACCTGACCGACCTGACCTGGGACCCCGACGTGTTCCCGGACCCCGAGGGCCTGTTGAAGAAGCTGAAGGCCCGGGGCCTGCACATCTGCTGCTGGATCAATTCCTACATCGCCCAGGAGAGCAGCATGTTCGACGAGGGCATGGAGAAGGGCTACTTCATCAAGAAGGAAAACGGCGATGTCTGGCAGACCGACCTGTGGCAGCCCGGCCTGGCGATCCTGGACGTGACCAACCCCGAAGCCCGGGAGTGGTACTGCGGCAAGCTGCGCTCGCTGATGGCCATGGGCGTGGATGCCTTCAAGACCGATTTCGGCGAGCGCATCCCGGTGAAGGGCATCAAATACTTCGACGGCAGCGACCCGCTGCGGATGCACAACTGGTACACCTATCTCTACAACAAGATGGTGTTCGAGTGCATTGAGGAATACCGCGGGAAGGGCGACGCGGTGCTGTTCGCCCGCAGCGCCACCATCGGCGGCCAGCAGTTCCCGGTGCACTGGAACGGCGACAGCAGCGCGAGCTTCATGAGCATGGCCGAGACCCTGCGCAGCGGCCTGTCCATAGCCCACAGCGGCTTTGCCTTCTGGAGCCACGACATCGCCGGCTTCGAGCAGACCGCCACCCCCGACGTGTACAAGCGGTGGGCCGCCTTCGGCCTGCTGTCCAGCCACAGCCGGCTGCACGGCTCCACCAGCTATCGGGTGCCGTGGCTGTTCGACGACGAGGCCAACGTGGTGGTCAAGCGCTTTGCCCGCCTGAAGAACCGGCTGATGCCCTACCTGTACGGCGCGGCAGTGGAGGCCCACGCGACCGGCGCGCCGGTGCTGCGGCCCATGCTGCTGGAGTTCCCGGACAGTATTGCCTGCGAGACCTGCGACAGGCAATATATGCTGGGGGCGAACCTGCTGGTGGCACCGGTGATGCACGCCGACGGCCACGTGGATTATTACCTGCCCGCGGGGACGTGGACGAATATCCTCTCCGGCGAGGTCGCCACGGGCGACACCTGGCGCCGGGAGGTGCATGACTACCTGTCCCTGCCGCTGATGGCGCGGCCCAACAGCGTCATCCCCATGGGCGCGAACGAGGAGCGCCCCGACTACGACTACACCGACGGCCTGGAGCTGCACGTGTTCCGGCCCGAGGACGGCGAGATCACCGTGACCGTGCCCGACGTAAAGGGCAATGTGGCGGCGACGTACATCGTCAGGACGAAAGACGGCCAGACCACCGTAGAGACGGATTGCAAGAAGCCGTATAAGGTGGTCGTGCATTGAGGATGAGGGGATATTCTGATTTGTCGAGCAGGGCTCGATATATCAGAACAATGAGGAATGAGGAATTAGGAATGAGGAATGGAGGAGGAAATCCTTACGGATTTCTTTGAT
>CADBVG010000118.1 GCA_902798105.1 uncultured Eubacteriales bacterium
ATCTCCTCTCTTGATAATCCTATTGTACTACTCTTACTGTCCAAAAGAACTCCCTCGACCGACTTATCACCCTATTTCCTGACTAACACCATCAGAATAGGTCAGCAGCGCAAGCTCTGTCCCATCCGGCATGATCTGCCACTTACCAACGGCGTGGAGAACGTGGTAGCCGTCAGTATGTCTTGTGCGGAAGACGAGATCGTAGTCGCTTTGTTTGTTCGCAAACTCTACGCTCACACGGGAGACGCGCCCCACATCATCAGGATGCAGTCGTTCAAACTGTCCATTCTTGAACCACTCCATGGCGTGTATCCTGTCTAAGCCAACAAGCTCACAGAAGCCGTCGGAGACAAGAAGGGGGACGACTTTCCCATCTATGAGCTGATCGTAGACCAGGGCGACAGGTTGAGCTTCATAGGCTCTTCTGATTTCGTTTGGGAATTGGTACATGACTCTCTCCACCTTAGCAGTCGTCGGTCGTTTTCAGAGCATCAGCAATGGTGTCGGGACTAAAGATATGTGCAGGAAGGTTTCATGCATCACCCCAACAAAAACTTCGCAATGGCGAGGCTGTGCCTTTCATCCCCAGGATTGAAAACCAGCCCTCCAACAGCGTGGCTGCGGTGTACGTAAGCAAGGACTTTGCCCGTAGAAACGAGCGCTGTCTCCCCGGCTTCCACGGTCCATGTGATCGATGAGCCCTTCTTCCGCCGTTTGCCGTACCGTTCGTCCAGATTATCAAAGCTCGGACCGCTGTCGTGGGCATCATTCCTGGTCGCCAAAGCTGCGCGTGCCGTCGCAGCCGATGATCTGCACGTCCTCCGGCGCACGAAGCTCCGTCTGGTTCACAGAAGGGCGGGTCCTGTGGGCCAGCAGGTCCGTGGCGCAGAAGAGTCCGTCGAAGTCCAGACTGCCTTCATACAGACGCGCGCGAAGGAAATCCTCGAAGGCAGAATAGGGCGTGCCGTCGTTCACGCAGTCGCAGTGGAAGGGGACCCCGGCATCCGTGCAGGCGCGGATGAACCCGTCACTGCGCTTGTCGGTCTCGTTGGACAGGGAGGAGCCGATGCACAGTGCTGCCCGGACATGAGCATGTACGACTGTTCGAGCTCGAAGCTGCTTTCCATGCTGCGCAGTGCCCTGGCCTGACGGTTGACGTAATAGCCGAGCCTGTCGTTGGCCTCCTCCACGGCGCGCTGATAGCTCTTGCCCACGGGAATGCCGTTCACGACCTTCGACACCGTGCCGAGGGCCACGCCCGCCTCCCGGGCCACGTCCTTCATCGTGATACTCTTCTGTCTGCCGCGATGCCTTCCGTTGGGTCGACCTCACGCCGCGCTGTCCGGGGGCGCGGAGGTCAGGTAGTCGATGTATTGCAGCACGGCCTCCGTGCGTTCGCTGTTTCCGATGATGCCGAGGTACACGTCTCCCGAAAATTCCGCGCGAACGAACCGGGGAAAGGCGGAGATGAGGATGGCGTTGGCCACTTCCTCGGTCTCGGCCTGATAGGGAACGCTCTCGTCCAGCCGGTGTTCGATGGCGTTGTCTGAGAGGATGACCGAATTTTTGATAAGATTGTCAGCAGCTCGCCGGAAGAGGTCGCCCTTCAGGAAGTCATCCAGAGGCAGCAGGTAGCCGCCTTTGGACATGATGTCGTAGGCCTCGCGGTTCATCAGCACGACGTCCAGTTGCCCGTTGGACATGGCGGCCATCACCTTCATCTGGGAGGCGTAGGCGTATTCGTGATTCTGGACGGTGGCGTCCTGGCTCAGGTACAGGTTGCGGTACAGCTTGACCTCGCACTTGCGGGGATCCGCGCCGATGGCGCGCGGGTAGTCCTCGATGAGGACGCTGTCCAGGGTTTCGCCGACGGAGACGTTCGCGTAGGCGACGTACAGAAGCGCCTCCTTGCGGGTGAGCCGGTAGTACAGCACACTGCCCACGGCGACCACGGCGATGAGGATCAGCACCAGCGGGAATTTGTAGTATTCAAAGATATGATCGAGCCTTTGCGGCAGATTCATGCGCGCAAGGGCTTCTATGTTTTCCGCGCGCTCCGCGTCGGTCAGCCTCACAGCTCCGGCTCCTTGTTGTCTTCTTCGGGTTGGCTGCGCTCGGGGTCGTTGGGATCGTAGAGCAGGGGCCGGAATATCTTGAGAAGTATGTGGGCGCTGATGAGCGCGCAAAGCCCCTCGCCGAAGATGATGAGCGGGGTGAATACGTTGACCACCAGGAAGAACATGGCGTAATGGACAAAGACCACCAGGATGGTGACGAACAGGTAGTGGGTGCCGATGAGGAAGGCGTTCTTGAACATGTTCGCCGTGGTGTTGCTGGCGATGGACAGCAGGGGAAATATGTAGGTCAGCACGATGATGTAGGCGATCATGCAGGCGAAGATGCAGGCCAGCAGCAGCGTCCACACCACGGCGGCCGTGCCGGTGGAGGTGGCGCGCAGCCGGTAGAGCAGTATGGCGTCCGCGCCGATGATCAGGCCGGTGACCAGCATGATCAGCCAGATCACGGTAGCCTGCTTGAAATTCTGCTTGAAGGAGCGGAAGAACATGGTGGTGATGTAGCTTCCCTCGTCTTTCGCGATCTTGAACGAGGTGTAGTAGAGCGCCGTCGTGGAAGCGCCGATGGTGACGATGGGCAGGCTGCAAACCAGCCACAGGATGTTCAGGCAGCAGCCATAGGCGAGCTTCAGGAAAAGCTGGCCGAATTTGCTGTCGTAGGAAAAGAATCGCATAGCGGTGACCTCCTGATCGTGGATGGTTGTGGATTACAGCCGGGTGGAATCCCGGTAGATCAGCTCTGTCTCGGTGTGCACGGTGCGATAGTCCAGGTTGGGCTGCTCGATGCGGGAGAGCAGCAGCTGCATCGCCGCCACGGCCATGATCTGGGTATGGATGTGGACGGTGGTCAGGGAGGGGGTCATGATGCGGGACTGGGGGGAATCGTCAAAGCCGCAGAACAGCACGTCCTCGGGCACCGACTTGCCCAGCTTGCGCAGGGCGTAGATGGCGTCGTCAGCCACGAAGTCGTTGGCGCAGATGAACACCTCCGGAAATTCCTCCAGGGAAACCAGGGCGTTGTTCAGCTGTTCCAGGTTCAGAACCTTGATGCAGAAGCGCTCGTCCACGGGTGCCCCGGCCATCAGCATGGCGCAGCGGAAGGCGGTGTAGCGCTCGAAGAAGGACTGGCAGTGTTCGTAATCGCCGATGAAGCCGATCCTTCGCTTCCCCCGCACCAGCATGTCGTTGACGAAGCGGGTGATGGCGGTGGAATTGTCCATGTACAGCTGGTCGGCGGGCAGGTCGACGCCGTCCCGCTTGTGGGGACCGTCCACGAACAGCACGGGCAGTCCGAGGGCGCAGATCATCTCGTCATAGGCCCTGTCGAACATTTCAATGCATACGATGGCCCGCGTCTTTTCCGGCTCAAAGGTGAAGGGCAGCGTGCGGCACAGGAAGTTGTCCCGCTCCACCCGGTGGGCCATCAGCGTATAGCCCCACTGGGCCAGTTCCCGCTTCAGCTTGTCCAGCATCAGTGAAGCGAAGTGGGACCCGTCGATGATGTCGCCAATGAGCAGCGCGATTTCGCCCTTGCGCTGGTTTTCCTGCTCCGACGCCGCGCCGGTCTGGGCCTTTATATAGGAAAACTGTTTGTAGCCCATTTCGATGGCCTTTTGCAGAATCCTTTCGCGGGTCGCCTCCGCAAGCCCCTCGGCGTTGTTGATCGCCTTGGATACGGTGTTGCGGGAGACGCCCAGCTCGTCCGCGATATCCTGTATGGTGACTTTCTTCATAGATTAATCCTCCTTGGTGATACAGGAGCATTGTAACATATAATGGTGCAAATGTCAAATTGAAAATCGTGCATTTTGTGCATATTTTGCTTTTGTCACCTTATCATGCCTGGGATGGCTGAGATTCCCAGGAAATATAGTGTGACAAATGAAAAAATATGTGCAAATGCAATAATTTGGTATTGACACAACCCCCTGCTAATGCTAAAATAAGGGTGAAACCCCCAACAGGAATGTGCAATTGCAATCTGCCAATGCAAATGCACATTCAGGGGAGAATTGGAAAAGGAGGATTACAATGAACAAGCCCTTGCCTGCCAAGGCGAAGGTGCCCCTCAAACAGAGGCGGCACAACACTTTGGTGTACCTGAGGCAGCACTGGCAGCTCTACCTGATCTTCATGTTGCCGGCGTTCGTGCTGACGATCATCTTCCGCTACATTCCGATGGGCGGCGTGGCGATCGCCTTCATGGACTACAACCCGTTCCGCGGCCTGTGGCACAGCGAATGGGTAGGACTGGCGCACTTCAAGCGCTTCCTGTCCTCGCCGGATTTCATGACCTACTTGATGAACACCCTGAAACTGAGCGTGTTCGGCCTTTTGTGGGGATTCCCGGCGCCGATCCTGCTGGCGTTCCTGCTCAACCGCATACTCAGCTCCAAGATCAAGCAGAAGGTTCAGCTGGTGCTGTACATGCCCAACTTCATTTCGTCCATCATCTACACCGCGGCGCTTTCAAACGCCAGCAAGGATCTGAAGGAAGCGGCGGTCATCGACGGCGCGAACCTGATCCAGCAGATCAAGACGGTTGAGTGGCCGGCGATCAAGGATACCGTCCTCATCCAGTTCATCATGGCGGTGGGCAACATCATGAGCGTCGGCTTTGAAAAGGCCTACGCGCTGCAGACCGACCTGAACATGGGCGCTTCCGAGATCATTTCCACCTATGTGTACAAGAAGGGCCTTCTGGACGGCGACTACGGCTTTTCCACCGCCGTCGGCCTGTTCAACACCGTCATCAACATCGTCTTGCTGATCTCCATGAATACCATTGTCAAGAAGATGAACGAAGGCAAGGGTATTTAAGGAAAGGAGAGTGAGCAAATGAGCGTTGCAAATGTTCCGGCAAGGAAGAAGAAGAGTGAATTTGCCAAGTACCCCACCGGGGACAAGACGATACTGATCATCGCCTATATCATCCTGGGCATCTTCCTGGCGGCCATCATCATCCCGGTGCTGTACATCATACTGGCCTCCTTCATCGATCCCATCACGCTGCAGAACAAGGGCGTGACCTTCGATTTCAGCAAGTGGACCACGACGGCCTATACCCGAGTGCTGGGCAATGCCCAGATCTGGGTGGGCTTCAAGAACGCGCTGATCTATTCGGTGCTGTTCACCATCATCTCCGTCATCGTGACGCTGCTGGCGGCATACCCGATGTCCCGGTCGGATTTCCGGTTCAAGGGGTTCTTCAACACGATCTATGTGATCACGATGTTCTTCGGCGGCGGCCTGATTCCCACCTACCTGCTCATCAGCGATTTGGGAATGCTCAACACCATCTGGGCCATACTGCTGCCCGGCGCGTTCAGCGTCTGGAACATGATCATCGCACGTACCTACTACCAGGGCGTCCCCAGAGACCTTGAAGAGGCGGCCTCCATCGACGGCGCAAGCGAGATGGTCTACTTCTTCAAGATCCTGCTGCCGGTCTGCACGCCGATCATCGCCACCATCTGCATGTGGCAGTTCGTCGGCATGTGGAACAGCTACTTCGACGCGATGATCTACCTGAACGACGTATCCAAGCAGCCCCTGCAGCTGGTGCTGCGCGGCATACTGATCCAGAGCCAGCCGGAGCCCGGCATGGTTTCCGACATGCAGTCCACCGCCGCCCGCGCCCAGCTGGCCGAGCTTCTGAAGTACGCCACCATCATCATTTCCAGCCTGCCGCTGCTGATCATGTATCCCTTCTTCCAGAGGTACTTTGACAGCGGCATCATGGCCGGCGCCGTGAAGGGATAATGACATTGCAGGCCCTGCGCCTGTGAATAAGAATGTAAAGGAGATAATACCATGCGTAAGATTTCCATGATCCTGGCCCTGTGCCTGTGCCTGGCGATGCTGGCGAGCGCCGCCCTGGCCGATGGCTACACCTTCCCGCTGGAGAACACCGAGAGCTTCACCGCCCTGACCAACTACCCCGTGGGCACCGAGGCCGATCCCAACAACCGCACCATCTTCAAGCGCCTGGAGGAGGCCACCAACGTGCACGTCGAGTGGCGCACCATCCAGTCCGATCAGTGGGGCGACAAGATCACCCTCGAGATGTCCAATCCCAAGACCCTGCCCGAGCTGGTGTTCAACGCCGGTTTCGACACCAACTCCCTGCTGAAGTACGCCAAGCAGGGCGCCATCATTCCGCTGGAGCAGTACATTGATACCTGCATGCCCAACCTGCAGAAGGTGTTCGAGCAGGCCCCCGAGTATCGCGTGATGTGCACCGACGAGAACGGCCACATCTGGGCCTTCCCCTGGATCGAGCAGCTGGGCTATGAGAAGACCGCCATCCAGACCGTCGGCGACATGAGCTTCATCAACAAGGGCTGGCTGGACTTCCTGAACCTGGAAATGCCCACCACCGTTGACGAGTTCAAGGCCGTGCTGATCGCCTTCCGCGACAATGCCGACGCCCTGAAGGCCGAGTTCGGCATCGACGGCTCCATCATCCCCATGTCCTGCATCATGAATGACGGCGACCAGGATCCCGCCATCCTGATCAACGGCTTCGGCGAGGGCTATGGCGATCCCGATCGCGGCCGCCACATCGCCGTGACCAACGACAAGCAGGTCATCAGCGTCGCCACCACCGAAGGCTTCAAGAAGGGCATCGCCTGGCTGCATGAGCTGTACGCCGAGGGCCTGATCGACCCCGAGGCCTTCACTCAGGAATGGTCCACCTACGTGGCCAAGGGCAAGTCCGGCCGCTACGGCGTGCTGTTCTCCTGGGACGTGGCCAACATCGCCCAGGTCAGCATGGACGACCTGATCGCCGGCAAGGGCTGGGTGCCGCTGCCTGCCCTGACCGCCGATGTGCGCAACATCACCCCCCAGAACGGCTCCTACACCTCCGGCTTCGACCGCGGCCGCTGCGTCGTGACCGCCACCTGCAAGAATCCCGAGCTGGTCTGCTCCTGGATTGACCAGATGTACGCGCCGCTCCAGTCCCCCCAGAACAACTGGGGCACCTACGGCGAGGATGACGAGTTCGACATCTTCGAGTTGAGCACCAACGAGGACGGCGAGCCCATGCTGAAGCACACCTGGCTGGGCGATGCCTCTCCCGTTGAGGTCCGCGAGGCCGAGAGCGTGAACGGCCCCCTGGCCATCCTGGACAGCTACTACGGCAAGTACGTCACCCTGCCCGACGACGCGGCTTATCGCCTGAACTGGATCAAGGACGTTTACACCCCTGACATGACCCATGACTATGTGTATCCCAACGTGTTCATGAACGCGGATGACATCAAGGAGATCTCCAACCTGGAGGCCGACCTGACCAAGCGCATCAACACCGCCAAGTCCGATTGGGTGATGAACGGCTTCACCGACGCCGACTGGGAGCAGTTCCAGAACGACCTGAAGGCCTACGGCCTGGATCGCTACCTGGAGATCCACCAGAAGTATCTGGATGCCTACTTCGCCGGTTAATTGATTCACACTGGCTTTCCTCCCCCTTTTCTCCCCTTTCCGGGGGAGGAAAGCCCATTTTATTCAATAAACATACCACGACATGAAGGAGACGCATATGATCAGCCAGGCTTTGCAGAAGGCACGGGATTTTGAAGCCCAGTACATGTCCTATGTACCGGAGGAGGAACGTCCGGAGTTTCACGTCACGGGGGCCATCGGCTGGATCAACGATCCCAACGGCTTCTCCGTCTACAAAGGCGAGTACCACCTCTTTCACCAGTACTATCCCTACAAGGCCATCTGGGGGCCCATGCACTGGGGGCATCTCAAGACCCGGGATTTCATCACCTGGGAGCGACTGCCCGCCGCCTTGGCGCCGGACATGCTCTACGACAAGGACGGCTGCTTTTCCGGCAGCGCCATTGAACTGCCCGACGGACGCCAGCTGCTGATGTACACCGGCGTGCGCGAGGAGCGGCAGGCGGACGGCTCGATGAAGCCCTTCCAGACCCAGTGCCTGGCCGTGGGGGACGGCGTGGACTATGAAAAGCTGGACGCCAACCCGGTGATCACCGCGAAGGACCTGCCCAAGGGCGGCAGCACCGAGGACTTCCGCGATCCCAAGATGTGGAAGGAAGGCGACTGCTACTACGCCGTGGTGGGCAATCGCCCGGCGGACGGCAGCGGCTCGATCCTGCTGTTCAAAAGCGAGGACGCCTTCCACTGGACCTATCAGGGCAAGGTGGCCTCCAATCACCGCCAGTACGGCATGATGTGGGAGTGCCCCGACTATTTCAAGCTGGATGGCAAGGACGTGCTGCTGGTCAGCCCCCAGGAGATGAGTCCGATGGGGCTGGAGTTCCACGCGGGCAACGGCACCGTCTGCATGATCGGCGAGGAGAACGAGAAGAAGCACCTGATCCGCGAGAACGTCCATGCTATCGACTACGGCATCGACTTCTACGCGCCCCAGACGCTGAAGGCGCTGGACGGCCGGCGGATCATGATCGCCTGGCTGCAGAACTGGGACACCGCGCGCAGCCACCCGATCACGGACCGTATATGCGGGCAGATGACCCTGCCCCGGGAGCTGTCCATTCGGGACGGCCGGCTGATCCAGCAGCCCGTGCGGGAGATCGAGAACTACTACGGCGAAAAGATCAGCTACAAGAACGTGCCGCTGTCCACCGAGACGTTCCTCACGGGTGTCCGCGGACGCACCATCGACATGACCGTGAACGTGCGGCCTGCCAACGGCAGCGTGATGTATCACGCCTTCAGGATGAACCTGGCCAAGGACGGCGAGCACGTCACCACGATCCGCTACAAGCCCGGCCAGGCCATCGTGCGCGTGGACCGGTCCCGCTGCGGCTATCGGTTCGATATCGTGCATGTGCGGGAGTTCCCGGTCTATTCCCGGCACGGCTGCATCAAGCTGCGGGTGGTCATGGACAAGCACAGCCTTGAGCTGTTCGTCAACGACGGCGAGCAGGCCGCCAGCTTCGTGATGTACACCCCCGTGAACGCGGATGTGATCAGCTTCGAGGCCGAGGGCGAGGTGCTGATGGACGTGGACAAGCACGACCTGATCTTTGACAAAGAGGAAGAGGAACAATGAAGCGATATGATGTCGTCGCGCTGGGCGAGCTGCTGGTCGACTTTACTGGAAGCGGCGCGAGCGAGCAGGGCAATCCCGTCTTCGAGGCCAACCCCGGCGGCGCGCCCTGCAACGTGCTGGCGATGCTCAGGAAGCTGGACAGGCGCTGTGCCTTCATCGGCAAGGTGGGCAACGACATGTTCGGCCACCAGCTGAAGGCGGTTGCTGAGGAGGTCGGCATCGACATGAGTGCCTTGCGCATGGACGACGCCGTCCATACCACGCTGGCCTTCGTCAGGACCGACGCCTACGGCGACAGGGACTTCTCATTTTACCGGAATCCCGGCGCGGACATGATGCTCACCCAGGACGAGCTGCCCCTGGACATGCTCCGCGATACCCGGGTTTTCCACTTCGGCACGCTGTCGATGACCCACGAGGCGGTGCGTCAGGCCACCAAAGCCGCGGTGCAGGCCGCGAAGAAGGCCGGGGCGATCATCTCATTTGATCCAAACCTGCGCCCGCCCCTGTGGGACAGCCTGAATGACGCCAGGGCACAGATGCTCTGGGGCCTTTCCCAGGCGGATGTGGTGAAGATTGCCGACAACGAGATCGAGTTCCTCACGGATACATCGGACTACGAGAAGGGCGCAAGGCTCCTCAGGGAGCGCTTCGAGAACCTCCGGCTGCTGAACGTCACCGCCGGGGCCAACGGAAGCTATGCCTTCTGCGGGGACAAAAAGGTATTCGTGCCCAGCTTCCTGTTGGGCGGCACCGTCGAGACCACCGGCGCGGGGGACACCTTCTGCGCCAGTGTGCTGAATTTCATCCTGGACCATGAAATGGAGGGTCTGTCAAAGGATGATTTGCGGACCATGCTTCGCTACGCCAATGCGGCAGCCTACCTGGTGACGACCAGGAAGGGCGCGATTCGCTCCATGCCACAGCCCTGCCAGGTGGAAGCGATACTGAACGAACACTGACACAACCGAACCCATTGAACTTTCGACCACATTCCAATGGGGCGGCGCCACTCCACATTTTGGCCCCGTTCACATTCAAGAAGGAGGAAGCAAGCCCGCAGGCTCGCGGTGCGGCAGTGTGGAGACCTGCCGTAATGCGGTTCACGAGAGGCGCATCG
>CADBVG010000119.1 GCA_902798105.1 uncultured Eubacteriales bacterium
AGGCGCGAGGCGTAACGTTAGGGGAGGACCTCATCCGTCACGGCTTCGCCGTGCCACCTTCCCCACCGGGGGAAGGCTTTTGGCTGCCGCAACGCCCCGCCAAATCAGAATTTACCTGCGACTGAACAGTTACAATTTAACACAGATTACGCGTCCGCGCGCACCCGCCAGCCGTACTTGTCCTCCAGCTTGCCGGTCTGGATGCCGGTGATGGTGTCGTACAGCTTCTGGGTGACGGGGCCGATGTTGCCGTCGCCGATGGTCATGACCTCGTCCATGTAGCGCAGCTTCCCCACGGGGCTGATGACGGCGGCGGTACCGGTGCCGAAGACCTCCTCCAGCTTGCCGGACTTCTGGGCCTCGATCAGCTCGTCCACGGACACCTTGCGCTCCTCCACGTCCATGCCCCACTGGCGGCACAGGAACAGCACGGAGTTGCGGGTGATGCCGGGCAGGATGGAGCCGTTCTCCACGCCGTCCAGCCACAGCACCTGGCTGTAGCCGCCATCGTGGGCCTTGACCTGGGCGATCAGGGACGCGGCGTAGTTGCCGCCGGTCTTGGCAAAGCCGATGCCGCCGCGCACGGCGCGCACGTACTCGTCCTCGATCCAGATGCCCACGGGGGCCAGGCCGCTCTCATAGTAGGCGCCGGAGGGGCTGAGGATGACGATGAACAGGTAGGTCTTCGAGGGGGCCACGCCCAGGAACTCGTCGGTGGCGATGATGAACGGGCGGATGTACAGGCTGGTGCCGGGCTCGGTGGGGATCCAGTCCTTGTCGATGGCCACGACTTCCTTGATGGCCTGCACAAAGTCCTCCTCGGGAATCCGGGGGATGCACAGGCGGTCATTGGAGTTGTTGGCCCGCTTGGCGTTCATGTCCGGGCGGAACAGGTAGGCTTCGCCGTTCGCGCCGCGATAGGCCTTCAGGCCCTCGAACATGGTCTGGCCGTAGTGGAACACCATGGCGGAGGGGTCCAGCTCGATCTTCTGATAGGGCACGATGCGGGCGTCATGCCAGCCCTGGCCCTCGGTGTAATTCATGATAAACATGTGGTCGGTGAAGATGTGGCCAAAGCCCAGCTTCGTGCCGGGTGCCGGCTTCGCCTTCGGGGCAGTGGTTCTTTCAACGCGGATATTCAGCATGTCGATCGCTCCAATCTGCAAGTATTGCGGGATTTACTTTCATTTATGATACCGCGATAAAGCGATAAAATCAAGCATTGCCGCAGGATATTTCCTTATCTTTACAATTATTGGCCCGGATACAGGCCGGGGGCCGGCAAACGCTGCGCTTTCCACGTTTGCCGGCCCCCGGTCAGCCCGCCGTCATTCCGGCCTGGCTGCGCCGCAGTTCGGGCAGAAGTTGCCGTCGTTCACCTGGCCGCAATCCGGGCAGGTCCACTCTCCCTCCGCGGCAGGAGCGTCCTGTGCGGCAGGAACGTCCTGTGCGGCAGGAGCGTCCTGGGCCGCCTCCGTCTGGGCGTCGGCCGGCCTTTCCTGGGGCACGTAGGGATCCTCCTCCACGGGGACCACCTTGCAGGCCTGTGCAAAGCCCTCCGCGATGGCCAGGCACTCCGCCGTGTCCTTCCAGGTCACGCGGTTTCCGGTCATGTGCACCGTCATGTATACCTGCTTGTCGTTGTCTTGCAATCCCTTCAGCGGAAAGGAGGCGTACCAGTGGCCGATCTCGCCGTCGTATTCGCTGACGTACAGCAGGCACTCGTCGCCGTTTTGCAGCTTCTCCCGGGACGCGCCCTCCTCCTGCTGCTCCAGCTGATAGGCCGGGAAGGGGTTGGTGTCGAAGCTGAACTCGGCCTCCACATAATTGCCCTTGCTGCCCGCGTAAATGCCTTCAACCTTGGTATCGTCCACTTCGGTGGGGATAAAGGGGATGTCGGAAAGCGCCTCGCCGTCCTTGGTGGTCACGGTGATCGGCTGGAAGTCCATCTCCACCAGGCTGGCAAAGCTGTCGTCCAACAGCTTCATGCCTGCAAACATCCCGGCGCTCCAGTAGGGGGCCATCGTCTCATAGTGCATCGCGGCGCTCACGCGGTCCACCTCGGCCAGAATCGCTTCGGTAAGGGCCTGCACCCGCGTCTCCAGCGGCATCTTGCTGTCCAGGTAATCCAGGCCCATGCTGATAATCAGCTTGGCGCTCTTGCCAAGCTCCCTGGTGGCAATCATACCGAAGGCCTGTCCGCGCTCCGGTTTGATAAAGGCAGCCGTGCCGTCACTGCCATCCCGCATTATGTACTCGTCCGCCTCGGCTTCGTTGACGAATTCTTCAAAGGAATCGCTCTCTCGCACCATATACTGCACCTGGATGGCCTTGTCCGGGTCCAGGCAGGCGACTTCATAGGATCTGATGCTTGAGGCCTTCGCGCCATCCATGATGGGAATGCACAGAAACACCGGCTCCGCGTCGCCATAGTCCGCGAACAGCGTATAGGCGTATTCCGGGAAGATCCGAATCTCCGGGCAGGTTTCGTCCGTCAACAGCCTGCTGCTGATATAGGTGTATTGGGGCAGCGTGCGTATATAGGCAGCGCCTTCCGCAATGCAGGGCATCGCCATCGACAACGCGAGTAAAAACGCCAAAAACAACACAGCAACCTTCTTCATGGTTCTCGCCTCTTTCCAAATAATCGCGCGGCCGTCGTTCCATGGCAGCGCACTATTGGTATTCTACCACATTCCCTTCACATTATCAACAATCTTCGCCCGCCCCGGCAGGGCACAGGCGCAGAATTTACGGTTTGTCCCTTGTGCACTCCCGCCAAAAGGTATAACATTGCCCTTGAATGGGAGGAATCTCCATGAGCGAAAACAGGAATGCCCTCCTTACCACCCGCGGACTGGCCATCGGCGGCATGGTGGCCGCGATTTACGTGGTGCTGACGCTGATCTTCCAGCCCATCAGCTTCGGCGCGATACAGTTCCGCATCGCCGAGGCGATGACGCTGATGCCCGTCATGACCCCCTATGCGGTGCCGGGCCTGTTCGTGGGCTGCCTGCTGGCCAACTGGCTGGGCGGCGGCATCTGGTTCGACGTGGTGCTGGGCTCCATCGCCACGCTGCTGGCGGCCGTCTGCACCCGCAAATTCCGGGACAGGCCCGCACTGGCCGCCATCTTCCCCACCCTCTTCAACGGCCTGATCGTCGGCCCGGTGGTGTATTTCGCCTACGTCCGCGCTCCCGGCGACCCGGTCAGCGTGCCCACGCTGCTGTTCAACATGGGCACCGTCGCCCTGGGCGAGCTGGTGGTCTGCTACGTGCTGGGCCTGCCCATGATCTACGGGCTGAAAAAACTGCCGGGGAACTTGTTTGAATGAAAAAATAAAAGCGCTGTTCCGAATATCGGCAGCGCTCTTATTCTATGCTTCCTCTTCCCTGCTCCCCGGCAGCAACCGTCGTATATAGTCGCTCTTTCCATGCAGGATTCTCTCAATCCGTATGCCGTCATCGGCGGGATAATAGAACGCGATGTAAGCCTTGTAAACCACATAATAATAGCCTGTAAACCGATCAAACCAATAAAGCGGCGCTCCGCTGCGGGGGTAATCCGCCTTGGCCTCGATCCTGTCCATCATCGCGTCCAGATAGCGCTGGGTGGTTTCAACATCCCGGCAGGCCTCGAAGACCTCGTCCTGGATGCGCTCCAGATCCTGCTCCGCACGGGGTGAATAGCTGTATTTCACGGCTTTTTCGCCGCCAATCTCTGCCTGAGCCGTTCCCGAACCACGCCCGACGGCGTATAGCCCATCGCTTCGCCCGACTGACGACCCTCGTACAGCTCCAGCATCAGCTGGAGCATCGCCTTGGTCTTCTCGAATTCCTCGTCGTCCGCGATATCCCGAATGGTATACCGCCCGCGCCCGTTCACCGTCAGGAAGACCGGGGAGCCAGGCTCCACCTTGTCCAGCACCACATTGTAATTCCGAAGGTCTGAAACCGGACTGATTGCCGCCATCGTCCATTCCTCCTATCGTCCTAGCATCAGATCCATTATACCACTACTTTGCATTGCACGCAAGATTATTCGTAATATTTTTCTTAATTTCGCACTGTTAACGTCTCATCAATCTCCCTCCTGACATTCCATTGTTTACATGTTAATATTTGAATGTTATTTATCAAGATATATGTTTAAAATATGAAGTATGGCACGGAAGCAGGGGAAGAGAAGTTATGAATATAATCAAGAACAAATTCACCGCTTACTGTGAAAGGCATTCCTTCCAGCCTAAATCTCTTTTATCCTTTGTGGCTATCCTTTTGGTTGTTGTCATTGGGCTGGGATTTTTCTCCCTTCAAAGAACAAAATTCTTTTCCAAACCAACCGCTCTCGGTCTCAAAGACATCGGTGAACTCGCTACGCAAGCGGGCTATATCCGTAGGAGGAGGCACCGCACATGGCAAGAAGAAATGGAAATAAGTTACTCAAAATTCTTAAAATAGCGCTTGCCATAATCATTGGAGCTATTGCCATATTTTATCTGGTGCTCATGTTGACCCGATAGGGCGATTCGCGAGGCAAGGTGCTATCTCGCTATATTTTCTCGTACTTGGTATAACTGTAAGGGCGCCATTTCGCATGCCGTAAACGCGATAGATGACGCCCTTTACAATGTGTAGAATTCTGATTTGTCGGGGTGTTGGTGACGGCTCCAAAAGTAGCCTTCCCCCGATGGGGAAGGTGGATTTGACGAAAAATGCTTGCATTGTTTCGTCAAAGACGGATGAGGTC
>CADBVG010000120.1:0-1493 GCA_902798105.1 uncultured Eubacteriales bacterium
GCTGAAATAGACGATGTTCGAGCGTCGAAGACCTCATCCGTCTTTCGGCAAAAACGCAAGCGTTTTCACCGAAATCCACCTTCCCCACCGGGGGAAGGCTACTTTTGGGGCCATCGCCAAGTCCCCGACAAATCAGATTTTACCTGACTGAACAGATACGAATAGGGAAACATGCGTCATTTCAGGCTGCCCGTCCTTTGAATGAGGAATGGCGGAGCAAATCCCTTGCGGGATTTGTTTGTATTGACATGGACATTGACGCCGCCATAAATCAATAGAAATCCGAAGGATTTCAACCTCAATTCCTCATTCCTCATTCCTCATTCCTCATTCCTCATTCCTAATTCCTCATTTTTTTTATATTTCATCCCTCGTCTTCCCGAACACCACCCGCTCGACGCCGTTCAGGTCCTTGATGGTGCCGGCCTCCGCGCAGGGGAGGTGGGCCTTGACGAGCTCGAGGACGGGCTGGGCCTGGCGGATGCCGACCTCGAGGAAGAGCGCGCCGCCGGGGTTGAGGTGGTCGGGGGCGGCTTCGGCGATGCGGCGGTAGAAGTCCAGACCGTCCGCGCCGCCGTCCAGGGCCAGGGCGGGCTCGAAGCGCACCTCCCGCTGGAGGGCGGGCAGTTCGCCGCTGGGGATGTAGGGTGGGTTGGCGGTGATGACGTCGAAGCGCTCCCGGTCCAGGGCGTTGAACAGGTCGCCCTGCCTGAACTCGGCGCGCACCTCCAGGGCCTTCTGGTTGGCCTTCGCGATCTCCAGCGCCTCGGGGCTGATGTCGGTGAGGGTGATGCGGGCGTGGGGGGCCAGCGAGGCCAGGCTCAGGCCCACGCAGCCGCTGCCGCAGCACAGGTCAAGCAGGGTCGGTTGGCCGGGGCGCTGGCGCAGGTCGATCAGGGCGGCCTCCACCAGGGTTTCGGTGTCCTGGCGGGGGATCAGCACGCCGTGATCCACCCGGAAGCGCAGGCCCATGAAGTCGGCGCTGCCGAGGATGTATTGCACCGGCTCGCCCGCCGCGCGGCGGTCCAGCATCGATTCCAGGGTGTACAGCTGCGCCCGCGGGATGGCCCGGTCGCCTTCAAAGACCAGGTCCTGCCGGGTCATGCCCAGGGTGTCCTCGGCGATCCAGCGGGCGTCGATGTCCGGGTCCGGGCACCCGGTCCGGGAAAGCCGGTCACGGGCGTGGGTCAGCCATTCGGTGATTGTCATGGGGGGGTCATCCTTGCTGTCGAGTTTTGTTTTAAGGTTTTAGGTTTTAGGTTGTAGGTTGTAGGTTGTAGGTTTTAGGTTTTAGGTTTTAGGGGGTGGTGCAAATCCCTGCGGGATTTGTTTTGATTCAAGGGGAACGGCAGAGGCTTCAGCGCTTATCGATTCGTAATTGCTCAGTCCTTGTCGCAAATTCTGATTTGTCGCGGACGGTGCCGCGCCTCAAATCTATGATTTGAGCCGTGGCAGTTTCGCCTTTCAGGCGAAACCGGCAAACCAACGGTTTG
>CADBVG010000120.1:1574-6011 GCA_902798105.1 uncultured Eubacteriales bacterium
GATTGTAGAAATCCTTACGGATTTCTTTGATTAAAAGTATCGAGAAGCGTTGAAACCTCGGCCGTTTCCATTCAATCAAACAAATCCCGTAGGGATTTGTACCACCACTAGTCACTAGCCACTAGCCACTAATCACTCAATTCTGATTTATCGAGCATCAACTCGATAAATCAGAATTTGCCTTCACCTAATCCCTAATCCCTTTCCCTGTCGTTCTCCCTGGCCGCGTTCCAGGCGTAGACGGCGACTTCGACCATCTGGGGATGGGGGCGGCGGGTGAGGCAGCGCTCCAGCAGCAGCTGGGGGCCCAGCAGGGCGTTGACGAGGGGGGTGGCCTTCGCCCGCTCCAGGGCGCGGATGGGCTCGTTGAGCACGGCGGCGATGGCCAGCACCGTCAGCACCCGCACCAGCAGCTGCACCGGAAGGGTGAAGGTGCGGATCAGGGCGAAGGCGATCACCGACAGGATCAGCACGGTCAGTATGAAGGCGGCGTCGCTGCGGCGGGAGAGGAAGCTGGCCTTCTCGGCGGATTGCTGGGTGACCCGGCCCTCATCCGCGGCGGCGTTCAGCACCCGGTTGATGGCCCCGCGGTACATGGTGAAGCGGTCCACCACCCGCAGCCGGGGCACCAGCAGCGCGCACAGCAGCATGGCCAGCACCCGGGCGGCGCAGCCCGCGGCGTTGATGGCGTTGCGGGACAGCTCGTAGCGCGGCAACACGAATTTCGCCAGCGCCCAGGGGCCCGCGATGACCAGCCCGCCGATGAGCAGCAGCACGGCCAGTATGCTGATCGAGGCCACCAGGCTGGTGGGATGGATGCGAAAGAGCGTGGCGAAGCGCCGCTCGAAGCGGGTGCCCTTCACGATCTGCTGGGGCATCAGCTGGGCCGATTCCGACACGCCGTCCAGAAAGTCCGCGACGCTGGTGAACAGCCGCACGATGCCCCGCAGGAAGGGAATGCGCTCCATGGCGTCCCGGGCGGGGTGGTATTCCCGGCGCAGGCGCAGGGCCACGTCCTTGCTGTCCTGGCGGACGGCGAAGGCCGTGGCGCTGCCCACCTGTATGCGCACCCCCTCGGCGACGGGGGTGGTGTGGACGGAAAGATTGTCGTTGTTTGGCATAGTAAACACCTTACGGTTGAATTAAAACAGGACCGGCGCGAAGCCGATCCTGTTTTCGGGTACTGCGCGCATATACCGCAAAAGCACCGGCAAGACCGCAGTCCTGCCGATGCTCGTTTGCCTACATGCCGTAGCGCTTCTTGAAGCGATCCACGCGTCCGCCGGTGTCAACCAGCTTCTGCTTGCCGGTGTAGAAGGGATGGCACTTTGAGCAGATATCAACGCGCATTTCCTTCTTCACGGAACCGGTCTCAAAGGTCTCGCCGCACACGCAGCGGACCACTGCCTTGCCGTAATTCGGATGGATGTTCTCCTTCATGGTTTTCACCTCACTCTAATCGGACTGTCGGCCCTCCGGCGGAGCCGGCATCGGATTAATCACGCAAAGCTGATTATAGCACACACGCGCCCTTCCGGCAAGGGGGAGACGGAGATTTTACATTGAGGCCTTGGAAAATACCGCACAAACGGGCGGCATGTCTGGCGGTGCCATTTCCGCCATGCACATCCTGCAAATTTCTTGACTTGCCGCCAGCAAGCCTGTGAAATTTGCAGGCGCGCCTGACGGAAAATTCACTCGCCAGCCAACCACCCTTATTATGCGGTATTTCCTTAGCGATAAACTGTCATAATAGAGATGAAAGAATAACCTTGTTGACGGGAGGGGCATCTTGTATAATGGGAATGGGAAAAACAAAAAAGGCAGGAGGAAATACCCATGAAGAAAATGATTGCTATTCTGTTGTGCCTGGCGATGCTGCTGACCGCTTTCGGCTGTGTCGGCGCTTTTGCCGAGGTCACCGATCACAAGGGTGAGGCCACCAACCAGATGATCGAGCCCACATTGCCCGGCGCCGACTTCGGCCCCCAGTCCGAAGAAGTTGAAAAGGCATTGATCGAAGCGGCCGAAAAGCTGCCCGACAAGCTTGACCTGAGGGATTTTGAGGGGAAAAACTACGTGACCCCCGTCAAGAACCAGAGTCCCTACGGCAGCTGCTGGACGTTCGGCATCACCGCCGCGGCGGAGATTTCCTTTCTGCACGACAACGGCTTC
This sequence comes from uncultured Eubacteriales bacterium, assembly GCA_902798105.1. Classification (GTDB taxonomy): domain Bacteria; phylum Bacillota; class Clostridia; order Christensenellales; family Aristaeellaceae; genus UBA2862. The sequence continues at coordinate 3,750 of CADBVG010000120.1, forward strand.
GGCGTTCCGGCGGGAGAGGTCAATGATCTTGTGGATTTTTCCGAGAAGTACATCAGCTGGTTCGTGCGCCATCCCATCACCGAGGAAGAGGTGCAGACCGGGCATGTTCGCGCCTCACAGGTCGGCGAGGGCTATGACCCCGGCGAGGCGGAGAAGACCGACATCAACACCGTCTACAACATCGGCGGCAGCGCAACCTACGGCACCAGCTTCTTCGCAGCCGGCTTTGGCCCGCAGCCTGAGCTGGAGGAGATCGACGGCTGGCAGCCCTACGCCTATCGCGGCAAAAACGGCTGGCGATTGAACGACACCGATGAATCTGAAGAAGCCGCCGCGGCGCGCAGGGAGTACTATAAGAACGACTTCCAGAATCAAATGATGTTTAAGGCCTTTCAGCAGGGAGGCCTTATCCCCGAGGACATGGATTATGAGGATTGGTGCTTCAATTCCGAAATGAGCCTCTATCACGAATCCTTCGGCAAATCGGAATACGCGCCCTATGACGACTGGTCCATCCCACTGACCGCCCAATATCTCAACCCCGACATCGTTCTGAGCTTTAAGAACAGCTACAACCTGCCCTCTCCCAGTGAAACGAACGACTTGGGGCTCTGGACGGGGTACAACGCGGCGGGCACCGCCGCCATCAAGGCGGAGCTTGCCCGGGGTCACGGCGTCTCCATCGGTTACTGGGCGGACCAGAGCATGCCCGGCGATACGATCGGCGACCAGGGCTATATGAACACGACTACCTGGGCCCAATACTACGACGGCATGGAATACGCTAACCACCAGGTCACGATCGTCGGATACGACGATAATTATCCCAAGGAGAACTTCACCCGAATCCTGAACGGAAAGGTCGTGGAGAACAGCACACCCCCGGCGGACGGGGCGTGGATCGTGAAGAACAGCTGGGGCGCGCTGACCGAGGCGGACAAGGCGACGGCCAAGGTGAACAAATACGGCCAGACCATCTATGATAGCCCAAACGCCAGCGCCTGGGGCATCGACGACACCGGGTATTTCTATCTTTCCTACTACGACCACAGCATCAACGCCCCTGTCAGCTTTGAATTCTATCCTTTGCTCGAAACAAAGTACGCCGAGATCAATTACGACCAGTACGATTTGATGCTGTCGGGCGGCTATGAAAAGAAAACCAGCGACAGCGAGATCATGTCGGCGAATGTGTATGAAGCCGAGGAGGACGAGTACCTGTTCCAGATTTCCGCCATGACCATCGCTCCCCGGACCACTGTGCGCTACGCGGTTTACAAGGACATAGAGGACGGCAATCCCGCCTCGGGCGCCTTGTTGGAGGAGGGCGAGACCTTCCAGGAGTGGGCCGGATATCAGCGCATCGACTTAAAAGAAGAGCATCTTTTGAACAAGGGCGAGAAATACGCCGTGGTCATCACCCAGTCCTATGACACCGACGAGGGCAAGACCTACGCGGTACCCTATCCCCAGAACGCCAATGCGGCTGCAATGCTCGAGATGGGAGGCGTGACCATCAAGAGTACGCTTAACCCTGGTGAGAGCTATATTTTCATCGATGGCGCATGGAAAGACTTCTACAACTTTAAGGATGAAATCATCAATTCAATGGCGGCAGACCTCGCTTCGCTCGGCGAAGAGACTGACGGGGAGACCGACGAAGAGGCGCTCAATATGCTTATGGCATTAATTGGAAACATAAGCATGGACGACATCACCCTGGATAACTTACCGATCAAGGCGTATCTTGTATCTGTCGAAACCTATAACAACGAGGCGAAGGCGAATGAAAAAGCGGACTGATACCGCCGCGCCCGAAACCGGGCAGGTGGCAAAGACCGCTTCCGAGGCGGCGATTGTGGCGCAGACTGTCTCCAAAGCGATCATAACGGAGGAAACCGGCGCGGAGACGCGTGTTCCGGGACGACTGCTCTGACGTCGGCCATTCCCTTGGGAAATACCGCATAATTTCGGCGGTCAGCTGGCGAGTAAATTTTTCGTCAGACACGCCCGCAAGTTTCGCAGGCTTACTGGAGGTAAGTCAAGAAAATTGCAGGATGTGTATGTCGAAAAAGGCACCGCCAGATGCGCCGACGCATTGTGCGGTATTTCCTTCGGGGAGGACCTCATCCGTCACGGCTTCGCCGTGCCACCTTCCCCACCGGGCAATGTCATCAACTTAAGGAAAGATCAGGGTCTGCGAGCGTTCTGAGGGAAGGAATTAGAAGGGTGAGAACGCTTGCGAGGGAAGGAGCGATCAGG
>CADBVG010000121.1 GCA_902798105.1 uncultured Eubacteriales bacterium
CAAACACCGGCGCGCCGCCGATCTCTTCAACTTCCACTTCGTAGGACTGACCGTTGACGGTAATCGCAAACTTGCGCATTGTTATTTCCTCCTAATTATATAAGTCATTATATATGAGGAATGAAGAACAGGCATCAGGGGCTGACTAACCCTAATCCCTAATCCCAAATCCCTAAAACCTGTACACCTGCTCAGCGCGGGAAGCGCGGTTCCACCCGGACACCCGGCGCACCTTGCGCACCACCAGCTGCTTGTCGGAATCAGTGAAGGCGGCGATGGCGGCGGCGATCACGGCGATCAGCTCGCTGTCGTCGGTCACGTCCTCCACGACCGGCTCGGGCTGGGCCACGGGGACCGCCTTGGCGGCTTCCGCGGCCTTCGCGGCCTCGGCGGCGCGCTTGGCCTCGGCTGCCTTGGCTTCCTTATTGCCGTTGATGGCCTTGAATATCTGGGCCATCAGCGTAATAAAGCCGATCAGTATAGCCAAGCCCAGGAACACGACGACCAGGCCGATGGCGGTCACCTGAGCGCCGTAAACAATCTTTGATCCAAAGTTCATACGCGCGCCTCCTTACAGCGGCATGTTGCCGTGCTTCTTGGCGGGCTTGGCTTCGCGCTTGCCGGAGAGCATCTCCAGCGCGGAGGCCAGGATCTGGCGGGTCTGGGCGGGCTCGATCACGTCGTCCACATAGCCGGCCTTGGCCGCGTTGACGCCGTCGGCGACGTCCGCCATGTATTTTTCTTCCAGCTCGGCGCGCTTGGCGAAGGGATCGGCGGCCACCTTCAGCGCATCGGCGCAATTCAGCTGCACGGCGATCTTCGGAGTCACGGCGCTGATCACGGCGCCCGGCCAGGCGTAAACCATGTCGCTGGCGGCGCGGGAAGCCATGGCGGCGTAGGCCATGCCCACGGCGTTGCCGGTAATCAGGGCCACGCGGGCGTTGGTGGACTCGGTCAGCGCATACATCAGCTGCGCGCCGGCGCGGGCCAACTCGCCCTGGGGCGCGGTGGAGACCTTCATGCCCATGGAATCCACGATGGTAACCACGGGAATGGAGAAGCAGTCGCAGAACGCGGCGAAGCGGGAGGCCTTCTTGGCGCCGTACACAGTGATGCGGCCCTCATCCTTGCCGGGCTGGTTGGCGATAAAGCCCACGGTGCTGCCGCCGATCTTGCCGATGGCGGTGACCATCGAGGGGGCGAAGCCCTCGCTGAGCTCAATGATGTCGTTCATATCGGCCACGCGGCGGATGACATCCCGCACGTCGCCGACGCTGTCAATGGCGTTCAGGTCGCCCAGCTCGCGATTCACGTCGTCGGGCGTATCGCCAAAGACCTCGTCCATGTTGTTGGCGGGCAGGAACCCGGCCAGCTTGCGGGCCAGGGCGATGGCCGCCTCGTCGGTGTCAGCGGTCAGCTGGGCCACGCCGGAGCGCATGGACGCCTGGGCGTGAGCCAGGGCTTCCATGTCCACGTCCTTGCCGGAAGCGGCGGAAACCACCTGGGGGCCGTTCACGAACAGCGCGCCGTTCTTGCTCATAACGGTGATATCGCTCATGCCGGCGATGGCGGAGGCAATACCGCCGCACTGGCCCAGCACCACCGCGATCTGCGGCACCACGCCGGACAGCTCGCTGACCTTGCCTGCCATCAGCGCGTAGGCGTTCATCGCGTCGATGCCCTCATCCAGCCGCGCGCCGGCGGTATCCAGCAGCGCGAACAGGGGCGCGCCGGTCTTGCCGGCCAGCTCCATCACCTTCAGTACCTTGCGGGCGTGGGCCATGCCCACGGAGCCGCCCTTGACGGTGAAATCCTGGGCGTAGACGTAGGCGGGATTGCCGTCGATCAGGCCGTAGCCCGTCACGACGCCGGCGTCCGCGTTCAGCACATCCAGCTCAACGAAGCTGGCGGCATCCAGCAGCAGCGCGATGCGCTCCCGGGCCAGCAGCTTCCCGGCCTTCTTCTGCTGTGCGCAGAGCTCCGGGTCACCCTTCAGAATCGCCAGCTTGCGCTCGCGAACGACGGGCAGATTCTGTTCCACTTTCATTTTCATTCCCTCCATCGTTTTGTCTTACGCCGGTCCGCGCGCCTGCCCGGGACGCCACCCCCGCGCCGCTTTGCCGCATAAAATGCCGCAAATGCGCCGTTCCGCCGATCGACAGAATTAAAAATATCATCGAAACCCAAATTCAGAAATTTCGACATGCTCCCCTTTTTTCCTTTTATTTATTCCGTTAATTTTTCTCACTTTGGCCAGGTATAACAAAGCCTTTCCCGGGGATAAGGGAATGATGGGGCGCATAGGGTGGAAGGAGCGTCAACTACTGATTTGTCGCTCCGCGACAAATCAGTAGTTGTCAAAGGAGGTCCTTCATGTCCGTTGCCATTCTCATGCTGCTTCTCGGCCTTCTGTTGACTGTGAAGGGGGGCGACCTGTTTGTGGACGCTGCGGTGTGGTTTGCCGAGGCGCTGGGCGTGCCCAAATTCCTGGTGGGCGCAACGGTGGTCAGCCTGGCCACGACGCTGCCGGAGCTGGCGGTGTCACTGCTGGCTACGGCCCGGGGATCGGCGGGCATCGCCGCGGGCAATGCCGTGGGATCGGTAGCGGCCAACCTGGGGCTGATCCTTGGCATCACGCTGTGCTGCACCCCCGCGCCCCTGGACCGCCACCATAGCGCAAGACTGCTGCTGATGGCCGGTTCAGCAGCGCTGCTGTGCCTGCTGGGCCGGGGTGGCGCGATCGCCATGCCCTGGGCGCTGGTCCCGCTGGGGGTTTGCGCAGGGTTCCTGTGGCACAGCGCCGCCGACGGGCACAGGCATGTCCGCACTTCATCCGGTCGCGCCGCCACCCCCTCCCCCGCCCTGCTGGCAGGCTGTGGAATGCGGTTCATCTGTGGCGCGGCGGGCATCGCCGGCGGGGCGCGGCTGCTGTGCGACTACGGCGCGGCGCTGGCCCGGCTGTGCGGGGTCCCTGACGGCGTGATCGGCGCGACGCTGGTGGCGGTGGGTACTTCGCTGCCCGAGCTGGTCACCGCGCTGACTGCCCTGTCCCGGGGCGAGGGCAGCCTTTCCGTGGGCAATATCGTCGGCGCGAACATCATCGACCTGACGCTGATACTGCCCCTGTGCGCGCTGCTGAACGGCGGCCATCTCACCCTCCCCTGGCAAAGCATCGGGCTGGACATGCCCTTCTGCCTGATCCTGTGCGCAGTTGCCGTGACCCCGCCATTGCTGGCAGGGCGCTTCCAGCGCGGCCAGGGCGCGGCGCTGCTGGCGATATACGGGATCTATCTCTCGCTGGTCATCAGAACATGACAAGGCCCCTGACGCGCGCGATTTGCGCTCGTCAGGGGCCTCGTCCCGGCATTCAAACCGTCACTTCACCACGATATAGATATAATTGCTCTTGCCATTGGCAGTCTTGACGGTGATCTTCACCTTGGTGCCCGCCTTGGCCTTCCTGTTCACCGTGATCTTGCCATTTTTGACGGTGACATACTTGTAGCTGCTCTTCCAGGTCAGTTTGGTCTTTACCTTTGTAGGAGAGACCACAGCCTTCACCGTCAGCGACTTGCCCCGGGCGAGGTTGATGCGCTGTCCCTTTTTCAGGGTGGTGTTGCCCTTCTTCAGTTTGACGCTGCTGGCGTCGACCACCTTGATGGCAATGCTCGCTGACAGTCCGTTTTCGGTGGTGACGGTAATCGTGGCCTTGCCGGCCTTCTTCGGCGTCACCACGCCATCCTCGCCGACCACTGCCACAGCCGGCTTGCTGGACGCCCAGCTCAGCGACACCTGCGCGTTCGCGGGGGTCACCTCTGCCGTCAGCGCCAGCTGATTGCCCATGTACAGCGTTGCGCTGCTGCCCTGGGCGATGGAAACGCTGGTCGGCATATCGTCGTCTCCCGGCTCTTCGGGCGTCTCGGATCCGCCGGGCTGATAGTCTCTGGTGGACAGCTTCAGCACCTTGGCGGGATATACCCTCAGTGTCTCCTCGTCATACTGGTAGTAAACCTCATTCTTGACGCAGTAGACGTTTTCGTATGGTGTTAGTCAGGAAATAGGGTGATAAGTCGGTCGAGGGAGTTCTTTTGGACAGTAAGAGTAGTACAATAGGATTATCAAGAGAGGAGATAATCCAA
>CADBVG010000122.1 GCA_902798105.1 uncultured Eubacteriales bacterium
GCCGTGGCAGTCTGGCCAATGGCCAGACCTGAAAACCCTTTGGGTTTTCAGCCTCTCCGCTCGAAACTGCAACACTTCGACTTTAGAAACACACCCTAGGGGTGGTTCAAATCCTGACGGATTTGTTTGATTCTAAGGGAGCGAAAGCCATGGGATACTACGATCCACTGAGAGATTACCTGCTGCGCTGTGAGGGCGACGAAGTCATTCTGACCTTCGCCCAGATTGAGGGCATTCTCGGCCGCAGGCTTCCCGCGTCCGCAGGAAAGTACGACGCCTGGTGGGCAAATGTGGGTGACGACGCCTCGACCCAGCACAGCCACGCCCGTTCCTGGCACGCGGCGGGCTACAAGGCCCGGGCGCACCGCGCCGAGGGCAAGGTGGTGTTCTATCGCGTCGCCCGCCCCGTGGGAGCGGTCAGCGCCCGCCCCGCCCCTGTGGCGTCCAAGCGCCAAGGCCACAATATCGCGCTGGTCGCTTGCTCCAAGCAAAAGCAATCCGTACCGTGCAGGGCCGCCGAGCTGTACCGCCCCAGCACGCTGTTCTCACTGTCCTACGCCTACGCGAAGGGCAACGCCGAGCGGGTGTACATACTCTCCGCAAAGTACGGCCTGGTGGACGAGGACGCGGTCATTGCCCCTTACGACGAGACGCTGAACGACATGTCCGTGGACGATCGCAAGGCCTGGTCCGCCCGGGTGCTGGCCCGGCTGGGGGAGGTATGTGACGTCGACGCGGATCACTTCATCATCCTCGCCGGTCGGCACTACTACGAATACCTGCTGCCCGGGCTGAAAAACGTGACGCTGCCACTCGGCAACCTGCCCCTGGGCAAGCGCGTCGAGCTGCTGCAGCGGCTCAACATGCCCTTCGACGAAGCTCCCAGCGGCGCGGAAGGCGCGGCCCTTTGGCTGCACCGGCTGTTCGAGCGGCTGCCCCGCTACGAGTGGCGCGGCATCGACGACATCCCCTTTGAAAACGGCATCTACATCGTCTACGAGCGGGGCGAAACCTACCACGGCTACGCCCGCGTGGTGCACGTTGGCACCCACACCGCCCCCGATCGGCTGAAGCAGCGGCTGATGGACCATTTCATCCGCGAGAACCACAACGGCAGCATCTTCCGAAAGAACATCGGCAAGGCGCTGCTGAACCGGGCCCAGGACCCGTACCTGGAGATTTGGTCGCTGGATACCTCCCGCGCGCCCAATAGAGGCCGGGAAAACCCCAGGGCCGAAGCCCAGGCGGAGCGGGACGTGAGCAGCTATATGCGCGTCAACCTGGGTTTCGCGGTCATCCCGGTGGAATCCGCCGAGGAACGCCTGCGGCTGGAATCGGCCATCATCGCCACGCTGCACCAGGCGAAGGACTTCGCCCCCAGCGACGCCTGGCTCGGCCAACACAGCCCCGAGCGGGTCATCCGCGAAAGTGGCCTTTGGCTGAAGCAAGGTCTGGACGCCGACCCCCTCACTGCCGCAGAAACCCTGCGGCTGGCGCGCATCATCGCGCCGGGGCCCACATTCTGATGCCAAAGGAACTATCTCAAAACGAATAACGCAATACAAAACTGCTATAGGGCACCTCTAAAAACTCTCATCGCCGCCGGGCGGCTGAATTTCAGCCATCTTCGCCTTGTAAAAAACCTTGACTGCCCGTGGGGCTAAGTCAAGGAAAATCAACGCGGAAAAGCAGGCAAAGACGCCGTAACTGCAACGAAGTTTCCAGCCAAATGCGGCGCGGCGATTTTAGAAACACGCCCTAGGGATTAGAGATTGCCTCTGCCGCATCCAAAAGCCTTCCCCAGCGACCGAAGGGAGCTGCCTGGGGAAGGCTTTGGGTGACGCATCCGCCCGCCAAATCAGAATTAACCTGACAGAATAAATACCGTATGTTTATACTTTTTGATAGCCTCTTTAGTATCAGGATCGATCTCTCCTCACGGCCGTTCATCCCACCTCAGCCGCCAGCGCGTCGATCATTTCCCGGGTCACGGGACAGATGGCGCTGATGTACAGCGTATCCCGCACGGCCAGCAGCTTGCGCGCGCCGGCGTCGTCGCCGTTCCGGTGCAGCATCCGCGCCATGTAATAGATCGTGGTAATCTGCCGGGGCTTCTGTTCGTGGGCCTTCTTGTAGTAGTCCAGCGCCCGGGCCCGCAGGGCCGCCGCCTTTTCCCCATCCTTCTCGGCTTCCGCCATCGCCTCGTGGAGCTGGGCCATGTTGTCCAGCGTGGCGGCGTCCTCGTCGTCGTAATCCATGGCCTGGCGGTTGAATTCCAAGGCGGGGCCGAATTCCCCGGTCTGCCTGGCCTTGTCCACCCAGTACATGCCCAACGTGCCGTAGATGCTGCCGTTCATGCCCTTGGCGGCGGCGCGGTTGATGGTCTCGATGGCCCGGTCCAGCTCGCCCACATGCCACAGGTAGATGGAATACTGCAGGCGCAGCTGCGCCCATTCCCCGTCGGACAAGCCCTTTCGCCTGCTCATGTCCTCCAGCAGCGCCCGCGCTTTTTCGAACTCATCTTCCCGCATCAGCAGCAGGGTATAGGCCTGGACGATGTTGGGAGCGTTGTTGCCCTGGCGCACCGCCTCGTCGTACAGCTTCAATGCTGCCTGGTACTTCTCCTTCGCCTGGGCCACCTTGCCCTCCCCCGCCAGCTTGTTGGCGTCCACATGGAGGTGGTAAGCCCGGTTGCCGTTATAGGCGGCCTTAGCCGCGTCAAAAAAACCCATCAGTCTGCCTCCGTATGCTGTGTCATCTTACGCTGAATGCGGTCCAGCCGCCTTTCCAGCTGCTCCGCCGACTCGCCGTCCGTATAGTTTGCCGATTGCCGGGCGTATTCCAATGCCTTTGGATAGTCCTTTCTTCGATGCTCGTAGAGCTTTGCCAGCTCCACGCACACCGCGCCGGGCATCTGCCGTCGCCGGAGCATCTGCGTGAGTACGTCCTCCGCGCCCGCCCAGTCGCCGGATTTGCGGCAGAGGGCGTACAACCGCCAGTTGGCCGAACCGGCGATGCGCTCGCCGGACAGCGCCGCCAGCGTGCCCGCGGGGCGGGGCCTTGCGGAGGCCCGGTACATCTCCCGGGCGGGCTTCAGCTCGCCCTGGCGCTCCAGCGACCTTCCCATGGAGAACTGGTCCCGCTGGTCGGTGATCATCTCGGGCCGGTTGTTGACCTCGCACAGCCGCACCAGCAGCTTGGCCAGCGTGGCGATGTCCTGGCGGTTGTGGCGGACGATGTCGTCCAGCAGCGCCTCCTCCCCGGTCTTCATGAACTGGAAGAAGCGGGCGGGCACCTCGCTGCCGGGCAGGTCGTCCTCCCGGGGCATGCCCAGAACCTCCGATTCGATGTTGCAAAGCCGGCAGCTGCCCAGCCGCAGCTTCCACGCCCGCCGGGACGGGTACAGCAGGTCCAGGTTTTCCATCGCCTTCCACCGGTCCCGCATGCGGTTCATGGTGAATCGGGTCTCCAAAAGGGGCATGTCGAAGTTGCGGCCGTTGTAGGTGCAAACGCTGTCAAAGCCCGCCATGCGGCGGCTGAGACGGTCGATCAGCTCAGGCTCGTCGGCGTACTCCCGAAGCATCATCTGCTCGATCACCAGCGCGTCGCCCTCGACCCAGCCCACGCCGACCAGAAACGCCACCGTGCCCGCGCCGCCGGACAGGCCGGTGGTCTCGGTATCCAGGAACAGGCAGCGGCGGATGTCAAACCGCGGCCCGCACCAGCCGATGCGGCGCAGGCCCGTGGAGGGCAGCTCAAACAACGCCTGGTCCAGGGGCTCGCGACTGACATGGCAAATCAGGCCGCCCCCGTGCGGTGTCGCCGCGACAGGGGGCGACGATCGCATCATGTTCAATTTGGCCCGCAATCCGGATGCCATGCCGCAATCACCCTCTACTATTGTAAATACCCCGGGGCGGATTGTCAAGCGGCGAAAGGTGTGATATTATAGAAGGCGTGATGCAGCGGCGACTGCCGGTCGCCACACGCCAGCGATGGCGGCAGGCTGCCGCCGTACAGTTTTAAGGAAATACCGCGCAATTAAGGTGGTCAGCTGGCGAGTGATTTTTTCGTCAGGCGCTCTTGCAGATTTTGAAGGTTTACTGGCGGTAAATCAA
>CADBVG010000123.1:0-3972 GCA_902798105.1 uncultured Eubacteriales bacterium
ACGGATGAGGTCTTCGACGATGGTACAACGCATTTTTCAGCAGAGGCGCGAGGCGCATCGTAAGGGGACCTCATCCGGCGCTACGCGCCACCTTCCCCAAAGGGGAAGGCTTTGGGCTGACGCGTCAGCTCGACAAATCAGAATCTACCGCTCCACCCTGCAAATCTCATACCTTCCCGGCATGGCCTCGACCTCGAACACAGCCTCCCCATCCTGGATATAGAGGGGCTCCAAGCGCCTGCCGCCCCGGCAGGGCAGGGCCAGGGCCTTTGCGCCCTTCACGCGCAGGCGCACGACGCTGCGCTGAGTGCCTTCCATCACGTAGGGGTACAGCACAAAAGCGTCGTTGTCATAGGCGAACAGGCTGATCCGCGCGCCGCCCTCCAGCCACGCGCCGTTGACCGGCATGGCCTGGCGGATGCGGCTGAGGACCTCGGCGGGGATGTGGTAGAAGTCCGGGAAGGCATCGGGCACGGCCAGCGTCCACAGGCGGCCGTCGCAGTAGCTGTCCCGCAGCAGCAGGCCGTAGCTCTCCTCGCCGTGGATGCCCTTCACCACGGCCCAGGTGGCGTTGTTGCGGAACTCCGCCACAGGCAGCGTCACCGGACGGTTCCCCATCGGGTAGGCACAGCGGTTTTCCTGCCCCGCCGCCTCCACGCGCCAGCGGTCGCAGCTCACATGCCGTCCCCGCAGACGCACGCTGGTCAGCCGCTGCATGCCCCGGTCCATGGTCGCCTCCAGGAAGCCGGTGGTGACCATCGCGTCGCCGCCGGTGCGCTTCAGCCAGTTTTCCAGCTTGTCCACGATCTCCGGATCGCAGGCCGAGGATCGGGTGAGCAAAATCTGCCTGGCGTCCTCCGGGAAGTACGGGGTGCAGACGACCGGCAGGCCCACCATGCCCAGGAAGTCCTGCACGTTGTCCTCGCCCTGGCAGTTGTCCGGCAGGTAGCAGGCGATGCCCACAGGGTTGCCCGCGTGGTCCAGCAGCGCGTCCAGCTTGTCCAGCTGGAAGCCCAGCGCCGGGATGTACATGTTGTCGTACAGCGACTGGAAGCAGAACATCATCATCTCCCGGGGCTTGGAAAACGCCGTCAGGTAGGCCTGCTCCAGGTAGTGCTCGGTGATGTGGGTGTCGAAGTTGTCGAACCAGCCGCCACCGTTGTGCCCGGGCCACATGTTTTCGAAGTAGGTCATCAGCGAATAGCTCAGGTAGCGGGGCAGGTGCTGGTCGGTGGTCACCGGGTCCCGGGTCTCGGTGCCGGTGTAGACCATGTCGAACAATCTGCGCTGCTGGGCGGGGTTGTAGCCCGTCTCCTGGTAGCTCTCAGCCCAGTTGGGGTATTTGATGGTGATTTTGACGTTCGGGTTGGCCGCCCGCGCGGGGGCGATGACGTCCTCCTCGCTGACCCGGCGCATCAGGTCCAGCCGGTAGGCCTGCCAGCTGCCGTCGGCGATGCCGTGGGCGGCGTTGAAGGCGTCCCTTTCCCTCACGCAGTCCGCGCAGCAGCAGTCGGTGAAGAAGAAGTCGTCGATGATGAACTCATCGAAGTGGCCGCCGATGAAGGCGCTGACCTCCTTCAATTTGGCCCGCATGGCCGGGTCGTTGTAGCAGAAGGTGTTGAACAGGCGCTGCTTCGAATGTGCGCCCTCTGGAGTGGGGATGATGGTGGTCAGCCCGCCGGCCACCTCGATGCCGTGGGCGTGGAACACCTCGCGGCACATCTCCACCTGCTCGTGGCTGGCCAGCTCGCCCCGCCAGGGCTCCAGGTACACCTTGTCCAGGCGCAGGTATTTTTCAAAGAAGGAAAGCTGCTTCTCCAGCTCCTGGCGGGTGACGCGGGCCGTGGCCTGGGCCACGAAGTAGGCGACTAGCTTGAAGTTACGATAATTGCCCATGGGTGTTTCCTTTCCCCCGGACCGGGCCGGGAACGCAGTCGGTCGGCGCTGCATATCTGAATAATACCAGTATCTGTTCAGTCAGATAAGTTCTGATTTATCGAGCTGTTGCGGCAGCCAAAAGCCTTCCCCTATGGGGAAGGTGGCGCGTAGCGCCGGATGAGGTCCCCTTACGATGCGCCTCGCGCCGAAACAATGCAAGCATTTTTCGTCAAATCCACCTTCCCCACCGGGGGAAGGCCACTTTTGGGGCCTTCGTCAATAGCCCTACAAATCAGAATTTTCATGCGACTGAACAGTTATTAATACCATTATAAATACAAAGAATCGGGATTGTCAATGCAAATCCCGATTCTTTGAGCGTTTTCTGTCCTTGGGCTACAGGTATGTGGGTACATTCACAACCTGCTATGGGGCACCTGTGCCTTCTCCTATTCCTTTTCCTCGGCAGGCAACTCCTCCGGAAGGGCGTCTCTGCAATTCAAATATTCAATATCCCAACCCTTGCCTTTGCCCAGAAAATGAAAGTTGAACTCCATCGTCACCGGAGTATTCATTTCCGGATCCGAAACCGTCACCGTCTGCTTTCCTTCCATTGTGGGATCGTTGGGCAAGTCAATCCAAAGAAACTCCAGGGCGCCCCAGTCATACACTTGCCAATCATAGATTACGTAACTGAAAGTCGTTTCACTATCAGGTACCTGTTCCAGTATATCTTCAAATTCAGAATCGAATTGATAGAGACGTCGTTCCTCCGACCACGAAATTGATTTCAGTGACGGAATCGAAAACAGTACCATTTTGTCGATGCCGCCTGCCTCAAGCTCTCGTGTCCAGCCTGCTGGCGGAAAGATCACGATAGCAGTCCCCAAAGCCCCGTCATGGTGTGGAACGTTCATCGCAATGATTCTGAGTCCCATACCGGTATCCCATGTGCGGGCATTCAACTCGGGATTGTTTAACATTCTGTCTGCGTATTTTTGGAACAACTCAGGAACCGCGCTATCCCGGGCTTCGGCTTGTCGGACTTCTTCCTCTGCATCCCATTCCTTTTTCCTCTCATTGAGCTTCTCCATCGTCCCGTCGTCCACCACGCCGGTCTCTTCAAGGCCTTCGGCCGCCTGGAAGGCCTTCACCGCCTTCTCGGTACCGCCGCCAAAATCGCCGTCAACCTTGCCCGTCAGGTAACCCAAATCGGCCAATATCTGTTGAATCTCCTTCACCTCGTCGCCCTTCGCGCCCTTCGACACCTCCGCAACCGCAGTCGGCAACGCCAGCGCCAGTATTGCCACCATAATCCATGCCAGCAGCTTCTTCATGTTCCTTTTCCTCCTCTTTCATGTGTTTTAACGCTCATTGGCATTACAAGTTATATTTACTCATATGTCAAGTATTATTGAGTATTTAATTCTTATATCCGAGGCTTATTTAATCATATAATGATATGGGGGGTGGTTTGCCTTGGGCCCAAAGGACATTCAGCAGCGCATAACCGATCTGCGGCTTCAAAAGGGCGTATCGGAATTGAAGATGTCCCGCGACCTGGGCCACTCCGACGGTTATATCCATCACATCGCCGCGGGACGCTCGCTCCCATCAATGCAGGAATTCCTGTACATCTGCGAATACTTCGGCATCACGCCCAGCGTATTCTTCGACGCGGATTCCGCCTATCCGATCCTGCGGCAGAGCATCGACAATGAACTGGACGCCATGAGCGAAGCTGATCTACAACTACTCTTGCAATTAATCCGGCGCATCCGGCAAAAATGAGTCACGGGGAATGAATTCTCCGGGCTCTTTTTTATGTATTGGCATTTGAGCGCATCATCTATTACAGAAAAACTTCGAATTAATATCTGTCATCGACAATTATACCGAATAACCCGGTATGGCATATTGGAACCACACTTGGAATATGAGGTAACCATTATGCCACACTATCAAAGAATACGTGATCTGCGGGAGGACGCGGATTTAAGGAAATGCCGCATAATCGAGTGGTTCAGTAGCGGAGGGAATTTTAGTCGATTGCGGACTGCAAAAATCGAAGGTTACCTGGCGGGTAATCGAGAT
>CADBVG010000123.1:4050-8133 GCA_902798105.1 uncultured Eubacteriales bacterium
TGAAGGTTTACTGGCGGTAAATCAAAAAATCTGCAAGAGATGACTGGCGGAAAAGGCACCGCCAGATGTGCCGCCGTATTGTGCGGTAGTTCCTTAAAGCAAAAGCAGCTCTGCGCCCTGCTGCGCTGCTCGCAACAGACCTACAGCGACTATGAATGCGGAAAGACGGATATTCCCACCGAAGCGCTGATACTGCTGGCCGACTTCTACAACACGTCAACGGATTATCTGCTTGGGAGAACAAATAATCCTTTACCCCTATTCGATCTTCCCAATTGAGCATTGAATATTTGCTTCATGGCATTCGCTCCCATTCCCTATTTTCTAAAGTGGAATTTACCTATCCGTGTTGCAATCCCCCACCCACTGTGATACACTGAGGTTTGCATTATGGATAATTATGTCATAGTAAAAGATCAGGAGGTTTTTCCATGGCCACCACTTTTGAAAAGCTGTCTTCCAACAAGGTCAAGCTGGGCTTCATCGTCGCGCCCGAGAAGTTCGACGAGGGGCTGAAAAAGGCATACAACAAGCTGAAGGGGCGCATCAGCATCCCCGGCTTCCGCAAGGGCAAGGCCCCGATGCGGGTGATCGAGAACCACTACGGCGAGGGCGTGTTCTATGAGGACGCGCTGGACGCCATCTTCCCCGAAATCTACCAGGCCGCCCTGAAGGAGCACGACGTGCACGTGGTGGACCGCCCCGAGATCGACGTGGAGCAGATCGGCCGCGGCAAGGAGCTGAAGTTCACCGTAGAGGTGTTCGTGCGCCCCGACGTGGAGCTGGGCGAATACAAGCACCTGGGCATCGTCAAGACCGTGGACGAGGTCACCGACGACGACGTGAACGCCGAAATCGAGCGCGCCCGCGAGCGCTCCGCCCGCTGGGTGGAGATCACCGACCGCCCCGCCAAGCTGGACGACCAGGTGAACATCGACTACGCCGGCTTCGACGGCGACGAGCAGTTTGACGGCGGCACCGCCCAGAACCACGAGCTCATACTGGGCTCCGGCAGCTTCATTCCCGGCTTCGAGGATCAGCTGGTGGGCGCGAAGGTGGGCGACGAGCTGGACGTGAACGTCACCTTCCCCGAGCAGTACCACGCCGAGAACCTGGCGGGCAAGCCCGTGGTGTTCAAGGTGAAGGTCAACGGCATCCGCGAGAAGGAGCTGCCCGCGCTGGATGACGACTTCGTGACCGAGGTTTCCGAGACCGCCAACAACGTGGCCGAGTACAAGGCCGAGATCCGTGAGCGCCTGGAGAAGGCCGCCGACGAGCGGAGCGAGGCCGCCTTTGAGAACGAGGTCATCGAGACCGTGTGCGAGAACGCCAAGGTGGATATCCCTGACGCCATGATCGAGGACCAGATCGACAACATGCTGCGCGACATGGAGATGCGCATGATGTACCAGGGCATGAAGCTGGACGACTACCTGAAGTACACCGGCCAGACCCGGGAGCAGCTGCGCGACATGTACAAGTCCCAGGCCGAGGAGCGGGTGCTGAGCCAGCTGGTGGTCGAGGCCGTGAAGAAGGCCGAGAACATCGAGGCCACCGACGAGGAGATCGAGGCCGAGATCGCCAAGTACGCCGAGCAGGGCAAGATGGAAGTGGAGAAGTTCAAGGAGAACCTGTCCGATTCCGACCGCGAATATTTCGCGGAGGCCGCAGCCGTGCGCAAGACCATCGACTTCCTGAAGGCGAACGCCGCTTGATAAATTAGGAATTAGGAATGAGGAATGAGGAATTGAAGTCAGCGATTGTTCTGCAGTCGTTCGGCTTTCCCGTTCCTCTTTCCAGTCATTCCTTCTCTGGTATAGACCAGACTACAGGCAACATACTAAATATCCGGGGAACCATGGTTCGAGGGCTATTCATTCCTCATTCCTAATTCCTCATTCCTCATTATCGTAAAAGGGGGGTACGCCCATGAACCTGATACCCTATGTCGTCGAACAGACGAACCGTGGCGAACGGTCCTACGACATCTATTCCCGCCTGCTGAAGGATCGCATCATCTTCCTGGGCGGCGAAATCGACGACGACGTGGCCAACAGCATCGTCGCCCAGATGCTCTTCCTGGAGATGGAGGACCCGGACGCCGACATCATGCTGTACATCAACAGCCCAGGCGGCTCGGTCTCCGCGGGCATGGCCATCTACGACACCATGCGCTACCTGAAGTGCGAGGTGTCCACGCTGTGCATCGGCATGGCCGCCTCGATGGGCGCGTTCCTGCTGGCGGCGGGCGCGAAGGGCAAGCGCAAGGCCCTGCCCCACGCCGAGATCATGATCCACCAGCCCCTGGGCGGCGCCCGGGGCCAGGCCACGGACATCCAGATCCATGCCGAGCAGATCCTGCGCATCAAGAAGACCATGAACGAGCTGCTGGCCCAGAACACCGGCAAGCCGTTGAAGACCATCGAAAAGGACACCGACCGCGATCACTTCATGACCGCCGAGCAGGCGAAGGACTACGGCCTGATCGACGAGATCATCGCCCCCAGGAGGTAAGCCCATGGCAAACAACAAGGATTCCTTCAAGAAGCAGGTGCGCTGCTCCTTCTGTGGCAAGACCCAGGACCATGTGCGCCGCATGATCTCCGGCCCCAACAACACCTACATCTGCAACGAGTGCGTGCTGCTGTGCAATGAGATCGTGTCCGACGACGTGGAATCCCTCGGCGTGACCGGCGAGCCCGAGATCAAGAAGCCCCGGGAGATCAAGGAGATTCTCGACCAGTATGTGGTGGGCCAGGACGCCGCCAAGAAGGCCCTGTCCGTGGCGGTTTACAACCACTACAAGCGCATCCGCTGCATGGGCAACAAGAAGAGCGACGTGGAGCTTCAGAAGTCCAACATCGTCATGCTGGGGCCCACCGGCTGCGGCAAGACCTACCTGGCCCAGACCCTGGCCAAGATCCTGAACGTGCCCTTCGCCATCGGCGACGCCACGAGCCTGACCGAGGCCGGCTACGTGGGCGAGGACGTGGAGAACATACTGCTCAGGCTGATCCAGAACGCCGATTTCGACGTGGAGTTGGCCCAGCGGGGCATCATCTACATCGACGAGATCGACAAGATCGCCCGCAAGAGCGAGAACCCCTCCATCACCCGCGATGTCAGCGGCGAGGGCGTGCAGCAGGCGCTGTTGAAGATACTGGAGGGCACCATCGCCTCCGTTCCCCCGCAGGGCGGCCGCAAGCATCCCCTGCAGGAGTTCATACAGATCGACACCAGCAACATACTGTTCATCTGCGGCGGCGCGTTTGACGGCATTGAGAAGATCGTCGAGAGCCGCATCGGCAAAAAGGTGATGGGCTTCGGCGCCGAGGTCAAGGGCAAGCACGACCAGACCGACGCTGAGATCATGTCCCAGGTGCGGCCCGAGGACCTGTTGAAGTTCGGCCTGATTCCCGAGTTCATCGGCCGCTTGCCGGTGCTGGTGACGCTGAACAGCCTGGACGAGGAGGCACTGGTGAAGATCCTCACTGAGCCCAAGAACGCCCTGGTGCGCCAGTACGCCAAGCTGCTGAGCTTTGACGACGTGGAGCTGGAGTTCACCCCCGACGCCCTGCGGGCCATCGCCCAGCAGGCCCTGGGACGCAAGAGCGGCGCCCGCGGCCTGCGCGCCATCATCGAAGGCGTCATGGTGGACACGATGTACGATCTGCCTTCGCTGGAGGGCGTGAAGAAGTGCGTCATCACCAAGGAGGCCGTGCTGGACGGGGAAAAGCCCCGGCTGATCTACGCCGAGCAGGAGGCCCTGCCCGAGCCCAAGGCCCGCAAGGCACAGCCCGAGCCCATTGAAAAAGCCCTGATCCCCGAAGCCCCGACAGCGGGGTAAGACGAGGGGGATAAAAGAAAAGATCCTTCGCTCCGCTCAGTCTGACACCGGTTGCGTTGTCAAGCTGAACAGGCGAAGGATTTTTTTTGTTTGGAGTTTCATATTCTGATTTGTCGCTCCGCGACAAATCAGAATTCAGGTTTTAGGTTGTAGGTGTTAGGGAAGGTAGAAATCCTTGCGGATTTCTTTTGAATAAAGGACCGAGCGGGGTTGAATCCTCGGCCGTTTCCCTTAAA
>CADBVG010000124.1:0-1533 GCA_902798105.1 uncultured Eubacteriales bacterium
GTGGCTAGTGAAGGAGGAAATCCTTGCGGATTTCTTTTGATAAAAGGACCGAGAAACGTTGAAACCTCTGCCGTTCCCATTGAATCAAACAAATCCCGTTGAGATTTGCTCCATCACTAGTCACTAGCCACTAACCACTAATCACTCAATTCTGATTTATCGAGCACAGCTCGATAAATCAGAATTTCTCACTTCCTTCCAAAAAAATAGCCCTTGTTGATTCCACGCGTTTCTGATATAATGTTTACATTCAAATCAGACGCAAGGAGGTAAAACCCAATGGATAAGAAGATCAAGCGCATCGGCGTGTTGACCAGCGGCGGCGACTCCCCCGGCATGAACGCCGCGGTGCGCGCGGTGGTGCGCACCGCGGTATCCAACGGCATACAGTGCATCGGCATCCGCCGGGGCTGGCAGGGCCTGATCAACAGCGACTTTGTACAGCTGGATGCCGCCAGCGTGGGCCACATCATCTCCCGGGGCGGCACGATGCTGTACACCGCCCGCAGCGAGGACTTCATGTCCGAAAAGGGCCGCCAGAAGGCCGTTTCCACGTGCAGGATGCTGGGACTGGACGGCATCGTGGCCATCGGCGGCGACGGCACCTTCCGGGGTGCGTTGGCGCTGTCCCGGCTGGGCGTGCCGGTGGTGGGCGTGCCTGCCACCATCGACAACGACATCGGTTGCACCAATTACACCATCGGCTTTGACACCGCCTGCAACACCGCCATCGAATGCATCGACAAGCTGCGGGACACCATGCAGAGCCACGAGCGCTGCTCGGTGGTGGAGGTCATGGGCCGCAACGCCGGTTTCCTGGCGCTTTACGTGGGCATCGCCGTGGGCGCGACCGCCGTGCTGGTGCCCGAGCGGGAGATGGACTTCCAGCGGGACGTGATCGACCGCATCCGCAGCGCCCGCCTGGCTGGCAGCACCCACTTCATGATCGTGGTGGCCGAAGGCGTAGGCAGCGCGGTGGAGATCGGCAAGCAGATCCACGAGGCCATCGGCATCGAGCCCCGGGTGACCGTGCTGGGCCACATCCAGCGCGGCGGCACCCCCAACGCCCGGGACCGCGAGACCGCCACCCGCATGGGCTACTTCGCCGTGAAGGCCTTTGTAGAGGGCCGGGGCAACTGCGTCATTGGCACTCGCGGCGGCGACATGGTGGAGACCCCCATCGAGGAAGCCCTGGAGATGAAGAAGCACCTGCAGATGGACCGCTACCAGGTGCTGGAGACGGTCAGCGTCACCACGCCCTACGTGCAGCCCCCCATCGAGGGCCATTGACCCAGACATCACATTGGCAAGGGCTGTCCCAGATGAATATCGCTGTATAAAACGGTTGTAGGGGCGGCGCAACGCCGCCCCTACAAGTGGTTGACTACGTATGATTATATGTTCTGAGACAGCACCTTGCACAGGTGCTTTTCGATTAAGGAAATACCGCGCAATTAAGGTGGTCAGCTGGCGAGTGAATTTTTCGACAGATGCAATTGCAGATTTCGAAGGTTTACTGGGTTCGAGCGCCCG
>CADBVG010000124.1:1651-5469 GCA_902798105.1 uncultured Eubacteriales bacterium
TTCGCAGGCTTGCTGGCGGCAAGTCAAGGAATTTGCAGAATGTGCATGGCGGAAATGGCACCGCCAGACATGCCGCCCGTTTGTGCGGTATTTCCTTAACCCATCGCCGCGCCAATGGCGACGTTCAACAAATCCATGGCGCGCTGGCTCTCGGTGTCCGCGCCGATCTTGTCTATGGCTTCCTCCAGGCCCGCATCCTTGAAGGGCTGTTTGCGGGACGGGTCGGACCAGGTTTCGGGGTTCAGCCCGAGGGCATCCATGAGCATTGTGCCGATCCTGGCGTAATTGTCCCTGAACGCCTGGGCGTCCTTCGCCTCCAGCGCGGCAAAGGCTTCGCGAAGGTTCTTCGTCAGGGCTTCATTGTCCATCCGCATACAGTGATTGTCCGCGGCCCACTGGGCCACCGCCAGGGCGGTCTGCACCTGGGCGCCCGCCGCCATATCGATTACCGGGCGCAGCACGCCCTGGGTCAGCGCCTCGGCGGAGGCCGCGTCGATGGTCACACGACACAGCACATCGCCCATGACATGGGGATCATGGTTGTCCAGCCAGTACATGTACACCGACCCATCCTCTGCATCGCGGTCGACGTAAAACGAACCCGAATTATCCGAAGAGACGCTGATATACTGGGTTTCGCCGTCCGAATACAGCCACTCCAGGCCAATGCTCGCGTGCTCATAGTCAAAGACATCCATATCCTCGGGGTTCGCATTGGTATCGCCTATGGCCTTGATCGTGCGAACCGCGTTCGCAATCGTGTTGCCCAACAGCGCGTTCAGAAAGCTGTTTTGCTCCTGCTTCCACTTTCTGAGCGGCATTGAATACAGTATGCGCTTTCCCTCGTACTCCTGCCACACGCCGTAAGCGTACAGCTCGGGCAGCTTATTATTTCCAGCCGTGGGCGCGTAGGCGCCGGGGAGGATCAGCAGGCAGAGCTTGTCATTTTCCGGTATCTGCCAGACGCCCAGCAATTCCTCAGCGCTTGCGGTATTAACCTTCTCTTCCTCCGCCAGAGCAGGGCAGGCCATCGCCAGCAGCATCGCCAGCAGTGTCGCCACAGCAAGCCATTTTTTCATTTTATAACTCCTTTTCCTTTGCCGGGGGATATTCGTTGCACAGCAGGCGGTAGGCCGGCTCGTCCTCCTCGATGGCGGGAAAGCGGCCCTGGGCATCCTCAAAGCAGTTGTCGGTGTTGTCGTCGTTGCACATGGAAACCTCGCCGATGATGGCATAGCCGGTGCCGGGCTGGACGTAGAACTCGTGGTAATAGTAGGGGTACAGGGTCAGGCTCTCGCCAGGCTCGAGGATGATCTCCTCGCCGGGAGCCACGGTGTAGGTCCTGCCGTCGGAAAACACCTTTACCGGGGTCTGGCGGTCCACCTTCTCATCCTTGTCGGCGTTCCACAGCCGGAACGCCAGGTTGCCGCCGCCGCGGTTGATGATGTCCTCCATCTTGTTCCAGTGGAAGTGGTTCGGGGACAGCTGGCCCTCGTCGAGCATCATGATCTTCTCGGCGTAGGTCTTGGTGTACTTGTCGTTGTGCACATTGCCGTTACGCAGGGTAATCAGGTAAAGGCCCTTGGTGGCGAAGTGGCCCTCGCCGTAGTCGGTGATGTCCCAGCCCAGGGCGTTGTCGCGAATCTCGTCGTACTCATGGCCCTTTTCCTGCCACTGCTCGGGGGTAAAGCTGAGGAAGGGCGGCAGCTCGAAGCGGTGCGCCTTCAGCCTGCTTTCAAATTTCTTGATGCAGCTGTTGATTTCAGAGCGTTTCATATGGCATAACCTCTCTTTGTCTCAGGGATTTACAGTTATTTGTCCATGCAGGCTTCGATCTGCATCCGGGTGGGGATGGACGCGATGGCGCCCTTGGTCTGCACGCAGATGCTGCCGGAGATGTTGCCATACTTCAGGGCTTCGCGGATGATGGCCGCGTTCAGGTCGGCGGCCTTTTCCACGCCGCTGATGCGCAGCTTCGCCAGGAACGCGCCCCAGAAGGCGTCGCCCGCGCCGGTGGCGTCCACGGCGCTGACCTTGCGGCCCGCCACGTCAAAGGTGTCGCCGGCATAGAAGGCGCGCACGCCGTTGGCGCCCAGGGTCTCCACCACCAGGGCGATGCCGTGTTCCTTCATCAGCGCGGGGATGGCGGCCTCGCCGCCCATCATGTCGACCTCCTCCTCGGAGATTTTCAGCAGGTCCACATATTTCAGGATGTCATACACCGCTTTGGCGCAGGCTTCCACATCGTCATCCCACATCACGTTGCGATAATTCACATCAAAGCTGACCAGCTTGCCCTTCTCATGGCCCAGGCGCAGCGCCCGTACCGTGGCCGCGGCTTCTGGCTGGGCCGACAGCGAGCAGGACCCGGCGTGGACGATGACGGTGTCCGCGATGTCCTCCTCCCGCACGTCCGATTCCTTCAGCAGCGTATCCGCGCCGGGCTTGCGGGCGAAGGTAAAGCGGCGCTCGCCGTCCTCCAGCAGGGTGACAAAGGCCATGGTGGTGATGGCCTCCTTGCACAGCTCGGGGCAGGCGGCCTTCACATTGTACTCGGCAAGGGTGTCCATCAGGAAACGGCCAAAGTCGTCGTCGCCCACCTTGCAGCACATGGAAGCGCCCAGACCGTTCTTGGACACGGCGATGGCTACGTTGGCCGGCGCGCCGCCCGCCTTGCGTATATAGCTGGCCGGTTCGCTGCCCGGTATGAAGTCGATGAGCATCTCGCCAATGCTGTACAGATCCATCATGAGTCAACTCCTCTCACTGTTAATTATGTTGAGTCAGGGTTACACATGTTAATTATACTTAGGTGGGGGATAATTGTCAATATTATAGGTGGAGAGAGACAGATTCTGATTTGTCGTGGGGCGACAAATCAGAATTCAGTATCTGGCTGAACAGATACGTTTATTTTCAGGGAGAGAAAGGCGAGGGAAGCAGTTCCCCCGCCAATTGATTTCTCAGCTCATCTTCTCCAGCCGGACCGGGATGCTGCCGGTGTCCCCAACGCTGTAGCAGCGCGCGCCAAAGTAGTACTGCGTGCCCGCCTGAAGCTCGCACTCAATCCGGAAGTTGCTGTCCTCACCTTCGTCGTCGTTATAGGCGATCTCAATCATATTCCCGTCGAACAGGTAGCCATACGAATCATCGTCCCACTGGGAGTAGAACACATAGCTGCCCGACGCCTGGGGCGTAAAGCTGAACAAGACGAATTTGCCGGGGTAGTCGACGTTCGCCGTCGCATCCGTGTCGAGGGTCAGCGGCAACGCCGCGTTCGTGTCACACAGAAGTATCCGGAACTGGAGGGTTTGGCTGCTGCCGAATTTATCGCTGACGGAGCATCGATACGCATTGGCAGTGCCATCGGCGGTGATGGTGTACTTGGGTCCGGTCTCGCCGGGGATGTCCGTCCATTTCCAAGAGCTTCCCGTTCCTTGACCCTGAATTTGGGAATACCGTGCCCAGCTGTAGGTCAGGTCCCCCTCCTCGCAGCTGGCCTCCACCTCAAAGGTTACCGACTGGCCCGGCGTGACGTAAACACTGTTGTTGCCCACGGCTTGTGCGGTAAAGCCGTTGTCCACGTAGACGTAGAACCAAATGTCCTGGCTGTTGCCGTAGTTGTCGCTGACCCGACAGTAGTAATCGCAGCGCCCGGTGACCGCCCCGATGGTGTAGGTCGCGGACGTCGCGCCTGCGATGTACGCTTCGGCGTTATTGTCGTACCACTGGTAGGTCAGGCTCCCCTCGTCGCAGCTGGCCTCCACCTCAAGGGTCGCCGACTGGCCCGGCGTGACGTAAACATCGTTGTCGCCCAC
>CADBVG010000125.1 GCA_902798105.1 uncultured Eubacteriales bacterium
GTCTTTCGGCAAAAACGCAAGCGTTTTCACCGAAATCCACCTTCCCCACCGGGGGAAGGCCACTTTTGGGGCCTTCGTCATCAGCTCGACAAATCAGAATTTCCCCGGCTTATGAAAGATTTTTTGTTTTTTTACAAATACGTAGGTGAATGTGACTTAAACCGGTGGGGGGGATGTGATATAATGGAATTAAGGTAACTGCCCGGTGCCTGTGATATGTATACACTTTGCAGCGGCTGTCTCCGTGCCGCCAAATTGGGGGCGTCGCTGCGTCCCACTCCTTCTTCTTCGGCTGGACAGTTACCGGTTTATCTGCAATCACCGCGGGAAGGGCCGCGGCAAGGATATATAAACGGGATCCATGGACTTTGATTGGGAGCGTTGGAATTGACCAACGGAAGATATATGGAAAACGGCTATCGCCCGGGAGAGGGCGCGGGCAGAGCGTCTGCTTCGAGCCGAATGTCTGCTTCGAGCCGAACGTCGGCTTCGGGCAGAGCGTCTGCTTCGAGCCGGTATCGGGCCTATGGCGATGACCGGCGGGAAACGAACCGCGGGACCTATGCTTCGGGCCGAACGTCGGCTTCGGGCAGAACGTCTGCTTCGGGCCGGTATCGGGAAGATGACCGGCGGGGCAGCTACGACCGCCGGACGTCCGGCAGAACGTCTGCTCCGAGCAGAACGTCGGCTGCGAGCCGCGGCGGGTATGGCCGCGGGCCGGTGAACGCGCGCCAGGGACGCGGGGCGCGGCGGGGCATTTCCCCGAGGCTGCGCCTGGGGCTTATACTGGGGGCGGCGGTGATCGCGCTGGTGGCGCTGGGCATCGGCATCGCCCGGACGGTGGGCGACCTGCGGGCTTCGGCGGTGGAGCGCTTTTTGGACAATGTATACGTGAACGGGGTGAACCTGTCGGGCCAGACCTATGAGGACGGCCTGGCGCTGGTCTCCCAGGACCGGGACCGGCGGCTGAACACCACCTACGCGCTGACCTACGGGGACAACAGCTGGGGCTTCCGGCCGTCGGACTACGGCGCGTCCTTCGATTACCAGGAGCAGGTGGACCTGGCCTGGAACCTGGGGCACGTGGGCAGCCGCGCCGACCGCAAGCAGGTGGCCGACAACCTGCAAACCGCGCCGGCCCACTTCAACAGCGAAATCACCTACAACGAGGAGGCCGTGGAGGAATTCGTCGACGAGCTGTACGACGAGATCTACCAGGCCCCGGTGGACGCCGAGGTGGCCGTGACCAGCACGCGCCCGGAGATCATACAGGACTCGAAGAACGGCGTGGAGCTGGACCGGGAGCGGGCCACGGACAACCTGGTGGCCCTGATCGAGACCGGCGAGGGCAGCACCCAGCTGCCGGTGGAGACGCTGCTGCCGGCGGTGACCTCGGACAACATGGAGATGAAGGTGGTGGCCAAGTTCGCCACCGACGTCACCTTCCGCGGCTCGGACAGCCGCAGCAACGTGGCCACGGCCCTGAGCTTCTTCAACGGCTACGTGGTCTACCCCGGCGATACCTGCGATTTCAACGCGGTGGTCGGCCCCCGCACCATCGGGCGCGGCTTCAAGGAGGCCCCCGAGTACGCCGGCAACGAGAAGGTCAAGGGCGTGGGCGGCGGCGTTTGCCAGGCTTCCACCACGCTGTACGACGCCGTGCTGATGGCCAACATGACCATACTGGAGCGGCACAACCACAAGATGACCGTCAGCTACGTGGAGCCCAGCCAGGACGCCGCCGTGGAGTACGGCACCAACGGCACCGACGGCAAGAACTTCGTGTTCCGCAACGACACCGACCACGCCATCTACATCTACACCAGCGTGGACCGGGAGTTCGCCACCGTCACCATCTACGGCACCCGGCCCGAGTACCACTACCAGCTGGAATCGGTGGTGCTGGACGAGCAGAAGTCCACCCGCAAGCGCTATGAGCCCGATTACTCCGGCAAGGAAGTGTATTACATCACCGACAAGCCGAAGCTGAAGATCGAGGGCCACGGCAGCTGCCACAGCGAGGGCTGGCTGGTGGCCTACGACTGGGACACCAAGGAAGAGGTCAGCCGCGAGCAGATCAGCTACGATTCCTACGTCGCCGGCATGAACGTCTATTGGCGGGGCGTGCACGACGAGAAGGGCAATGTGGTGGACCCCGAGGCCGAGAAGAAGGACGAGAAGGGGACGTAGGAGATGTAGTGGTCAGTGACTGGTGGCTAGTGGCTGGTGAAGGATGAAATCCTTGCGGATTTCTTTTGATCAAAGGATCTGGAAGCGTTGAAACCTCTGCCGTTCCCATTGAATCAAAACAAATCCCAAAGGGATTTGCACCACCACCAGTCACTGGCCACTAACCACTAATCACTAAAAATTCTAATTTGTAGCAGCGCGACAAATTAGAATCCGGAAGGCAGAATATGCAAAGGAGCGTTGGGGGATATGTTTGAGACCGCGAATATTTCCATTTTCGCCGGGAGCGGCGGAAGGATCTTTGCCGAGCGGATGTGCAGGTACATGAACAAGCCGCTGGGTTCCTGCGAGGTGATCAAGTTCTCCGAGGGCAACACGTTTGTCCGCGTCAACGAGACTGTGCGCGACCGGGACATCTTCCTGGTGCAGCCCATCGGCATGAATTCCAACGACGAGTTCGTGGAGATCCTGTTCTGGATGGACGCCTTCAAGCGGGCCAACGCGCTGTCCTGTACGCTGATCATGCCCTACTTCGGCTACGGCAAGGGCGACAAGAAGGACGAGCCCCGCGTGTCCATACGCGCCCGGGTGTGCGCCGAGTGCATGGAGCTGGCCGGGGCCGACCGCTTCGTGACCATGGACCTGCACGCGCCCCAGCTGCAGGGCTTCTGGAAGAAGCCGGTGGACCACCTGTACGCGCTGCCGATGCTGACCGAGGTCATCAAGCGCATGGACACCAGCAACATGGTGGTGGTTTCGCCGGACGCCGGGTTCGCCAAGCAGGCCCGGAAGTTCGCCGACGCGCTGGATTTGCCCATCGCCATCGGCGACAAGACCCGCACCGACCACCTGGAGAACGCCAAGATACTGGAGGTCATCGGCGACGTGAAGGACAAGAACTGCCTGATCGTGGACGATTTCACCATCTCCGGCGGCACGCTGGTCAACCTGGCGGAATCGCTGAAGGCCCGGGGCGCGATGGACATCGTGGCCATGCTCAGCCACAACATCGTCTCCGCCGACGGGGTGAAGAAGATCAACGCCAGCCCCATCAGCATGGTCTATTCCACCGACACCGTGGAAAACCCCAACATCGTCGGGCAGGAGAAGTTCCGCACCGTGTCCGTGGCGCCGATGTTCGCCGAGACCATCATGCGCTACTACAATTACCAGTCCGTCAACGCCATGTTCAACCAGCTGCCCGAGCGGGTGGTCACCGCCGGGTTCGGGTTCACCGGGCTGGAGATGTGAGTTGAGGGAGTAGGTTATAGGTTTTAGGTTATAGGTTATAGGTTTTAGGTTATAGGTTTTAGGGATTAGTGGGCGGCGCTGCGCCGCCTGCCGTGCAGGACGATGTGATCCTCTCGGGCGGGCGGCGCATCGCCGCCCCTACAGGTTTTTGGTTGACAGGGCTATGCCTTTACGGTAGAATTGAACTGCCCGAAAGGGCCGGGGCGAACAACAAACGCGCAGGCGGTTGCTCCTACATCTCCGAAAGGGGGTGGAAAGAGATGCGAATTATACTAAATTCCATCTAATCCATGCACATCTGCGTGCGTCTTTTCCGCCCTGGCTGTGCTTCGCTTCAGTCAACGATGCGCTGCATCGCCTCCCTCCGCTCAGCTTTGCCAGAACGAAAAATCCACTCCGCATTTGTACATGTTTTAGAAGGAATTTAGTATTACATTCCATCTTTGGAGTTATTCAATCACGATCTACGTGAGGAAGATAAAAAAACAACCGCCACTCTGCCAAGTGACGGAAGTTTTCGTGACTCGCAAGAGCCACTTATGAAAAAAGAAATCATTTGAGGAGCAACCGCGTGCGTGGTTCGCCCTTCGTTTTTTATTATAGCGGGGTGGGGCGGATTTGTCAAGGAATAAAGCGCGGAGGCGGCGCAGGCGCTGCGATAAGAACATCTATTGCAATAGAAAATAGATAGCTGTTCAGTCGCAGGCAAATTCTGATTTGTCGCGGACGGTGCCGCGCCTCAAATCTATGATTTGAGCCGTGGCAGTTTCGCCTTTCAGGCGAAACCGGCAAACCAACGGTTTG
>CADBVG010000126.1 GCA_902798105.1 uncultured Eubacteriales bacterium
TGAATGACGGCGATCAGGATCCCGCCATCCTGATCAACGGCTTCGGCGAGGGCTACGGCGATCCCGACCGTGGCCGCCACATCGCCGTGACCAACGACAAGAAGGTCATCAGCGTCGCCACCACCGAGGGCTTCAAGAAGGGCATCGCCTGGCTGCACGAGCTGTACGCCGAGGGCTTGATCGACTCTGAAGCCTTCACGCAGGAATGGTCCACCTACGTGGCCAAGGGCAAGTCCGGCCGTTACGGCGTGCTGTTCTCCTGGGACGTGGCCAACATCGCCCAAGTCAGCATGGACGACCTGATCGCCGGCAAGAACTGGGTGCCGCTGCCTGCGCTGACCGCCGACGTGCGCAACATCACCCCCCAGAACGGTTCCTACACCTCCGGCTTCGATCGCGGCCGCTGCGTCGTGACCGCCACCTGCAAGAATCCCGAGCTGGTCTGCTCCTGGATCGACCAGATGTACGCGCCGTTGCAGTCCCCGCAGAACAACTGGGGCACCTACGGCGAGGATGACGAGTTCGACATCTTCGAGATGAGCACCAACGATGCCGGCGAGCCGATGCTGAAGCACACCTGGCTGGGCGACGCCTCCCCCGTTGAGGTCCGCGAGGCCGAGAGCGTGAACGGCCCCCTGGCCATCCTGGACAGCTACTATGGCAAGTATGTCACCCTGCCCGACGACGCGGCTTATCGCCTCAACTGGATCAAGGACATCTACACCCCCGACATGACCCATGACTATGTGTATCCCAACGTGTTCATGAACGCGGACGACATCAAGGAGATCTCCAACCTGGAGGCCGACCTGACCAAGCGCATCAACACCGCCAAGTCCGACTGGGTGATGAACGGCTTCTCCGACGCCGACTGGGATCAGCTGCAGAGCGACCTGCAGGCTTACGGGCTGGATCGTTACCTGGAGATCCATCAGAAGTACCTGGACGCCTACTTCGCTGGCTGATCCGATCCGACGTTATACCATCCTCCCTCCACTTCTCCTCTCGGGGGGAGGATGGTTCCCCATGACCCACCGAAACCGCAACAGGAAGGAAATGCATATGATTAGCCAGACTTTGCAAAAGGCGCGGGACTTTGAGGCCCAGTATGCTCCCTACGTGCCCCAGGAGGAACGCCCAGAATTCCACGTCACCGGCGGCATCGGCTGGATCAACGACCCCAACGGCTTCTCCGTCTACAAGGGCGAGTATCACCTGTTCCACCAGTATTATCCCTACAAAGCCGTATGGGGGCCTATGCACTGGGGTCATCTCAAGACCCGGGATTTCATCCGCTGGGAGCGGCTTCCTGTGGCGCTGGCCCCGGACATGCCCTACGACAAGGACGGCTGCTTCTCCGGCAGCGCCATCGAAATGCCGGACGGACGCCAGCTGCTGATGTACACCGGCGTGCGCGAGGAGCGCCAGGAGGATGGCTCGATGAAGCCCTTCCAGACCCAGTGCCTGGCCGTGGGAGACGGGGTGGACTATGAAAAGCTCGACGCCAACCCCGTGCTCACCGCCGCGGACCTGCCCAAGGGGGGCAGCACGGAGGACTTCCGCGACCCCAAGATGTGGCGGGAGGGCGACTGCTATTATGCCGTGGTGGGCAACCGCCCGGCTGACGGCAGCGGCTCGATCCTGCTGTTCAGGAGCGACGACGCCTTCCACTGGACCTATCAGGGCCGCGTGGCCTCCAACCATCGCCAGTATGGCATGATGTGGGAATGCCCCGATTACTTCAAGTTGGACGGCAAGGACGTACTGATGGTCAGCCCCCAGGAGATGAGCCCGATGGGGCTGGAATTCCATGCGGGCAACGGCACGGTCTGCATGATCGGCCAGGAGAACGAGAAGAAGCACCTGATCCGCGAGAACGTCCATGCCATCGATTATGGCATCGACTTCTACGCACCCCAGACACTAATGGCGCTGGACGGACGGCGCATCATGATCGCCTGGCTTCAGAATTGGGACACGGCCCGCAGCCACCCGGTCACGGACCGCATCTGCGGCCAGATGACCCTGCCCCGGGAGCTGTCCATCCGGGATGGCCGGCTGATTCAGCGGCCTGTGCGGGAGCTTGATAACTATCATGGCGAGAAGATCAGCTATAAGAACGTGCCACTGTCCACCGAAACCTTTTTGACAGGCATCCGTGGACGGACCATCGACATGACCGTGAACGTGCGGCCCGCCAACGGCAGCGTGATGTATCATGCTTTCAAGATGAACCTGGCCAAGGACGGCGAACATGTCACCACGATCCGCTTCAAGCCCGGTCAGGCCATCGTGCGCGTGGACCGGTCCCGCTGCGGATACCGGTTTGACATCGTGCATGTTCGGGAGTTTCCGGTCTATTCCCGGCACGGCTGCATCAAGCTGCGGGTGGTCATGGACAAGCACAGCCTGGAGTTGTTCGTCAACGACGGCGAGCAGGCCGCCAGCTTCGTGATGTACACCCCTGTGAGCGCGGACGTGATCAGCTTCGAGGCCGAGGGCGAGCTGCTGATGGACGTGGACAAGTACGACCTGGTCTTTGACAAAGAGGACGAAGAATAATAAAGAGGAAGAAGAAAGATGAAGCGATATGACGTCGTCGCGCTGGGCGAGCTGCTGATCGATTTTACGGAGAACGGCGCAAGCGAGCAGGGCAATCCCGTCTTCGAGGCCAACCCCGGCGGCGCGCCCTGCAACGTGCTGGCGATGCTGCGGAAGCTGGAGAGGCAGTGCGCCTTCGTCGGCAAGGTGGGCAACGACATGTTCGGCCACCAGCTGAAGGCGGTTGCGGAGGAGGCTGGCATCGACATGAGCGCCCTGCGCATGGATGATGCCGTCCATACCACGCTGGCCTTCGTCAAGACGGACGCCTACGGCGACAGGGATTTCTCCTTTTACCGGAATCCCGGCGCGGACATGATGCTCACCGAGGACGAGCTGCCTCTGGACATGCTCCGCGATACCCGGATTTTCCACTTTGGGACGCTCTCCATGACCCACGAGGCTGTGCGCCAGGCCACCAAGGCCGCGGTACAGGTCGCGAAGGCGGCCGGGGCCATCGTCTCCTTCGATCCGAACCTGCGCCCGCCCCTATGGGACAGCCTGAACGACGCCAGGGCCCAGATGCTCTGGGGGCTTTCCCAGGCGGACGTGGTGAAGATCGCCGACAACGAGATTGCGTTCCTTACGGACACATCGGATTACGAGAGGGGCGCAACGCTCCTCAGGGAGCGCTTCCCGAACCTCCGGCTGCTGAACGTTACCGCCGGGGCCAACGGGAGCTATGCCTTCTGCGGGGACAAGAAGGTATTCGTTCCCAGCTACCTGCTGGGCGGCACCGTCGAGACCACCGGCGCGGGGGACACCTTCTGCGCCAGTGTGCTGAATTTCGTCCTGGACCACGGCCTGGAATGCCTTTCAAGGGAAGATTTGCGGACCATGCTCCGCTACGCCAATGCGGCGGCCTACCTGGTGACCACCAGGAAGGGCGCGATCCGCTCCATGCCACAGCCCTGCCAGGTGGAAGCGATACTGAACGAACACTGACACAACCGATACCATTGAACTTTCGACCACATTCCAATGGGGCGGCGCCACTCCACATATTGGCCCCGTTCACATTCAAGAAGGAGGAAGCAAGCCCGCAGGCTCGCGGTGCGGCAGTGTGGAGACCTGCCGTAATGCGGTTCACGAGAGGCGCATCG
>CADBVG010000127.1 GCA_902798105.1 uncultured Eubacteriales bacterium
TTCGAAGGTTTACTGGCGGTAAATCGAGAAATCTGCAAGCAGCAGATGTCGGAAAAGGCACCGCCAGATGCGCCGCCGTATTGTGCGGTATTTCCTTATGCAATCTTCTGTCTTTTCCAGAAAATCGTCATACATACGCCCGTCAAAGCCCATGTCATGGGATAGCAAATGGCGATGCCGCGCACGTCCTGCCAGATCGGGACGATCAGAAAGAGCAGCGTTGTGCGCACGACGCACAGGTTGAGCATGACGATCAGCATCGGCTTTCGGGATTCACCCACGCCGCGCAGCGCGTCGCCCGGAATCTGCAGGAAGCAGTAGGTGAAGTAAAAGGGGAAAGTGGTTGTTGCGATTCTCAACCCCAGGTCGATAGCGACAGGATCATCATAGAATATCCGGAAGATCGTTCTTCCAAAGATCAGGCCCAATGTACTGATGATGACTGAGCAGCCTACAGCCAGCGCAAGGCACTCTCGCAGTCCGCGCCGAACCCGGTCGGGCTTTTTCGCACCCATGTTTTGCCCGGCGAAAGTCATCATGGCCTGACCCAGGGCCACGATGGGATAGTATACGATCAGCTCGACCTTAAAATACGCCGTGAACGCGGCGATGGCGTCCTTTCCCAGGCTGTTGATGTGATACTGCGCCATGACGTTGGACAGGGTGATCACCAGCGCCTGGGCGCCGGCGGGAAGGCCGATCCTGACGGTTTCAGAGAGCACCCTCCCGTCAAACCGTATTTTCCCCAAGCGCAAAGCGCAGGGCATTTCGAGCCTTGTCAGGCGGCAAACCACATAGGCTGCCGAGACGCTCTGGGAGATCAGCGTCGCCCAGGCCGCGCCCGCCACGCCGCAGCCCAGCCGGGCGATGAACAGCCAGTCGGCCCCTACGTTGAGCAATCCGCCCACGACCTGCGCCGTCAGGGTGCTCCGGCTGTCTCCAAGCGCTCTCAAAACGCCTGAACACAGGTTATAGAAAACGATGGCAGGCATCGAGAGGAAATAGATGCGCAGGTAGGCCATGGCCATGGGCAGCAACGCCTCCGGCGTGCGGACCAGCGCCAGATAGACCGGGGCAATCAGCTCGCCGATCAGCATAAGCGCCAGGCCGCCCGCCGCAGAGAGCGCCGCTGTGTTGTGGATGGCCGCGTCCAGGACGGGATAGTCCCTCTCCCCGAAGGCGCGGGCGGTCAGAACCCCCGCGCCAACGGACATGCCCCCAAAGAAGCCCACCAGGCATGTGATGAGCATACCGCTCATGCCGATGGCGGAGGATGCGCCGGAATCAATCAGGTTGCCGGCAAATATGAGATCGACGGTATTGTAAAGCTGCTGCACCAGGCTGGACAGCAGAAGCGGGAGCGCGTATAGCACCAGCCTTTTCCATATCGGACCGTGAGTCAGGTCCCCGTCGTCCAAATGACTACGTCTCATCTCTATGCTACAGGTTCTTGACGAACAGGCAGCGAATGGCGTTGAGCACTGCCAGGATCATCACGCCCACGTCGGCGATGATGGCGATCCACATGTTGGCCAGGCCCAAGGCGCCCAGCACCAGGCAGATCGCCTTGACGATCAGCGCGAAGGCGATGTTCTGCTTGACGATGCCCAGGCACTTCCGGGAAAGCTTGATGGCCTTGGCGATCTTCAGCGGGTCGTCGTCCATCAATACGATGTCCGCCGCCTCGATGGCCGCGTCAGAGCCCAGCGCACCCATGGCGATGCCGATGTCCGCCCGGGACAGTACCGGCGCGTCGTTGATGCCGTCGCCCACGAACGCGAGGCGCTGGTTTCCGGTGCATTCCTTCAAAAGCGCCTCCACGCAGGCCACCTTGTCCTGGGGCAGCAGCTCGGCGCGGTAGTCCGTCAGGCCCACGTCGGCGGCCACCTGTTTGGCCACGGCCTCGGCGTCGCCGGTCAGCATCACGGTGCGCTCGATGCCCGCGTTTTTCAGTTCGGTAATGGCCTCCTTCGCGTGCTCCTTCAGTTCATCGGCGATAACGATGTGGCCCGCGTACTCGCCGCCCACCGCCATGTGGATGATGGTGCCCACGTGGTGGCAGTGGTGGAACGGGATGCCCAGCCGGTTCATCAGCTTCTCGTTGCCCACGGCCACGTCGATGCCGTCCACCTTCGCCACGATGCCGTGGCCGCTGATCTCCTGCAAATCTGTCACGCGGTTGGGATCGACCTTCTGCCGGTATGCCTTTTGCAGGCTCAGGCTGATCGGGTGGGAGGAATGGCACTCCGCCAGCGCGGCGTACTCCAGCAGCTTTTTCTCGTCCAGCGGGCTGTGGTGTACGGCGGTGACCTCGAAGTTGCCCTTGGTGATGGTGCCGGTCTTGTCAAAGGCCACCGTAGTGACTTCGGAAAGTGTCTCAAGGTAGTTGGAGCCCTTGATGAGTATGCCCTGGTTGGACGCGCCGCCGATGCCCGCGAAGAAGCTGAGCGGTATGGAAATCACCACCGCGCAGGGGCAGGAGATGACCAGGAACGTGCATGCGCGAAGGATCCAGTCCCGCCAGAGCGCGCCCACATTGGCATAACCCGACATGCCGACGCCCGTGATCATGCTAAACAGCGGCGGTATCAGCGCCAGCGCCAGCGCGGCGTAGCACACGAAGGGCGTGTACACCCGGGCAAACTTGGAGATGAAGTTCTCCGACTTCGACTTCCGGGAAGCCGCGTTCTCCACCAGGTCCAGTATCTTCGAGGCCGTGGATTCGTCGAACTCGGCGGTGGTGCGAATCTTCAAAACGCCGGACATGTTGATGGAGCCGGACAACACCGTGTCGTCCACGCCCACCTCCCGGGGCTTGCTCTCGCCGGTCAGCGCGGACGTGTTCAGCGCGGAGGAACCCTCCACCACGATGCCGTCGATGGGCACCTTCTCGCCGGGCTGCACCACGATGATGGAATCCACCTCCACCTCATCGGGGTCCACGCGCTCAAGGGTGCCGTCCGCCTTCTCGATGTTGGCATAGTCCGGGCGAATGTCCATCAGCTCCGAGATGTTCTTGCGGCTCTTGCCCACGGCGTAGCTCTGGAACAGCTCGCCCACCTGGTACAGCAGCATGACCGCCACGCCCTCGCCGTACTCCCCCAGGGCGATGGCGCCGATGGTGGCCACGGTCATCAGGAAGCACTCGTCGAACATCTTGCCGTTCTTGATGCCCAGAAAGGCCTTGCGCAGGATGTCATACCCCACCGTGAGGTAGGGAATCAAAAACAGCACGATCAGCGCCCATTTGGGCATGTCCACGTGGATAATATCCTCGGAAATCAGGTACAGGGGAATAAAAAACACCGTGGCAATGATGATGCGAATCAGCAGATTCTTCTGTTTTTTGTTCACACCCTCACACCCTTTCTCTGTTTGGTTTATTGGAAAGAAAAGGCGGGAAACAGCCCCGCCTTTGAATGGATCCCGCTTACAGGAATATCTCGCAGTCGTCTTCGACCTTCTTGCAATTGTCGCGCACGTTCTTCATCACGGCGTCCACGTCTGCGCCCTCGTCGAACTCCACCTTCATCTTCAGGGTCATGAAGCTCACCGTGCAGTCCTTCACGCCCTCGGTCTTCTTCGCGGCGTCCTCCATCAGGTTCGCGCAGTTCGC
>CADBVG010000128.1:0-3565 GCA_902798105.1 uncultured Eubacteriales bacterium
CGTTTCTACTCCATCAGGAATACCGTCTCCTCTGGTCTTTTGGCCTTGTAAGACGGCTTGGGCTTCATCACCCCATTTCCTGACTAACACCATCAGAATATATCACCCGCTCTCTCCCAAACGAACGCCCCCGCGCCGAATCGGCGCGGGGGCGTTCGTTGCGCACGTGGGCCTTACCCCACGACCTCGTACCCCGCCTCCTTGACGGCGGCGGCGATGGCGGCGTCATCCACCTTTTCATCGACGGTGGCGCACTTGTTCTCCAGGGACACCTCGACATTCGGGTCCAGGGCGGACAGGGCGTTCTTTACGTGCTTGACGCACATCTGGCACATCATGCCTTCGATCTTCACGGTCTTCTTCATGGTTTGTTCCTCCTTGATATTGTTTTTACTGTCAGTGGAATTCCCGTCCGGCAGGTCGGTGTGAACCACGGTCACGGCCTGCGCGCCGTCGCCCGATTCGGCGGGGCCGACGTCCGGCAGGTCCAGCTTGAAGCGGCGCAGCCGCAGGGCGTTTGTGACCACGCACACGCTGCTCAGGCTCATGGCGGCGGCGGCGATCATCGGGTTCAGCTCGATGCCCAGCTTCGTCAGGGCCCCGGCGGCGATGGGTATGCCGATCAGGTTGTAGAAAAACGCCCAGAACAGGTTCTGCTTGATGTTGCGGATCACCGCCCGGCCCAGCCGGATCACGCCCGCGGCCAGGCGGGGGTCGTCCCGCATCAGCACCACGTCGGCGCTCTCGATGGCCACGTCGGTGCCCTGGCCCACGGCCGCGCCCAGGTCGGCCTTCACCAGCGCCGGGGCGTCGTTGATGCCGTCGCCCACCATCATCACCTTTTTGCCCTGGGACTGGAGGTCGGCGATCACATCCTGCTTGTCCTGGGGCAGCAGCTGGGCCCGCACCTCGCCGACGCCCAGCTGGCCGCCGATGGCCTTCGCGGCGCGTGCGTTGTCGCCGGTGAGCATCACGGTTTTGACGCCCAGGCCGTTCAGGTCGGAGACCGCCGCGGCGCTGGTGGGCCGCAGTGTGTCGGCCAGCGCGAAGCCCGCCAGCAGGCGGCTGTCCTCGGCGGCAAACATCACCGTAGCGCCGGATGTCGCCATCTCGTCGGCCCAGGCGGCCATCGGGGCGGTGTCCACGCCCAGCTCGGCCATCCAGCCGGCCTTGCCCACCTGAATGCGCCGACCCTCCACCGTCGCCGCCACGCCCCTGCCGGGCAGGGTCTCGTAGTCAGTGACCGGAGGCAATCCATCCCCCGCCGCCGCCACGATGGCCGCCGCGATTGGATGGGTGCTCAGCTTCTCCACCGCTGCCGCCAGCCGCAGGGCCTCGGCGCTGTCGATACCGGCGTTGATGCCGGTCAGGCGCATCTGGCCCTGGGTCAGCGTGCCGGTCTTGTCGAAGGTCACGCAGTCGATGCTGTGGGCCATCTCCAGCGACGCGGCGGAGCGGATCATGATGCCCAGCTCCGCGCCCTTGCCGGTGCCCACCATGATGGCCGTGGGCGTGGCCAGGCCCAGCGCGCAGGGGCAGGAGATCACCAGCACCGCGATGGCGTGCTTC
This sequence comes from uncultured Eubacteriales bacterium, assembly GCA_902798105.1. GTDB lineage: Bacteria > Bacillota > Clostridia > Christensenellales > Aristaeellaceae > UBA2862. The sequence goes on from CADBVG010000128.1 coordinate 1,570, forward strand.
AGCGCCGCGGGCACGCCGCCGCCGATGGCCAGCCACACGATGAACGTCACCAGGGCGATGCCCATCACCACCGGCACGAACACCCCGCTGACCCGGTCGGCCAGCCGGGAGATGGGGGCCTTCGAGTTGGCTGCCGCCTCCACCAGCCGCACGATCTTTTGAAGGGCCGTGTCCTCGCCCACCTTCGTGGCCCGGAAGGTGAAGCTGCCGCCCCGGTTGATGGTCGCGCCCACCACCTCGTCGCCCACGGACAGGTCCACGGGCACGCTCTCGCCGGTGAGCATCGACTGGTCCAGGCTGCCGTGGCCCTCCAGGATCACGCCGTCGGTGGGCACGGTCTGCCCCTCCCGGACGATCACCACGTCGCCCACGGCCAGCTGGCTGGCGTCGATTTCCACCTCCACGCCGTCCCGGATCACGTTGGCCTTCCGGGGGGCCAGGTCCACCAGCCGGGAGATGGCCTCGCTGGTACGGCCCTTGGCCTTCGCCTCCAGGTACTTGCCCACGGAGATCAGCGTGGGGATCATCACGCTGGCGTCGAAGTAGTAGTCCGCCATGGCCACACTTCCGCCCGCGTCCAGCTTCAGCGCCACGCCCAGCAGCACCGCCAGGCTGTAGCCCAGCCCCGCCGTCGCGCCCACGCAGATCAGGCTGTTCATGTTGGGGGCCAGGTGGAACAGGGCCTTAAAGCCGTTGATGAAGTAGTTCCGGTTGATAATGATGGCCGGAATCACGATCAGCAGCTGAACAAGCCCATTGAACATGGGCCGGTGCAGCGCTTCCGGCATGGGCAGGTGCAGCATGTGGCCCATGGCCACGTACATCAGCACCACCAGCAGCACAATGGAAGCGATCAGCCGGTTGCGCATGCCCCTCAATTCCTCGGAGTGGTCGGGCCGTTCGGCCTTTTGCGACGTGGCCGCGGCCTCGCCCCGGGGGGAGGCGCTGTAACCGCCGGAGGCCACCGCCTTGCAGATGGCGTCCGGGGTCACGGCGGCGGGGTCGAACTGCACCTCCATGGAGTTGGTCAGCAGGCTCACTGATACGTCGCTGACGCCCTCCAGCTTGCGCACGCTCTTTTCCACGTGGGCGCTGCACGCCGCGCAGGTCATGCCCTTTACATCGAATGTCATATTGATTCTCCTGATTCGGGATCCTTCGACGCCGCTGGCGCTCCGCTCAGGATGACGCGCAGCGCTTTGCTGTCATTCTGAGCGAAGGCGAAGCCGAAGTCAAGAATCCGCACTCGCTAATATGCCCGTATCGGCGACTGTCAGTCGCCACCATGGCGGCCCGGGGGCCGCCGCTGCAATCAGACAACGCCTGTTCGTTCAATGGCGGCTGGTTGCCGCCGCTACCGGTCCCATTTGCCTCGTCCCGCGAACAACCCCGTAGCGGCGGCGCCTGAGCCGCCACGGTGACAACCCATGGCCGCCGTTACTTCAGCTTCTTCATCAGCTCCAGCGTCTCGGCCATGATGTCGGGGTTGCCGTTGCGGACCTCCTCTGCCACGCAGGATTCCATGTGGCTCTGCAAAACCGTGTAGCCAAAGCCCTGAAGCGCCTTTTCCACGGCGCTGATCTGTATCAGTATATCCCCGCAGTAGCGGTTCTCATCCAGCATCCGGCCAATGCCGTTCAGCTGGCCCACCATGCGGTTCAACCGGTTCTTCAGCTGGCGCAGCTCCTCCTCGCCCCGGGGCGTGTGCCGCTGGTGGCAGGCCGGGCAGTCCGCCAATTCCTGGTTGCGAACCTCGGCGTCATTCATGTCATTCACCTCGCTCCTATACCCCTGTCAGGTATTTCACAGCGCCATTATATACCCCCTGGGGCTATTTGTCAAGAGGATAAAAAATTCTGATCTATCGAGCAAAGCTCGATAAATCAGAATTGAGGGATTGGGTTTTATACTACTCTCAGGTTAAAACAGCGAAAGCTGTGTAGCAGATTTTTCGTCCTGGCAAGGAAAGACTCCGCAGGCTTGCTGGCGGCAAGTC
>CADBVG010000128.1:3576-7528 GCA_902798105.1 uncultured Eubacteriales bacterium
ACTCCGCAGGCTTGCTGGCGGCAAGTCAAGGAGGCTTGACGCAGTCAGGGCGGAAAAGATGCCCACAGAATCGCTGGTTTAAACTGAGAGGAGTATTAGGGGTTAGGTTTTAGGTGGTGGTGCAAACCCTGCGGGATTTGTTTGATTCAATGGGAACGGCAGAGGTTTCAACGTTTCTCCAACCCTTTAATCAAAAGAAATCCGGTATCTGTTCAGTCATGGCGGCGCAGGCGCCGCCGCTACAATGAACGACGCCTGTAGCGGCGGCCCCTGGGCCGCCATAGAAGCTACAGATACATCCGGGACTGAATAGTTACGAAATCCGCAAGGATTTCCTCCTTCCCTAACACCTAAAACCTAAAACCTGAATTCTGATTTGTCGCTAAGGAAATACCGTATAATAAGGGTGGTTGGCTGGCGAGTGAATTTTCCGTCAGGCGCGCCTGCAAATTTCGCAGGCTTGCTGGCGGCAAGTCAAGGAATTTGCAGGATGTGCCTGGAAGCGCATGCCCTCGGCCACATTTTCCTTGGCGTCGTTCCACAGCAGCGCGTCGCCGTCGATGGCGAATATGGCCGCGCCGTCGGTGTACACCACATCGGTGGCCGTCAGCTCCCCGCTGTCGTTGTAGGTCTCCGTGCTCTCCTTGCCTACGCCGGTCAGCGCGCCGGTGGCGGGGTCGAGGACGCAGGTGTAATCCCAAACAGCCCTTTCAAAGGCGCTGGAGCCCCAGGTGATGTGCACGTTGTACACGTTGTCGTCCTCGTCGATGTAAATCGATGCGCGATCGCACATCCAGTCGCCCACGAAGGCGTCCCCGGCGCTGTTGGCGGCGGTTTCGTCGTCATCCTCCTCGCCGTCGTCGTGGTTGTCATACCAGGCTTCCTCGCCCACCTCGTCCAGCGTGGCGTACACCAGGTCGGGCAGCGCGTCGCCGGAGCCGGTCCAGTGCAGGTGGTGCTTTTCATCCATAGTCAGCGTCGCGCCAAAGCCGGTGGCCACGTCCTCGGAAGCGATCTTGCCGTCATCGCCCCGCAGCTCGTGGCGCAGCACGCCGCCCTCGAACACCAGGGCCCCGGCCCCGGCGTCATAGGCGCAGCGCTCGAATTCAAAGCTGTAGCCCTCGTCCACGCTGATGTGGCGGGTGCCCGTGCAGTGGAAGGCCCCGTCCTCATACCAGATTTCCGCGGCATAATTGCCGTCGCCCTCGCCGACCCAGGTGTCCGTAAAGCTTTCGATCACCGACTGATCCACCTCCGCCAGCGCCACAACTGACAGGCAGGCCAGCAGCGCGGCGAGCATCATACAGACGAACTTCTTCATATCGCAACTCTCCTTTGACTGGTTGATACGTATCCCAATACAGTCTATCACAATCCGTGGCAAAATGGTAGTGCAAAAACGATCTATTTTTTTACAATCCCCCGTCATTCCGCCTGCGCTGCCAGCCAGTCGGTCCAGGACACGGCGTAGCCCGATTCGTGGTTTTCCTCCACATACCGGAACAGCAGCGGCGTCATCCTGTGCTTTTCGACATTCAGCCGCCCGTGGAACGTCTCGGTCGAGCGGGGGCTGTACAGCGGATATTCGCTGCCGGTCAGCGTCTGGCGAATGACGATGTCCTCCATGGACACGTCAGGATTCTTCATCTTGTCGTAGAGCATCATGAATATGCCGGTGCGGCCCGTGCCGGCGTGGCAGTGGAAGTGCAGCCAGGAGCGCTTCATGTCGATGCCCTTCACGAATTCGATGAAGGCGTCGATCAGCTCCGCCGGGGGCCAGGCGTGGTCCGGCGCGGGCAGCCGCAGGTAGCCGAAGCCCTCGTCCTCCACCGCCTCCTGCTCGGTGACGCAGCTGCGCACCTTGATCTCGATCTTCCCGGTCTTCTTGTCGTGGGAAACCCCGTAGGCGTGGATGGTGCGGCCCACCAGCCCGCCGAAGCGCAACGCCTCCTCCCGCTGGATCTGGGCCAGGGTCTTGCCATCGTTGGCCCAGTTGTGCTCCTCGTACCAGGAGATGGGGTTGCCATTCAGGAACACGTGGCTCTCCTGGCGCAGGTCGATCACGTAAATCCGCTTGCCCTGGGCCAGCGTCCTGAGGGTATTCGCCAACTGGTGGAACTGGGGCTCGGAAAACTGGGCGCTGCCGGAAATGTTCAATTGGTCCAGCCCCTCGGTGCTGGGGGTATAGTCCTTGTCAATGCCATAGCGGGGCTTGGCTGCGCCGAATTTATACTTGCCCTTGGTCAGGAACCGGAGGTTGGCAATCTCTCCCTTCCAGGCGTCCCGGCTGTCCCGGTCCATGCGAAAAAAGCCCGTCTCCTCCGCCCCTGCGCAGGCACACAGCAGGGCCAGCATCATGCACAGCGCCACAAACCTTTTCAACCGCACACCCCCTTTTGGGTATTATTATACCCGATGTCACTGCAACGAGCAAGCGGACGACGGAGATTCTCCGTCGCCCGCTCGCGTGTCCCCTTTCGATTACCTGTGCGCCCACCGGTAGGCCCGGTTGATGGAGCTCTGGTGGTGGCTGTTCTCCTTGCTGGAGGCGTGGGTCTTGCTGCCGGACATGTGCAGGCAGAACTGGCCGTCATAGTTGTTGTTGTAGATGGTCTGGTCGCCATGGGGCTTGGTGTTGATGCCGCAGGCCACGTACTTGCCGCCCGCCTTCAGGATCACCGCCTCGGAGCCCCAGGAGAAGTGGCCGCCCGCTACCCGCTTCAGCTTGGCGGTGTCGGCAGCGGTGGCCGGCTCCACATCGGCGTGGTAGTGGCCGCCCATGCGCTTGATGCGCAGGCTGATGCCGGTGTCGATGTCGTAGATGGTGCCATAGTGGCCCTTCTTCAGCACATTGCTGCCGCCCTTGAACCAGTTCATCTTAACCACCTTGGACTTCCAGGAGGCGCTGTTTTTCTTCGCCTTCGAGCTGGAATTGGACTTCGCCTTCGATTTGGAGGTGGGGGAAAGGTATTTCGTGGGCATGTAGCCGGTCTTGCCATTCAGCTTGACCCTGGCCCAGCTGCCGGACACGGCGGTGACCTTCAGCGAAGTGCCCTTCTTCAATTTAACGCTCTTGGAGGAGCGGGATGCCTTTTTGTACACCTTGGCCGAGGACGAATTCACCTTCGCGGTGACGGACTTGGCCAGTGCCGGCGTCAGGGTGGAGGTTATCAGCAGCGCAACTGCCATCACGCAAATTATCTTCTGTAAACGACGCAGCATAATGTATCACCTTTCCCATAGATTTTTAAATTCTGCTGCTATTATATTACAGAAGTATTTCAGGATAAATAGAAACTATTAAATCGTACCCGTATTTTCAATGCAAAGTCGTAATATATCCAATTTAGGGCTATTTTGTGCCCGCGGCAATTTTGACTTTTTTTCAACATCCCCCCACTTCGTTTGACGCGGGGTCAGGGAACATGTATAATAAAGGCTGTATATGATTATAACCGCCAAAGGAGCGGCCGCCCATAGGAGAGGAGTTTTGAACCATGGCGAGAAACAGTAACAAAAGGCAGCCCTCGGTGCTGAACTGGCTGGGTTCGCTGATATTGTATGCCATCCCCGGCGTGAACCTGATCTTCCTGATCCTTTCCGCCATCTTCGCAAAATCCGGCAGCAAGCGCAATTTCGCCATCGCGGGCATACTGCTGATCGTGCTCAGCGCGCTGCTGACGTTCATCGCCTTCATGGTATTCCCGGATTTCTTCACCAGGCTGGCGGAATACATGCGCCAGCCGAGGCCGGTGCGCGTAACCGAGGTCCTGCCCCCGGCCTGAAAAACGAAACGACTTGGCGAAGGCGCCCGTGCCAATGGCACGGGCGCCTTCGCTATGCGTAGTGGTGGGGCAAATTCTGATTTATCGAGCTGTGCTCGATAAATCAGAATTGAGTGATTAGTGGTTAGTGGCTAGTGACTAGTGGTGGAGCAAATCCCTACGGGATT
>CADBVG010000128.1:7586-12549 GCA_902798105.1 uncultured Eubacteriales bacterium
ACGTTTCTCGGTCCTTTTATCAAAAGAAATCCGCAAGGATTTCCTCCTTCACTAGCCACTAATCACTGACCACTAGCCACTCAAATTCTGATTTGTCGCCTCAGCGACAAATCAGAAGTTATTATTCAAACAACGCCGTGGACAGATACCGATCGCCGGTGTCTGGCAGCAGGGCCACGATGGTCTTCCCGGCGTTCTCGGGGCGCTTGGCCAGCTGGATGGCCGCCCAGGCTGCCGCGCCGGAGGAGATGCCTACCAGCACGCCCTCCTGACGGCCAATTTGCCGCCCGGTGGCGAAGGCGTCCTCGTTGGTGACGGTGATGATCTCGTCATAGACCTTGGTATCCAGCACCTTGGGCACGAAGCCCGCGCCGATGCCCTGGATCTTGTGGGCCCCGGCCACGCCGGTGGACAGCACGGCGGAGCTCGCCGGCTCCACGGCCACCACCTTCACCCCGGGCTTCTTCGACTTCAGGTACTGGCCCACGCCGGTGACGGTGCCGCCGGTGCCCACGCCCGCCACGAAGATGTCCACCTCGCCGTCGGTGTCGGCATAGATCTCGGGGCCGGTGGTTTCCTCGTGGGCCTTGGGGTTGGCGGGGTTGTCGAACTGGCCGGGAATGAAGCTGTTCTTGATCTCCTTCGACAGCTCCTCCGCCTTCGCAATGGCGCCCTTCATGCCCTTCGCGCCCTCGGTGAGCACCAGCTTCGCACCGTAGGCCTTCATCAGCTGGCGGCGCTCCACCGACATGGTCTCGGGCATGACGATGATGATGTCATAGCCCCGGGCCGCGGCCACCGCCGCCAGGCCGATGCCGGTGTTGCCGGACGTAGGCTCGATGATGGTCGCGCCGGGCTTCAGGATGCCCTTCGCCTCGGCATCGTCGATCATGGCCTTCGCGATGCGGTCCTTCACGCTGCCAGCGGGATTGAAGTACTCCAGCTTCGCCAGCACCCGGGCCTTCAGGCCCTCGGCTGCCTCGATGTGGGAAAGCTCCAGCAGCGGCGTATGGCCGATCAGCTGGTCCGCGCTCTTGTAGATATTGGACATTGTGGGTCGCTCCTCTCGATATTTCATTGAATCGCAGGGGCGGCGTCGCGCCGCCCGCCAGGTATTGCCTCTCCGTTTCGCGATGGGCGGACGCCCCGACGGCGCTCCTGCTTTACATTATTCTACACTCTTAAATGCCACATCCAGCGCCGCGATCAGGTCCTCGGCCTTCTCGATGCCGATGGACAGGCGGATGGTGTTGGGCTTGATGCCCTGCTGGGCCAGCTCGGCTTCGGTCTCCTGGCTGTGGGTGGTGCTGGCCGGGTGGATCACCAGGCTCTTCACGTCGGCCACGTTGGCCAGCAGCGAGAAGATGGGCAGGTTGTCGATGAACTTCTGGGCCTTCTTCGCGTCGCCCTTGATTTCAAAGGTGAATATGCTGCCGCCACCATTGGGAAGGTACTTCCCGTACAGCGCGTGGCTGGGCTCGCTGGGCAGGGAGGGATGATGCACCGCCTCCACCTGGGGGTGCTTGGCCAAATAGTCCACCACCTTCAGCGCGTTTTCAACGTGCCGCTCCACCCGCAGCGACAGGGTCTCCAGCCCCTGGAGGAAGATGAAGGCGTGGAAGGGCGACAGCGTCGCGCCGGTGTCCCGGAGCAGTATGGCGCGGATATAGGTGACGAAGGCCGCCGGGCCCACCGCGTCGGCGAAGGACACGCCGTGGTAGCTGGGGTTCGGATCGGCGATCCAGGGGTACTTCCCCCCGGCCTTCCAGTCGAATTTACCGCCCTCGACGATCACGCCGCCGATGGCCGTGCCGTGGCCGCCGATGAACTTGGTGGCGCTGTGCACCACGATGTCCGCGCCCCACTCGATGGGCCGCACCAGATACGGCGTGGCGAAGGTGTTGTCCACCACCAGCGGTATGCCGTGGCGATGGGCGACGGCGGCGACGGCCTCGATATCCACCAGGTTGGAGTTCGGGTTGCCCAGGGTCTCCACGAAGACGGCCTTGGTCTTGTCGGTGATGGCCGCCTCGAAGCTGCCGTCCACCTCCGGGTCCACAAACGTGGTGGTGATGCCGCTGGTCAGCGGCAGCGTGTGGGCCAGCAGGTTGTAGGTGCCGCCGTAGATGGTCTTCGAGGCCACGATGTGCTCGCCGGAGCGGGCCAGGGCCTGGAAGGTGTAGCTGATGGCCGCCGCGCCGCTGGCCACCGCCAGGGCCGCGCTGCCGCCCTCCAGCGAGGCGATGCGCTGCTCGAAGATATCATTGGTGGGATTGGTCAGCCGCCCGTAGATGTTGCCGGCGTCCCGCAGGCCGAAGCGGTCGGCGGCGTGCTGGCTGTTGTGAAACACGAAGGACGTGGACGCATAGATCGGTACGGCGCGGGCGTCGGTAACGGGATCGGCCTGCTCCTGGCCGATGTGCAGCTGGCGGGTCTCAAAGGCCCAGTTTTTGGAAGAACGGATATCAGACATTTTTATAGCCTCCTGTCGGTATCGGTGATGGGGGATTTTTTGCGCGGACATCGACACATTCGGTCGGTGCTCATCCGCGCCGCCAGCAGCGCTTTTCGCCATTGCAGCGTCATCGCCCTCACCCCTTTGCTCGCTTCGTTGATAAAAGCATACCGCAGGAGGCAGGTTTTGTCCAATACTCTATTTGTATTGTAGGTTATAGACTTGAGCTATAGATGGAGGTGGGTAAAGTGAAATATTCTGATTTGTCGCTGGAGCGACAAATCAGAATTCAGGTTTTAGGTTATAGGTTTTAGGTGTTAGGGAAGGTGGAAATCCTTGCGGATTTCTTTTGAATAAAGGACCGAGCGGGGTTGAATCCTCGGCCGTTTCCCTTAAATCAAACAAATCCGTCAGGATTTGGTCCACCCCTAAAACCTAATCCCTCAATTCTGATTTATCGAGCCCTGCTCGACAAATCAGAATTTCCCCTCAATCCTTCACCGCGTGTCCCTTGCCCTTGATCACATCCACGACCCGCTGGCACAGCTCCAGGCACAGCTCGTCGCTCTCGGCCTCAACCATGACACGCACTACGGGCTCGGTGCCGGATTCGCGGACCAGTATGCGACCCTTCTCGCCCAGCTGGTCGGCGACGGCCTTCACCGCGGCCTGCACGTCGGGGTCGTTCTGGGCCTCGGCCTTGTCGTAGACCTTCACGTTGATCAGCTCCTGGGGGTACATCCGGAAGCCCTCGCACAGCTCGCTCATCTTCTTCTTCCGGGCGATCATGCACTCCATCATCTTGAGCGATGTGAGGATGCCGTCGCCGGTGGTGGCGTACTTGGAGAAGATGATGTGGCCGCTCTGCTCGCCGCCCAGGCGGCAGCCGTGGGTGGTCATGTACTCGTAGACGTACTTGTCGCCCACCTTGGTCTTGACCACCTCGATGCCCCGCTCGTTCAGCGCCTTGAACAGGCCGAAGTTGCTCATCACCGTGGCCACCACGGGCTTGTCCACCAGCTTGCCCCGGTCCTGCATGTAGCAGGCGTAAGCGTACAGTATGTGGTCGCCGGTGAGCACGTCGCCCTTTTCGTCCACCACCAGGCAGGTCGTAGGCGAAGCCCACGTCCAGGTGGTTGTCCAGCACGAACTGCTGGAGGGCTTCGATGTGGGTGCTTCCCACGCCGTTGTTGATGTTCGTGCCGTTGGGCTCCGCGCCCATGACGAAGGTGCGCGCGCCCAGCGCCTCGAACACGGCCTTGGCGATCATCCAGGACGCGCCGTTGGCGCAATCCAGGCCGATGCGCAGGCCGCGGAAGCTGTACAGGCCGTGGCTGATCAGGTAGCCCACGTAGCGGTTGCGGCCGCTGACGTAATCCACCGTCTCGCCGATGTGCTCCTTCAGCGCGAAGGGCAACTCCTTCACCTGCTGGCCGAACACGTTCAGCCTGCCGTCCAGGTAGTCCTCGATCAATTTGATGGTGTCCTCGCCCATCTTCTCGCCGTTGCCGTCCAGCAGCTTTATGCCGTTGTCGTAGAAGGGGTTGTGGGACGCCGAGATCATGATGCCGCAGTCGAACTCGTCGGCGTGGGTGACCCAGGCCACGCTGGGCGTGGTGGTGACGTGGAGCATGTAGGCGTCCGCGCCGCTGGCCGTCAGGCCCGCGATCAGCGCGTATTCAAACATGTAGCTGGAACGGCGGGTGTCCTTGCCGATGACGATCTTCGCGTTCTCCCGGTTGCCGGCAAAGCGCCGCTGCTGGGTATAGTACCAGCCCAGGAAGCGCCCCACCTGGTAGGCATGGTCCGCCGTCAGTGTAACGTTGGCCTCCCCCCGGAAGCCGTCGGTGCCGAAATATTTGCCCATATTGTGATCCTTTCGTTGGTGTGATCCTTTCGTTGGTCGATGGATGCCGAGTTGGCAAGGCGTTGGAAAACTCCCTCAGTCAGCTTCGCTGACAGCTCTCTCAGGGAGGGAGCCTGAAATGGGCGCTGCCGCAGGGCTGTCCAAAAGGCTTCCTCGCCGAGGGGGCTGGCTGGCCGCAGGCCAGACTGAGGGAGTTCTCCTTCAGTGCGTTAAATCAGAACTTACAGCCTCTCCGCCTTCTCGATGTCCAAAAAGTACTTATACGTATCCACCGTCAATTCCCCGCAGGCGGGCTCGTCGCAGGCGATGATGGCGGCGGGAGGATGGGTTTGCAGCGCGGAGCAGGTCCACTTCTGGCTGACGCCGCCCTCCACGGAGGCCGCCAGCGCCCGGGCCTTGTTGTGGCCGTTGATCAGGATCAGCACCTCGCGGGCGTCCATCACCGTGCCTATGCCCACGGACAGCGCCTTGGCGGGCACCTTCTCCGGGTCGTTGCCGAAGAAGCGGCTGTTCACGATGCGGGTGTCGCTGGTCAGCACGCGCACGCCGGTGCGGGACGTCAGCGAGGTGAAGGGCTCGTTGAAGGCCAGGTGGCCGTCCACGCCGATGCCGCCCAGGAACAGGTCGATGCCGCCCAGGGA
>CADBVG010000129.1 GCA_902798105.1 uncultured Eubacteriales bacterium
TCCGCAGGCTTAGTGGGGCTAAGTCAAGGGAAATCAACGCGGAAATGCAGGCAAAGACGCCGAAATTGCGCTTCAGGCATTTTAGAAACACACTCTAATAATGCATTACAAAGCAGGCATCCTGTGACACAGGATACCTGTTTTGTCACGCACGCACTATGGTCAATGATCAGCTTCAGCCGGTTCGCCGCGTTGACCCAGATATTTCATGCACAACATCGTCAAATCGTCAAATTGATTCGCGTCGCCCACGAATTCATCCACGTTCTTCCGCACCGCTTTCAGGACAGCTTCTGGGGCGGGGTTGTTCAGCCGGGTCAGCGTCCGTTCCAGCCGCTGTAATCCATAGAGCTCCTCGGCGGGGTTGTTGGCCTCGGGCACGCCATCCGTGTAGACAAATATCAAATCCCCGGGATTGAATTGGAGGGTGTAATCCTGATAGCGCATCCCGGGCATGACGCCCAGGGGCAGGCCATGCTTGTCCTGGAACAGCCGGAAAGCCCCGTCGGAGCGCTTCACGGCCGGGTTCTCGTGGCCGGCGTTGACGCAGGTCAGCGTGCCGTCCCGCGTGTCCAGTATGCCCATCCACACCGTCACGAACATGCCCGAATCGTTCTTGACGCACAGCTCGTTGTTGACATCCGCCAAAATCTGCGCCGGCGTGCCGCCCTGGCACGAACGATAATGGATGAGTATCTTCGCCGACATCATCATCAGCGCGGCGGGCACGCCTTTGTCGGAAACATCCGCGATCAACAGCGCCAGGTGGTCGTCGTCGATCAGGAAAAAGTCGTAGAAGTCGCCGCCCACCTCCCGGGCCGGGTCCATGCTGGCATACAGGTCGAACTCCGGGCGATCCGGGAACGCGGGAAAGGTGCTGGGCAGCATGGATTCCTGAATCCGAACCGCCATGTCCAGTTCCGTTCGCGTCGCGGTCATGCGCTTTCCCCGGTATGCCACAATGACGCCCAGCGCCAGCAGTATCGACAGCAGCACCATGCTGTGCTGTATGGATATGCCAAATTCCATGCAGGTCAACGCCACCCCGATCAGCGGCAGCATGAAGAACAGCCGCATCACCTTCTTGGCCTTCTCCGGACCGTTGTACCCCATGAAGCCCTGGGTCAGCGGGGGCAGCACCACCAGCACCGGCGCCAGAGCCAACGGGAACAGTGCTTCCCGGCGATAGACACCCTAGGCGTCCACGCTGAACAGCAGCGGCTTGAAAAAGTTCACCAACAGCACGACCTCGACCAAAATGGACAGCCAGGACAGTATGCGATTCACCCTGTGCGCCGTCTCTTTCGGGATTTGAAGTATATAAGCCCCATATCGCCAGAACAGTATCACGATGAAGCAATTATCCAGGTAGAGCAGCGTATTGGCGATGACGTTGACCGCCGCAAAGCCCGCCTGGCCCTGGACCAGCCAGGATACCTCATCCAGAAACAGGCCGATCGTATCAGCCACCAGCAGCTCCGCGAACAGCGCTGTATTCGCCTCAGCGCTGTCAGGGTCCTGCATATAGCAATAGTAAATGATGGCGCTGACCATGATGCTGAACGACTCAATGCCCACGCTGAACGCCCAGTTTGGCAGCATATCGCCATTGGCGAACAATTTGAGCATCACCAGGCTGACAACAGCCAGTAAAGAGATCAGCCAAAAGCCGCCCTGAGTCCAGCGGTTAACGCTTCCCTCCCCGGCCTTCCCCGAGCTGGCAATATCTGTCCCTTCCTCATGCGGCTTCTTGATTTTCGATATCTGAGAGAAAATGCTCATTGCTACATCTCCCCCTTGTCAGAAGGTCAGCGAATCCACCACCCGAAGAAGCTCTGAAACCCTCTGGCGACTGTGGTCATAAACCATACGCCCATGGGGGGTATCCGTCAGCTTTCTGCGGTATGCGCGCCGCATGATGCGCAGGTGCCCGACCAGCATGGCCTTCTGCTCCACGGCGCGCATCGTCGCTTCGTCCGCTCCGTTCAGGTAACGCCGCAGGCTCTTGTCCCATATTTCAGCCGCCGTTTCAGCCGTAATGCCCAAAAAACGCACAACCTCCTCAGGGTCCGTTTCCGTAAAACACCTGTAGGCATTGACCATGGACGCAAGTTCAAAGATCGGGTACCCATAGCAGAGGGTATCCATGTCGATCAGCAGGCTTTCATTGTTCTGGAGCATGATGTTTTTGAAATGGAAGTCCCCGTGGAGCATGTGCGTGTCCTGTGGCACGGCTTCCATGAGCCCGCGAAGCTTTCCGAATTCCTCGGGGGTCACCATTTCGCGCACGTCATCCACCCATCCCAGGGCCAGTTCCCGCATGTCCGGCATCGTTTCAGGCCTGACCACGCGGGAATGCATGAGCTTGAGCAGGTCAATGCTCATATCCACCAGTTCATCCAAGGTCCTATCCCCGTCGATGAGCACCTTGATATAGCTCCGCGCGTCCAGCAGCTCGTACACCGCGCCGAAGCCACCGTCCTCCAGGCGCACGACATCGTAGGAGATGGCAGTGGGCACGCCCAGCACAAAGGCCGTCCGGGCCAATTCCCGCTCCCGCTGAATCTCCGGCAGCGCGTCCGGATTCCAATAGGTCTTGACGATGGTATCCTCGTCGTAGCGGTAGACGACGCCGTTGGAGCCCTCCCCGATCTTCTCGCAATCCTTTACCGATATGACGCGGTACGCCCTGTGCACTTCCATCAGCTCCGTAAAGCCGGTGGTTTGGAGCACGTCATAGACGGTCGGGCTCACATTGATCAGCTTCGTTTCGCTGATGGACTGTTTCAACCGCAGAACCATTCTCAGTCCGGCGCTGCTGATCAGGTCCAGCTTCTGGCAATCCAATATGATGGGGCCGGCCGACTTTGCGCTGACGAGCTTATGGAGCTCCGCCTCAATCTGCTTGACGTTCTTGGAATCCACCCGGCCATCCAGCGAGATGGTCAGAGCGTCATTGGTGTTACTGTATTTCAGTATATTCAATTCTTCACACCTTCAAAAACCCGCGCATTCAGAGCGTGCAGTTCCTTCCATGCGTCTGTATCCTTCAAATCCGATGTGAGCGCTTCAACCGTCCTGTAGTACCAGGCCTGCTGGGCAGGGTCGCTCTGGTTATAATCCTTCCACATCCTGTCGCCTTCTTTTTCATACTGCCGCGCAAAGGAACGCATATTGGCCAGCTTGTCGCTGAGCCACAACACGCGCACGCCCGGATCCTCGGCATTGCGCAGAGCCGCCAGCGATTCCTCCTTGCGCTGCCGCCAGGTTTCGGCGGGATGGCGTCCCCTGTGCTTATCTTCCGTTTCCGAGGCGACCAGCGCGGCCACACGATCGCCGAATTGTTCCCTGACCATATCGAGCGTCACATCTGTATCTTCCACTGTATCATGAAGCAGAGCTGCCGTCAAGACTTCCTCGTCATTGGTGCACGGCTCACGCATGAGTTAACAGGGCATCAAATATATTACAAAAGTGTTACCAAAAGGATTTTTCACCTCAGATGTCGAAGAAGAACATAGAGG
>CADBVG010000130.1 GCA_902798105.1 uncultured Eubacteriales bacterium
AGTATACTACGCTTTGCGGTATGGTGTAAACATTACGTCCTGTGTTTCATTCATGGTGGGCCCACTTCGTGGGATGCCGATTTAGAAACACACTCTAGGGTCAAATAATATGTTCAACTACGATTTTGACGCCGCTATATTCGACATGGACGGCACGCTGCTGGACACCATGCCCTATTGGCGCTACACCACGCTGGAGTTCATGCTGCACCACCAGCTGCCCGTCTCCGACGAACTGCTGACGCGGATGTACAAGACCTCTTCCCGCAGGCTGGTGATGCAGGTTTCCGATCAAAACGGGCTGAACCTGGATAAGCAGGCGGTGGTCGCGGAGATGGAGGGCTACATGAACCGCCACTATCTCTACGACGCCAACCTGAAGTGCCCCTCGGTGCCCGCTTTCCTGGAAAAGCTGAAGGATGCGGGGGTGCGCATGTGCGTGGCCACGGGCTCGCCCCGGGCATTTGCCAGAAATGGCCTGCGGCGGCTGGGCTTGCTGGACTATTTCGACTTCGTCACCGATAACTACGAGGGTCCCCTGACCAAGGACAGGCCCGGCTACTTCGACGCCCTGCTGAAGCGCCTGGGGACGATCCCGCAGCGCTGCTGGGTGTTCGAGGACGCGCTGTATGCCATGAAGTCCGCCAAGGCCAGCGGCCTGCGGGTCTGCGCCATCGAGGACGACGCCCAGCTGGCCGACCGCGAGGACATCAGGGCCCTTGCGGATGTGTACATCCGGGACTACGCCGAATTGATGCGATGATACACGCGGGGGGCGGCATATCGCCGCCCCCCGCGAATGTCAAGAACCCTGTTGGCGTTCACAGTACCCCGATCAACCGGTCCACATCCCCGCCCGTCGTCGCCCAGCTGGTGGCGAGGCGCATCACTACGCGCCCGTCAGGCAGGTTCTCCCAGAAGCCCATATCCACCTTTCCGGAGAGGGCTTTTGCCTTTTCCGGGTCCAGTATGACGAAGATTTGGTTCGTGGGGGCCACGAGGGCCTGCTCGTAGCCCTTCTCCGCCAGCGCGGCGCGGATGCGGTCGGCGGCGGCGATGGCGGTCCTGCCGATGGCGTCGTACAGGCCGTCGGTGAACAGCGCATCGAACTGGATGCCGGCGACGCGCCCCTTGGCCAGCAGCGCCCCGTGCTGCTTGACGATGGTGAAGAAGTGGGGCGCGGTGCCGCGCTTCGGGAACACCACCGCCTCGCCCAGCAGCGCTCCGCACTTGGTGCCGCCGATGTAGAAGGCGTCGCACAGCCGGGCGATGTCGGGGAGGGCGGCGTCGTTGGCGGGGGTCGCCAATGCGTAGGCCAGCCGCGCCCCGTCCATGTAGAGGGGAATCCCCGCATCCCGGCAGACGGCGCTTATGGCCTCCAGCTCCGCCAGCGAATACAGCGTGCCGTACTCGGTGGGCTGGGAGATGTACACCATGCCGGGCATGACCGTGTGCTCCCGGTTGTCGTCCTGCTTCCAGGCCTCGACGCAGCGGGCGACGGTCTCCGCCGACAGCTTGCCGTCGATCTGGGGTACGGTAAGCACCTTGTGGCCTCCGAATTCGATGGCACCGGCCTCGTGGGTGGCGATGTGCCCGGTTTCGGCGGCCACCACCCCCTGCCAGGGGCGCAGCAGCGCGTCGATCACCGTGGCGTTGGTTTGGGTACCGCCGACGAGGAAGAACACGTCGGCTTCGGGGGCCTGGCACGCGGCGCGGATCTTCTCCCGGGCGGCTTCGGAATAGGGGTCCAGGCCATAGCCGGCGGTATGCTCCATATTGGTCTGCACCAGGCGGTTCAGTATGGCCGGGTGGGCTCCTTCCATGTAGTCGGAGGCGAAGTATAGTTTATCAGGCATGGTGTATTCCTCCCTGTGCGTTGGGCTGTTGATGGGTTTGGTGCTATAAATTCTGATTTATCGAGCAGGGCTCGATAAATCAGAATTGAGTGATTAGTGGTTAGTGGCTAGTGACTAGTGGTGGAGCAAATCCCTACGGGATTTGTCGGTCCTTTTATCAAAAGAAATCCGCAAGGATTTCCTCCTTCACTAGCCACTCAAATTCTGATTTGTCGCTCCGCGACAAATCAGAATTTGCCAACCCCATCCTAAATCAACAGGGGCGCCGCTACGGCGCCCCTGCATGTGATTTCATGTCAATTTCAGATCGTCACGCCGGCCTTTTCCAGGATGGTGGGCACGTTCTTTTCCGCGCCGATGGCCATGATGTGCACGCCGTCGCAGATGCCCTCGGCCTTGATCTTCGCGATCATCTCGGCGGCCATCTCGATGCCCAGCTTGGCGGGCAGGCCCTTCACGCCCTTTTCCTTGCCCTCGGCGGCGGCCGCGGCCAGGCGGTCGATCATGTCCTGGGGAACGGCGATGCCGGGCACGTTTTCATTCATGTACTTCGCCATGCCGGCGGCCTTCAGGGGGATGATGCCCGCCATGATGTGGGCCTTGATGCCGGCCTTGTCCACGGCGTCCATGAACCGCTTCAGCGCGTCCAGGTCGAAGATGCCCTGGGTCTGGATGTACCTTGCGCCGGCGTCCACCTTCTGGCGCAGCTTGTTGATCTGCAAAATCTGGGGCTCGTATACCGGGGTCACCGCCGCACCCTTGTAGAAGGTGGGGGTGGAGGCCAGGTCGTTGCCGCCGCAGTCCTTGCCGGTGGCTTCCATCGTGGACAGCATCCGCAGTATGCCCACGGAATCCAGGTCATAAACGGGCTTGCTGGCCTTGCAGTCGCCCACCATGGTGTGGTCGCCGGTCAGCGCCAGCATGGTGTCGATGCCGAAGGACGCCGCCGCCAGCATGTCGCCCATGATGGCCATGCGGCTGCGGTCGCGGCCCGTCATCTGGATGATGGGCTCCAGGCCCGCCAGCTTCAGCTTCACGCACAGGCCGATGGAGCTCGCCTTCAGACAGGCGCTCTGCATGTCGGTGACGTTGATGGCGTGGACCTTGCCCTTGAGCAGCTCGGCCGCCTCCATCTGTTCGGTAAAGTCGAAGCCCTTGGGGGGCGCCATTTCGGCGGTCACGCCGAATTTTCCGTTTTCCAGTGCCTGCTGCAGTACGCTCATTTCTTGTCCCCCCTGATGTTGATGGTCCTGGGATAGGAAACCTTTTCATAGCCCTTGTCGTCGCGGGTGATGCCGATCTTGTACTCCTGGCCCAGCTCCACCAGTTTGTTGTAGATCTCGATCCAGGCGCAGGGGTTTTCGGGGTTGACCTCGCACTTGCCATTGCGCGAGCCGCCACAGGGGCCGTTGACCAGGCTCTTGGCGCAACGGGAGATGGGACAGATGCCGCCGGTCTTGCCCAGCACGCAGTCGCCGCACAGGTGGCAGGCCTCTTCAAACAGGCCCAGCTTCACCGATTCGCCCAGGAACATGGTATTGTTGGAGGGGTACACGGGACACTTGCAATACTGGGCGATCACCTGCACGCCGTCGCCGCAGGACATGGCCACCACCGCGTCGGGGTTGGCGGCGATGACGGGCTTCAGGATGGTGCGGGTCTTCAGGTGCATGCAGCAGTATTCGCTCATGGCCGTGGCCACGACCTTCATGCCGTGCTGCTCCAGCACCTTGGTCAGGTCGGCGATTTCCTTCTCGCCGCCGGTGGCGCAGGCCGTGGCGCAGCTGCCGCAGCCGACCAGGGCCACCGTCTTCGCGCCGTCCAGCATGCCCAGCAGCTCTTCAAGGGGCTTTTTCTGAGTGATGATCATCGCGTTTTCTCCTTCGTTTGGATATCTCGCGGGGCGGTTACACGCTCGCGCCCGCCATTGACTGTATTATATAACGCAGATAGGAATAAATCAATATCGCTAAAGGGATAAATAAAAAAGATCAATTTGGAATTTACAAAGGGGGTATGATTCTGATTTGTCGAGCTGAGGCTCGATAAATCAGAATTGAGGGATTAGGTTTTAGGGGGTGGACCAAAGCCTGACGGATTTGTTTGATTTAAGGAAATACCGCACAAACGGGCGGCATGTCTGGCGGTGCCATTTCCGCCATGCACATTCTGCAAATTCCTTGACTTGCCGCCAGGAAACGGCCGGGAATTCAACCCTTCTCGGTCCTTTATTCAAAAGAAATCCGCAAGGATTTCTACTTTCCCTAACACCCAAAACCTATAACCTAAAACCTGAATTCCAATTCGCCTTACCGGTCCTTTTCCGACCCGATGAATATGGTGTTGCCCTGGCCCAGCAGGCCGGACAGGTTGTCCCGTATGGCCCGGGGGAACAGGTTTTTGCGGTGGGCGTCCTTCAGGTCGATCCACTCGCAGCCGATCTGGAAGCGGTCCTTTTCGGTGGGCACATTGCGCTCGGTGCCGTCCAGGCGGCACAGGAAGACGAAGTAGATCTTGTGGCTGTTGCCGTCCCTGCGGCCCTCGCAGATGCGCTCGTAGATGCCCGACAGCCGCAGAGGCGCCACACTATAGCCGGTCTCTTCCAGCACCTCCCGGCGCACGGTCTCGCCCAGCATCTCGCCGGTGTGCTGCCCGCCCCCCGGCAGGGCATAGTACGTCCCAAACCGGGAGATGCACTTGTTCACCAGCAGCTTCCCGTTGTGAATCACCAGACCCTTGGCCGAATTGCGCGCAGACAATGGCGTTTCCTCCCCAAATGTCAGTTGTACAATCATTATACATTTTTCGGCACGTTTTTTCAATATGTTTTTTTGCGATGTCGCGCAGGGTGCGGCAAGCCCATTACATTCCTATGTTAAATTTGGTAAAGTTGGGGTGAATAAAACGTTGTTTCATTGATTGTTTCGCTCAATACTGTTACAATATAATCATGCAGGTTGTGACCGTGTTGTCAACGCCTGAAACAAAATTGAATGGATACAGGGAGGATGCTTACATGGCCGTTGCAGTCATCATGCCGAGACAGGGAAATACCGTGGAAAGCTGCATCATCACCGAATGGAAGAAAAAGCCCGGCGACGCCGTCGCGGTGGGCGATATACTGTTTACCTATGAGACCGACAAGGCCGCCTTCGAGTGCGAGGCGGAGACCGCCGGCACCCTGCTGAAGGTGCTGTATGAGGAAGGCGACGACGTGCCCTGCCTGGAGAACGTGTGCGTGATCGGCCAGCCCGGCGAGGACCCCGACGCCGCGCTGGCGGGCGGTTCCGCCCCCGCCGCCGCGCCCGCCGCTGCCGGCGCCGCCCC
>CADBVG010000131.1:0-3162 GCA_902798105.1 uncultured Eubacteriales bacterium
CTCATCCGTCTTTCGGCAAAAACGCAAGCGTTTTCACCGAAATCCACCTTCCCCACCGGGGGAAGGCCACTTTTGGGGCCTTCGTCAACAGCTCGCCAATTCAGAATTTCACGCAAACGCCCTTGACGCCGGGGGCGGGACGTTGTAATATAATTGTAATAACTATACATAAACCACGACATGTCAAAGGAGGTATGCAAGCATGAACATTCGCAAGACCTGGCGGGCGCTTTGCGCCCTGGCGCTGTGCGTGGCGCTGCTGTGCCCGGCGCTGGCCGTGGCGGAGGAAATCGCCATCGACGCCGTGGAGGTGACCGCCGAAGCCGCTCCCGAAGCCGCCCCGGACGAGGGCGTGGACATCGAATTCGACGACGGCGCGGAAATCGCCATCGAGGACCTTTCCGACCTGGACCTGGACCTCGGCCTGGCCCTGAACGCCGCGCCCCTGGAGGTGGAGGCGGTCGCCCCGGCCGTCGAGACCAACGAGGACACCACCGGCAAGACCCCGCTGACCGTCACCTACTCCGGCCCGGCGGTGACCAAGGTGTTCGACTGCACCGCCGCCACCTTCAAGAAGAACGCCAGCGGCGCCACCGTGTACGCCATCACCGCGCCGAAGGCCGAAAACTTCCAGCTGGCCGGCTTCATAGACGGCCACACCGACGTTCAGATCAACGTGACCGACATCAAAAAGAACGCCGACGGCGCCAGCCGCGATTTCCCCGGCAGCGACGTGGGCAGCTATGAGCTGAAGCTCACCTTCGGCCTGACCGGCGCGGACAAGGACTATTACTACTGCCAGCCGGTGATGATCCCCGCGGCCATCACCCCCCGCGCGGTGGTCGTCACACCCCGCGCGGGCCTGACCAAGGCCCTCGGCGCCAAGGACCCGGTCTACAAGGAAGGCTCCTGGCTGACCAGCGACGAGACCAGCCCCCTGCACCAGGACATCGGCGGCCTGCCGGGCTACGCCGTGCCGCTGAACACCGTGGACGGCAAGTCCACGCTGACCATCACCAACGCCACTTACATCCTGCAGGACGCCAAGGACCACGGCACGCCCTTCTTCCGCAACAACGGCTGGCTGACCCGCGAGCCCGGCGAGGACGCGGGCGCCTACCGCATCCTCCAGGGCGGGCTGGACTTCGGCCCCAACTTCACCATCACGGTGGCCGAGGAATACTTCACCATCACCGCCCGGGACATCAGCGAAGCCACCGCCGAGCCCATCGGCGACCGGGTTTACAACGGCAAGGCGCACAAGCCGGTGCCCGAGCTGACCGACAACGGCGAAACCCTGGTGCCCGGCGTGGACTACACCTGCGCCTACGCCAACAACAAGAGGATGGGCGTGGCCACCGTCACCATCACCGGCCAGGGCAATTACACCGGCAGCCGCAAGATGACCTTCAGGATCGTGCCCCCCGCCCCCGCCATCTCCAGGCTGAAGGCCACCTCGGGCAAGGTCACCGTCAGATGGAAGAAGGTGACCGGCGTCACCGGCTACCAGGTCATCTACAGCCTGAAATCCAGCTTCGCCAGCTCGGTCAAGAAGATCGTGAAGGGCGCGTCCAAGACCAGCCTGGCCGTCAAGGGCCTCAAGGCCGGCAGGACCTATTACTTCCGCATGCGCGCCTACCGCACCGTCAACGGCAAGAGCTACTGGTCCGCCTGGTCCAAGGCCAAGGCCGTCAAGGCGAAATAAGGGGCAAATCGCCCGTCCCAGGGCATAATAACAGCCCGG
The DNA here is from genome assembly GCA_902798105.1 of uncultured Eubacteriales bacterium. Classification (GTDB taxonomy): domain Bacteria; phylum Bacillota; class Clostridia; order Christensenellales; family Aristaeellaceae; genus UBA2862. The sequence continues at coordinate 1,745 of CADBVG010000131.1, forward strand.
AAACGCTGTGTTTCCGGGCTGTTTCCATTGGGGAACCTCCCTATGCTTCGCGATTTTGGGCCGGACGACGGCTTGTTTTTTGCGGCCTGTGCATAAAATATCCGTCCGAAAACTGTGTTTTCGGACGGACTGTGGTGCGGTCGACGGGACTTGAACCCGTACGGTCTCCCACACGCCCCTCAAACGTGCGCGTATGCCTATTCCGCCACGACCGCATGACACAGGTATTATACACAACCGGGGATGGATTGTCAAGCTAAATTTGCGTTCACATGGGCACATCAGGGCAAATGCATGCGCTGCAATCGCATTGCGGCGATGTGAATAAACGTTGGCGCTGGAGCGGCGTTCACGTCGGCAATCAGATTTGCCCGCCGGTTTGCATACCGCCGCCAAATGGCGTATAATGATGGCATTGTTACCAATGACGCCGGAGGTGCCGACCATGTCCCTATGGCTGATACTGCTCATCATCTTCGCCGCGCTGGCCTTCATGGCCCACCCCAGCCTGTGCTACCGCAAGTGCGAACGCTGGCGCGGCGAGCAATTCGCCCACCGGGGGCTCCACGACATCAAAAGCGGCGTGGTGGAAAACACGCTGCCCGCCTTCATCGCCGCCCGGGACGCGGGCTACGGCATGGAGCTGGACATCCGCTTCACCGGGGACGGGCAGGTGGTGGTGTTCCACGACGACGACCTGCTGCGCCTGGCCGGGGACGCGCGCAAGGTGCGCCGGCTGACGCTGGCGGAACTGAAGGCCATCCCCCTGGGCGGCGTCGACGATGCCCGCGTGCCCACGCTGCGGGAGGTGCTGGACGCCGTGGGAGGCAAGACGCCCCTGCTGATCGAGCTGAAGAGCGGGCCCGGCAACGGCAGGCTGTGCCGCGCGCTGATGGACATCACGGCGGGCTATGACGGGGAATTCATCGTGGAATCCTTCAACCCGCTGATCGTGGCCTGGTTCCGCTTCCACGCGCCCCGGGTGGTGCGGGGGCAGCTGGTGGGGCCGATGCCCAGCTACCGCCCCGCCGGGAACGGCATCTCTGCCTTCTGCATGGCGGGGCTGCTGGCCAACTTCGTCTCCCGGCCCGACTTCATCGCCTATGACGCCAACGCCCGGCGCTTCTTCGCCCCCCACTTCCAGCGCTTCATGTTCCGCACGCCGATGGCGGCCTGGACCGTGCGCGACCCGGCGCTGGCGGCCCTGATCCGCAAGCGGGGGGAGATGGTCATATTTGAGGGCGAAGGCAGGCCGAATTGAGGGATTAGGGGTTAGGTTTTAGGCGGTGGTGCTAACGCTTCGCTATGCCTTCGGCCACGGGATTTGCACCACCGTTGCGGCAGCCAAAAGCCTTCCCCCGGTGGGGAAGGTGGCACGGCGAAGCCGTGACGGATGAGGTCCTCCCCTAACGTTACGC
>CADBVG010000131.1:3200-4396 GCA_902798105.1 uncultured Eubacteriales bacterium
CGAAACAATGCAAGCATTTTTCGTCAAATCCACCTTCCCCACCGGGGGAAGGCCACTTTTGGGGCCTTCGTCAACAGCTCGCCAAATCAGAATTTACCTGCGACTGAACAGTTACGAACTCCGAAAGGATTTCTACCTTCCCTAACACCTAAAACCTAAAACCTCACCTTCTGGTTTACCGCACCGCGTCCACGGCGTCGCGGTCGTAGTACAGCGCGACCAGGGTCTTGCCGTCGACGACGCCGGTCTGCTCCAGGCCGCAGGCCGCCTGGAGCGCCTGCAGCGCCTTCCCCGTCTTGGGGCCGAAGCTGCCGTCGGCCTTGCCGCCCAGGAACTGGCGGCGGATCAGGCCCTGCTGGACGCGCTTCACCGGCGCGCCCTTCGAGCCCGCCTGGACGCCGTAGCCGTACCAGCACATGATATTGCCCACGAAGGCGTCCAGCTGGTCGCTGCCCGCCAGCTTCGGCGCGGTCTTCCAGAAGCGCCCGTTGCCCCGCAGGGCGACGGTGTCCTGGGGCTTGTTCGTCAGGGTGAGACCGGCGCTGTTGCCGGTGTCCGACAGCTGCGTGGCGGTCAGCTGCACCGTGCAGGCATAGCCCACGGCGCTCATGCCGCCGCCGCTGTATTCGCCGTAGCGCTTGAAGCTCTGGCAGGCGCTGACCAGCACGTCCGCGTCGTTCGGGTCGGCCACGAAGCGAATCACGTTGCCGGAGGCCGACTGGATGTCCTCGATCCACCGGTCCAGGCAATCGGTGATCTCCGGGACCAGGCCCTTTTCGCTGACCGGATAGATGTCGTCCCGGTCGATGCCCACCTCGCACCGGGGATCGACCACCATGTAGGCGTTCAGCGGCTGGGCGTTGGCGGGCGCGTACAGCGGCATGCCGTCGGCCAGCGCCACGCCCATCTGCGCCGCCAGCGCGTCCGCCTGCCGGTAGCCCTTCCCCGCCGCCACGCGGCTCATCCCCGGGGCGGAGACGACGTCGGCGTTGGCCGCGACGGCCAGCAGCAGGGACAGCACAAGGGCAAGGATTCGAATGGTTCGCATATCATGTACTCCTTTTTTATTGATCTGGGATAACTGTTCAGTCGCAGGTAAATTCTGATTTGTCGAGCAGTTGACGAAGGCTCCAAAAGTGGCCTTCCCCCGGTGGGGAAGGTGGATTTCGGTGAAAACGCTTGCGTTTTTGCCGAAA
>CADBVG010000131.1:4519-5410 GCA_902798105.1 uncultured Eubacteriales bacterium
ACGGCAGAAGTTCCAACGCCTCTCGGCCTATTAAATCAAAGAAATCCGCAAGGATTTCATCATTCACTAGCCACTGATCACTAGCCACTAGCCACTCAATTCTGATTTATCCCGCGTTGTGGGGGCGCCGTTGCGGCGCCTGCCGGGTGCAACGATGCATTCGTTCCGCGGGCGTGGCGGCGGGTTGCGCCGCTACGGATTGACCGCTTCCCCCGACAACAGCAGCGGCAGCAGCGCGGCGAGGCCCGCGGCGTCCAGGGCGGCGGTCCGGGGCAGGCCGTACCTGTCCTGCACCGCGTTCAGCGCGGCGATGGTCTTGGGGCCCACGATGCCGTCCGCCCTGATGTCCTGCCCGAAGGCCACCAGCAGCTGCTGCAGCCCCTTCGCCGCGTCGCCCCGGCTGCCGTCGCCCACGGTTTCGCCCCGGCCCAGGGCCTCGCGGAGGGGCCGGTAGGCGTCCACCCCGAGGGCCGCCAGCGCCGCCGCCACAGGGTCCGAGGGGCTGGGCGTGGGCTGGGGCGCGTCGGCCCCGGGCACGTCCACCACGGGAATCTCGGGCACCCTGATCGCCGTGTCGGTGGGGGCCGCGGTGGGAATTTTCGGCACCTCGATCTCCTCGATTTCAGGCACCTCGATCGGGGGAATGCTGGGCGTGGGGATATGGGGAATGCTGAAGCGGCCCATATCGCCCGCATCGCCGCCCTGTTCCGCCATGGCCGGCAGGCCGCACAACAGCATCGCCGCCAGCAGGATCGCAATCAGCTTCTTCATGACGCCTCCTGAATTCATTGTTCATACTCCTCTCAGTTTAGCCCAGCGATTCCGTGAGCATCTTTTCCGCCCTGGCTGCGTCAAGCCCCCTTGACTTGCCGCCAGCAAGCCTGCGGGGTC
>CADBVG010000132.1 GCA_902798105.1 uncultured Eubacteriales bacterium
CGGATGAGGTCTCCGACGATGGTACAACGCATTTTTCAGCAGAGGCGCGAGGCGCACCGTAAGGGGACCTCATCCGGCGCTACGCGCCACCTTCCCCATAGGGGAAGGCTTTGGGCTGACGCAACAGCCTGATAAATCAGAATTCTATCACATACCTCTTATACGCATTCACGCACACCGTCTCGCCATATTGCCGCTCGCGCTGGAAGCCGAAGGCGCCGTACTCCTGGTGGACGTGACCGTAGACCATGTAGCGGGGGTGCCAGCGGTCCATGAGCTTCAGGAAGGTGGCAAAGCCCTGGTGGGGAATATCCTCCATGTCGCCGACGCCCTTCGCGGGGGCATGGGCCAGCAGGATGTCAAAGCCCCTGTGCCGGTGAAGCTTCCACCACAGCTTTCTGGCGCGGCGGGCCATCTGGCGCTCGGTGTGCATGTAGGGCTCATTGGGGCGATAGCGCATGCTGCCCCCCAGGCCCAGCACCCGCACGCCGTTGACCTCGACAATGTCGTCGTCCACGCAGGTACAGCCCTCGGGGGGCTTTTTGTCATAGCCCTTGTCGTGGTTGCCGTGGACGTAGAGTATCGGCGCGTTGGTAAAGCAGGTCAGGAAGGACAGGTACTCCGCGGGCAGGTCGCCGCAGGAGAGGATCAGGTCGATCCCCTCCAGCAGCCGCCGGTCCAGATAGTCCCAAAGCGCCTTGTCCGCAATGTCGGAAAGCACCATGATCTTCATGCCTGACGCCCCTTTTGTATGATCGATGTAATTCTGATTTGTCGCGCTACGACAAATCAGAATTCAGGTTTTAGGTTATAGGTTTTAGGTGTTAGGGAAGGTAGAAATCCTTGCGGATTTCTTTTGATTAAAGGGTTCGAGAAGCGTTGAGACCTCTGCCGTTTCCATTGAATCAAACAAATCCGTCAGGATTTGCTCCACCCCCTAAAACCTAACCCCTAAAACCTAACCCCTACTTCCTCGCATCCCCCTGCAATTCCTCCGCCTTCCAGCTGAACGCGGAGGGCGAGGGCATTTCGATCTCCCGGATGCCCTGGAGCTCCACCAGGGCGCGGGCCTCGTCCTTCAGCTCGTCGATGGTCGGGAAGCCGCCCACCACGTTGTCCACCAGCCAGTCCATGGCGATGATGTCCGCGGGGCTGAGCCGCCCGTCCACGGGGCAGCGGATCGCGCCGTCCTGGTCGCGGATGATGCTCTCGAAGGGCCAGAACACGCCCTCGCGGATGTGCTCCTTCACCAGCTCCACCAGCCGCTTCAGGCCGATGTCCATGCGCTGGGTCATCACCAGATCCACCGCGTCGGAGGACAGGCCCCACCAGTAGTTGACGGCCTTGGGCTTGTCGGTGCCGGTGTTGTTCCAGCTGCCCGTGAGCACGCTGCGGGTCAGGGATTCATAGATGCGGCTCCAGTCCAGCACGGGGATGGCCAGACTCTCCTTGACGCCGTCCCACTGGGTATAAAGGCCGTATTCCACGGCGTGGTGGCTGGGCGCGCCCACATCCAGGCTGGAAATGACCTGCACCGATTTATCGCCAAAGGGGTCCTCGGGGTCGAAGTCCTTGCGGGTGGACCAGGCCAGGTAGACCTTCACCCGCGGGTTGACCATGCGGGCCCCCAGGGCGAAGGCGTTGATGCTGGCGGCCATGCCGGCGATGGGATAGTCGGCGATGTAGCCCACCTTGTCGTTGCGGGTCAGCGCCCCGGCGATCATGCCGATGAGGAACTTGACCTCGTAGATGCGCAGGTAGTAGCTGCGCACCCGCTGCCAGGAGGCCAGCAGCGAGCAGTTGAGTATGCGGGCGTCCGGGTGCTTCACCGACTGCTTCATGCAGGCCGCCAGCATCACCGGCGAGGTGGTGAAGATCAGCTTGTTGCCCTCCTGGATCAGCCGCTCGATCTCGGCTTCATAGTTCGCCGGGTCCGGGCAGACGCACACCGTGGTCTTCACCCGGTCCCCCATCTCGTTTTCCAGGTTCAGGCGGCCCAGGTCGTGCCAGTAGGTCCAGCCGGACTGGTAGGGCTCCCGGTTGTACAGGAAGGCCACCTTCACGCTGGAGGGGCCGAACAGCGTGTTCAGCAGGCCGCCCTGCTTCTGCTCCGTCGGCTTCATGATCAGGGCGACGTTCTCCGGCTCCTTTTCCTTCTCGAACTCTCCCCACAGCGCCTTGACCTCGCCGCGAATCTGGGGCTCGTACTTCCGGGGGGCGTCGGCATAGCCGGTGGCCGCCAGGTAGATCAGGAAGGCGTCGCCGGTGGTGGCGGGCAGCTTGCCCGCGTCGCTGATAGCCTCCCGCGCCTTGTACTCGGTGCGAAAGCGCATGTAGGCGGCCAGGAAGTCGCTCAGCTCCTCGCTGGTCCACTTTTCCCCCGGGGTCTTCCCCACCAGCGCGTACAATTTGGCGTAGCTGCCGGGGCGGGAAAACCACAGGTAGTTGATGCCGGTATCGGCGTAGAAGGGCAGGAATTCATAATAGAGCTGGTTGACCGGGTCGTCGGTGCGCCCGGGCATGACCCGGGTGACCTCGGCCTCGATATACACCGCGTCCAGGTATTTCATCACGCTGACGCGCTTGTTGCCCTCCACGAGGTAGAATTGATTCAGGTATTCCAGCGCCTTTACCGGCTGGTTCATGCCCTGCTCCACGACGCTCTCGCACAGCGTGACCCACTTGCGGGCAAACTCCGAGCCCGGGTCCAGCACGGGCATGAAGTTGGGGGCGAAGGCGTTGGTGCGCCCCTTTGAGGCCGTACCGACCACCTTGGTCAGCGGAACCTGTATCAGGCCCAGCGACGCGCGGCTGAGGCTGTTCAGCTGGGGCTCGATCTCCTCCAGCACCGGCAGCGACGGGTTCAGCCGCTTTTGCAGGCTGTTGTGGTAGGCCTTCAGGCCCAGTTTTCGCGCCTTGGCATAAGCGTCGACTCCAACCACCATGTTTTTCACACTCCTGTCGTTCAGGATTCATCGCGTTTTTCGATGTCTGCAAGAGTATAGAGGGAAAAGGTTAAAACGGCAAGCGCCTGGGGTGAAATTCTGATTTGTCGCGGACGGTGCCGCGCCTCAAATCTATGATTTGAGCCGTGGCAGTTTCGCCTTTCAGGCGAAACCGGCAAACCAACGGTTT
>CADBVG010000133.1:0-1273 GCA_902798105.1 uncultured Eubacteriales bacterium
ATTCCTTGACTTGCCGCCAGCAAGCCTGCGAAATTTGCAGGCGCGCCTGACGGAAAATTCACTCGCCAGCCAACCACCCTTATTATGCGGTATTTCCTTTATGGCGGCGCCTGCGCCGCCATGGCGGGTGGGGCTACAGGGGGGCGTCCCAGGGCCAGCGCAGGTCGGGGATGTAGTCGCGGGGGGCGCGGGCGGGGTCGATATGCGCGTCGAAGGCGGCGAGTATGTCCCGTTCGAGGTCGGCCAGCACCGAGGGGGGCAGGGCTTGCAGCAGCGCCAGGAGCCGGCGGTCGTCCCCGGTGGGGTCGGGCAGGGACAGCCGCACCCGCAGGGCGTCCAGCGTGCCGTCGGGGGCGTCGACCAGCGCGGCGTCACAGGCCAGCGCCAGCTTCTCCGAGGCGCCGATCATGGCGGTGACGGTGAATGTGACTTCGCTGTGCCCCGGCTCGCCCGGGCAGTCCAGCGCCAGGTCGAAGGGGCGATAGACGAACAGGGCGTCGGGCGTGACCTTCAGGTACTGGCACAGCCGGTTCAGCGTGTCGAACTGTATGCCCTTCGCGCTGCGGGTGGTCAGCGCCGTCAGCGTGGTGCGGGACAGGCCGGTGTCCTGGGCGACCTTCGTCAGGGTCAGCCGCCGCTCGGCCAGCAGCACGGAGAGGTTCGGGATCAGCATGGGCGGGCCTCCTGTGGTTGGGTTGGATAAATTGTACAACAGCCTGGACATTTTGTCAAGGAGGGTTGACAGAATGGCGGGAGTGAAGTATAATCGATTTGTCCAGACTATTGAACATATTGAAGGGGGTATGTGCATGAACGCGAAGGAGGCGCTGGGGGAGGCCCGCTGGTCGCGGGCGCGCATGGAGGCGCTGCTGGAGCGGCGCAGGTGGTGTATGCAGATGGCGGATTGCCGCAGCGGGGGCGGCTCGAGGGCGCTGGAGAAGCTGCAACGGGAGGTGGACGCGCGCATCGACGCCGAGGCCCGGCGGTCGCTGGACGCCATGGGGTGCATCGACGCCCTGACCGACCCCGGGCAGCGGGCCGTGATGGCCTACCGCTACCTGAACGGTCTGAGCTGGAAGGAGATCGCCAGAAGGATGGATTTGTCCCAGGATTGGGTGAAGCACGTGCATGGCAGGGCGATGAGGGAGATGGAGAAATTCTGATTTGTCGCCGAGGCGACAAATCAGAATTGAATGAGGAATTAGGAATGAGGAATTAGGAATGATGGTGCAAATCCCTGCGGGATTTGTTTTAATTACAAGAACAGACAGCC
>CADBVG010000133.1:1287-6791 GCA_902798105.1 uncultured Eubacteriales bacterium
AGAAATCCGCAAGGATTTCCTCCTCCATTCCTCATTCCTAATTCCTCATTCCTCATTGTTCTGATTTATCGAGCAGGGCTCGATAAATCAGAATTTGTCCCCCTCCCGTCCCACCGGCGTCAATATTGTGTGTTATGATAGCTTTGGTATAATATCCGGGAGGGTTGCATATGTATAAGCGGTTGTTTGCGCTGGTGATGGCGCTGGTGATGGCGCTGCTGCCCGTGGGGGCGATGGCGGCGAAGAAGGCGAGCATCAGGTTTCCCGCGAAGCTGGGGCTGATGGTCGAGGGCGGCGCGGTGACGCTGAAGCCGAAGCTGAAGAACGTGAAGCTGGCGGATATTGCCTGGGCCACGTCGGACGGGGCGGTGGTATCGCTGTCGGGGAACGTGGTCACGGCGGTGTCGGTGGGCCGGGCCGTGGTGACGGCCACCGGCGGCGGCGCGACGGCGAAGCTGGGCGTGGTGGTGCTGCCGAAGGCCATCGCGCTTTCCGTGGGCGAGGCGCTGACCCTGCCCCGGGGCGGCGGCGAGAGCTACAAGGTGAAGAACAAGAAGGTGGCCTCGGTCAACAAGAAGGGCGTCGTGAAGGGCGTGAAGGCCGGGTCCACGAAGCTGACGGTGAAGTACGGCAAGCAGAAGGTGGTCATCCCCGTGACCGTGGCGGCGCAGCAGGCCCCCCAGCAGGGCAGCGCGGCGGCGGCGCTGGAGGTCGCCAGCCAGACCGACCAGATCGTGCTGGTGGATTACACCGGCGGCAGCAAGGCCGTGCTGTCGCTCCACGAGAAGGTGGACGGGGTGTGGAACGAGGTGCTGTCCTGCGACGCCTACGTGGGCAAGAACGGCATCGGCAAGACCAAGGAGGGGGACAAGAAGACCCCCGCGGGCACCTACAACCTGACCACGCCCTTCGGCATCAAGGACGACCCCGGCGCGCAGATGCCCTACACCAAGGTGACCAAATACCACTACTGGTGCGGGGATTCCGACAGCGAATACTACAACAAGCTGGTGGACGAGCGCAAGGTGGACCGCAAGCACACGAAGAGCGACGAATACCTGATCAATTACAAGGGTGTGTACAACTACTGCCTGTTCATCGACTACAACGCCGAGGGCACCCCCCACAAGGGCAGCTGTATCTTCCTGCACTGCACCGGGAAGAACAAGTATACCGCCGGGTGCGTGGCCGTGCCCGAGAAGACGATGAAGCAGATCGTGCAATGGGCCCGCGCCGGGGTGAAGATCGTGATACGGGAGAAGCCGTAGTGGCCGGCATGTCGGGCGATTCGGGATGGAATTGTGCGCATATTTTGTTGAGATATTGTCCCAACAGGTTCATTGACAGGGCCCGGTGAGTATGCTACCATAGGCGGGTACCGACGCGGCGCGGGCCGAAGCCCCGCCGCGGTCGTATCGCCCTGCGACGGATGTCCGCGAAGACCGCGGGATTTGGGGGCGTGCCGCCGACGGGGTTCGCATTCAGAAGAAAAAATACAGGAGGGAAAGACCATGAAGAAACTTGTATCTGTGCTGCTGGTGCTGACGATCGTGCTGGCGGCCGCGTCCACAGCCTTTGCGGCCTGCGACATCAAGGCCGGCATGTGGGTCGAATTCAAGAAGGATTCCGCGGCTTACGATGCCGCGAAGTCCAGCGGGAAGACCAAGAGCGTCGTGCAGAAGGGCTCCTCTGCCTGGTGCGACAAGGTTTGCGGCAAATATGCCCGCCTGATCGTGAACGAAACCGCCAACACCAAGGCCTGGTTCAAGACTGCCGACCTGAAGAAGACCAGCAAGAATTTGACCAAGGTCGTCTGGGCCAAGGGCGGCAAGGGCATGTCCACCGAGAGGGCCGTCTATTCCATCGACACCAAGATCAAGGGCCTGTATGTGAAGGTCAGCGCCCACACCAACCTGCGCAAGACCCCCGGCATGGAGTGCGCCAGCCAGGGCGTCGTGGAAAAGGGCAAGCTGCTGAAGCTGACCGGCCGCTTCGGCTTTGACGATCGCGATGTGGAGTGGCTCGAGGTCTGCTACAAGGGCAAGAAGCTGTGGGTCTCCACCAATATGCTCAAGACCCGCTCCAATGGCTACACCATCCGGTTCTACGACAAGGACGGCAACAGGGTCTATATCATCTAAGTAACGGATGATCGCCATGACGCGGCACGGGCGAAGGGCGGCGGTTCCGCGGACCGTCGGCCTTCGGTGAACATGCCGCAGGCGCAGCCATGGGGCTGGACCAGGACGAGCGCCGCTTCCGGGAAACGGGGGCGGCGCTTGTTTTGGGATAAGTTTGATAATGTTAACTTGACACGGTTAGTATGTGTTATTATACTGGTGGGGAAGGAAATTCTGATTTATCGAGCCCTGCTCGATAAATCAGAACAATGAGGAATGAGGAATTAGGAATGAGGAATGGAGGAGGAAATCCTTGCGGATTTCTTGCACCATCATTCCTAATTCCTCATTCCTAATTCCTCATTCAATTCTGATTTGTCGCTCCAGCGACAAATCAGAATTTACCAACACGCGAAAGAGTGACATCTATGACATTGCGGGATTTGCAGATCGGGCAGTATGCCCGGATTGAAACGGTCCGGGGGGAGGGGGCGCTGCGCCAGCACTTCCTGGACATGGGGGTGATCCCCGGGGCGGAGGTGGAGGTCGTGCGGCTGGCCCCGCTGGGGGACCCGATGGAGGTGCGCATCCGCGGCTACGAGCTGACGCTGCGGCTGGCGGACGCGGACCACATCACCGTGCTGCCCATCCACCATCCGGCGCAGACGTCGGGCGAAAAGCCCGCCATGCGGCGGGAGTCGCCCCACCTGGGCCTGGGCGAGGACGGCAAGTACCACCCCAAGGGCAGCGGCGACCCGCTGCCGGAGGGCACGCTGTTGACCTTCGCGCTGGTGGGCAACCAGAACAGCGGCAAGACGACGCTGTTCAACCAGCTGACCGGCTCCAACCAGCACGTGGGCAACTTCCCCGGCGTGACGGTGGACCGCAAGGACGGGGCCATCCGGGGCCATGCCGACACCATGGTGACGGACCTGCCGGGCATCTACTCCATGTCGCCCTACTCCAGCGAGGAGCTGGTTTCCCGGGACTTTGTGCTTCGGGAGAAGCCGAAGGCCATCATCAACATCGTGGACGCGACCAACATCGAGCGCAACCTGTACCTGACCATGCAGCTGCTGGAGATGGGGGTGCCCACGGTGGTGGCGCTGAACATGATGGACGAGATGACCGGCAACGGCGGCTCCATCGACATCAACGGCATGGAGGCCGCCCTGGGCACGCCGGTGGTGCCGATTTCCGCGGCGAAGAACCAGGGCGTGGACGAGCTGGTGAAGCACGCCATCCACATCGCCCACTACCAGGAAAAGCCTTTGCGGCAGGATTTCTGCGGCCCCGAGGACAACGGGGGCGCGGTGCACCGCTGCCTGCACGCGGTGCAGCACCTGATCGAGGACCACGCCAGGGCCGCGGGCGTTCCCACCCGATTCGCCGCATCAAAGCTGATCGAGGGGGACAAGCTGATACTGGAGCAGTTGAAGCTGGACGAGAACGAGCGGGAGACGCTGGAGCACATCGTATTGCAGATGGAGAAGGAGCGCGGCCTGGACCGCAGCGCCGCCATCGCCGACATGCGCTTCGCCTTCATCCAGCGGGTGTGCAAAGAATGCGTCACCAAGCCGAGGGTGAGCCGGGAGCACGAGCGCAGCCAGCGCATCGACCGCATACTGACGGGCAAGTACACCGCCATACCGATGTTCATACTCATCATGGGGCTGGTGTTCTTCCTGACCTTCAACGTGATCGGGGCCTGGCTGCAGGGGCTGGTGGAGACGGGCGTGGGGGCGCTGACCGACGCGGCGGACGCCGCCCTGACCGCCGGGGGCGTGAACGAGACGCTCCACGGGCTGATCGTCGGCGGCATATTCGAGGGCGTGGGCACCGTGCTGAGCTTTTTGCCCATCATCGTCACGCTGTTCTTCTTCCTGTCGATCCTGGAGGACAGCGGCTACATCGCCCGGGTGGCCTTCTTCATGGACAAGCTGCTGCGCAGGATCGGGCTGTCGGGGCGGAGCATCGTGCCGATGCTGATCGGCTTCGGCTGCACCGTGCCGGCGGTGATGTCCACCCGCACGCTGCCCAGCGAGCGGGACCGCAAGATGACCATACTGCTGACCCCGTTCATGAGCTGCACCGCCAAGCTGCCCATCTACGCCTTCTTCGTGCAGGCGTTCTTCCCCAGGCAGGGCGGGCTGGTGATGGTGGAGCTGTACGTGCTGGGCATCGTGATGAGCATACTGGTGGCGCTGGTTTTCAAGAATACCCTGTTCAAGGGCGAGGCGGTGCCCTTTGTGATGGAGCTGCCCAACTACCGCCTGCCCAGCCCCCGGAACGTGGCGCTGCTGCTGTGGGAGAAGGCGAAGGACTTTTTGCAGCGGGCGTTTTCGGTGATACTGATCGCCACCATCGTGGTGTGGGTGCTCAAGAGCTTCGATTTGCGCTTCAACCTGCTGCCCGAGGCGCGCTCCGAGGGGAGCATACTGGCCACCGTGGCCGGGTGGATCGCGCCAGTTTTGAGGCCCCTGGGCCTGGGGGACTGGCGGGTGGCCACCGCGCTGATCTCCGGCTTCATGGCCAAGGAGAGCGTGGTTTCGGTGCTGAATGTGCTGTACGCCGGGGGCGTGGCCAAGGCCCTGACGCCGCTGGCCGCCGGGTCGCTGCTGGTGTTCAGTTTGCTGTATACCCCCTGCGTCGCCGCCGTCGCCGCCATCCGAAGGGAGCTGGGCGGCAAGTGGGCCGTCGCCGTGGTCATTTTCCAGTGCGCGATCGCCTGGGTGGTGGCGTTTGCGGTGCGGGTGGTTGGGGGGATATTCTGATTTATCGGGCAGGGCTCGATAAATCAGAACAATGAGGAATGAGGAATTAGGAATGAGGAATGGAGGAGGAAATCCTTACGGATTTCTTTGATTGGAAGGGAATGCATACGTCATATCAGGCTGTCCGGTCTTTAAATCAAAACAAATCCCGCAGGGATTTGCACCATCATTCCTAATTCCTCATTCAATCCTGATTTGTCGCCCCGCGACAAATCAGAATTTGCCGATCCAACAAAGGAGGTCAGCCCATGAACACACTTGACATCATCCTGATTCTGGCCATCGCGGCGGTCGTGGGGCTGGCCGTGTGGCGGCTGGCGCGCAACCGGCGGCAGGGGAAATCCGCCTGCGGGTGCGACTGCGGCAGCTGTTCCTGCGGGTGCGGCGGGAAAAAGAGGGAAGACCGGAAGGCGTAAGGCGCCTCGACGGCCACAATGGCGGCGCAGGCGCCGCCGCTACAGTTGCAATTTCTGAAACCTGATCCCTAAAACCTAAGTATCTGTTCAGGCAGGGAAATTCTGATTTGTCGCTCCGCGACAAATCAGAATTCAGGTTTTAGGTTTTAGGTTGTAGGTGTTAGGGAAGGTAGAAATCCTTGCGGATTTCTTTT
>CADBVG010000133.1:6823-7896 GCA_902798105.1 uncultured Eubacteriales bacterium
TCGGCCGTTTCCCTTAAATCAAACAAATCCGTCAGGATTTGGTCCACCCCCTAAAACCTAACCCCTAAAACCTAATCCCTCAATTCTGATTTATCGAGCTGTGCTCGATAAATCAGAATTTGTATGCGACCGAACAGTTACAAACCTACCCCCTAATCCCCCGCCAGATAGCCCGACAGGGCGGCGTAATCGCCGGTGACAACGGAAAAGCGCGGGCGCGGGGGCTCGGCCTCGGCGCCGCAATCGAGGAAGGCGCGCAGCAGCGCGCCTTCCATTTTTGCGCGCATTTCCCCCCAGGCGGCGGGGTCGGCGGCGCGCAGCCGCCCCATGGCGTAGCGCAGGGCCCACAGCCGGGCGGAGTCGGCGAAGGAGCCGCCGAAATCCATGCAGCACTCCCAGGCGGCCACGTTGGCCGCACCCTCGTCGGCGATGCCGGACAGGTGCATCAGCTCGTGGACGGCGGTGAAGGGGACCAGCGGCGCGGGTTCGGCGGGGTCGATGATCGCCTCGCCGGTCAGCGGGATGAACGCCCCCCAGGCGTGGGTCAGCGCCAGCCAAGCCGGGCAGCGGGCGGTTTTGACGCGGCAGCCCGGCAGGCCCGAGGCGGCGGGGGCGGCGTCCAGGGCGTCGGCGGGGAAGGAGAAGTCGGGGTCGGAAGCCTCCAGCGCGTGGATCAGGTTGCCGCACAGCCAGGCCAGCGCTTCGGCGTCCGGGGCGGGGAGGGCGTCCGCGGGCACGGCCAGGGCGGGCCCCCAGAGGACGGCCAGGGCCAGCAGCAGGGTCAGGGCGGTCCTTGACAGCCGGGACAGGAAGCCCCGCGGCCCGCGGACGAGCCCAGCGAGCGGTATGAGCAGCAGCAGCAGCGCCAGCGGCTCCGCCACGGGAAAGGGAACCGGGGCGGTGAGGCGGTGGAGGAGGAAGAGAAGGGGTTTCATGGCGGTGGCTCCTTGGGGAATTCTGATTTATCGAGTTGATGCTCGATAAATCAGAACAATGAGGAATGAGGAATTAGGAATGAGGAATGGAGGAGGAAATCCTTGCGGATTTCTTTGATTGGAAGGGAAAGCATAGTC
>CADBVG010000134.1 GCA_902798105.1 uncultured Eubacteriales bacterium
CCCGAACAACGCAAGCGTTTTCGGGGAAATCCACCTTCCCCACCGGGGGAAGGCTACTTTTGGGGCCTTCGTCAACAGCTCGATAAATCAGAATTTGCCCCTCCTCTCCCGCTCCCGCACCGCCTGGGGGGCGCGGAGGTAAATGGGCTGTAATTGGGCGGCGGGAACCCAGGCTTCGGGCCTTGCGGCGGCCAGCAGGCACGCCGCGTCGGCGCGCAGGTCCCGCAGGTTCGGCGGAGCGATCATGGCGCGGTCACCCAGAATATCGCGCACGGTTTTGGCGTGCACCGGTACGCCGTCGCCCACGAACACCAGCCGCCGGTCCCCGGGCAGGATCGCCATAAAGTCTCCCAGCGGCAGGGCAGCGTCCGCCAGCGCCCGCCGGGGCATCCCCCCCGCCATGTCGAAGGCGGCGCAGTATACCTGCCCCCGGCGGGCGTCCAGTATCGGGCAGCACAGGCCGTCAAAGCCATAGAAATTCATCGCCAGCGCCTCCAGCGCGTGGACGGCGACACAGTGCTTCCCCACCGCGTGCGCCAGTCCCTTGGCCGCGCACACGCCGATGCGCACCCCGGTGAAGGAGCCCGGTCCAGCTACGGCAGCGAACACGTCCACATCACCGCAGCCAAGCCCCGCCCCCTCAAGGGCGGCATCCACGGCAGGCATAATGGTCTCGGAGTGGGTCAGGCCGTGGTTCATGGCCACCTGGTGGACGATCTTGCCATCCTTCAGCACCGCGCAGCCCGCCACCGGGCCGGAGGTATCGATGGCCAGCACCGTCGGCTGCTTCAAATCACTCTGCATCGTCGCACCTCCACCGCTCCAGCGCCCCGGGGTTATACCCCGCCACGCCGCGGTTTTCTATGGTGAGCTTGCGGGTATCGTCTCCCGCGCCACGCTCAAGGCGTATGTGCAGCGCGGGCTCGGGGTTTAGGTCCGCCATACCCGGCCACTCCACCACGGCCACGCCGTCGCCGCCCACGAACTCGTCCAGCCCGGCAGCGTAATATTCATCCGGGTCTACCAGCCGGTACAAATCGAAGTGGTACAGCCTGCGGCCGCTGGCCTCATAGGGGATCATCAACGTAAAGGTGGGGCTGGGCATGGGTCCTTCGATGCCCATGCCCCGGGCGATGCCCCGGGCCATCACCGATTTACCCGCGCCCAGGTCGCCCTCCAGCAGCACCACGTCCCCCGCCGAGAGCATCGGCGCAAGGGCCGATGCAAGCGCCATGGTATCCTGCTCGCAGCGGGTTTCAAGTCTCGTCACATTGGTCATTTGCAGCCTCGTTTTTTTAATTAGGAATTAGAAATGAGGAATGGTCGTGGAAATCCTCGCGGATTTCTTTTATTCAACGCTGGTTTACACCCTCGACTTCATTTTCAATCCATCAAATCCCGCCAGGGATTTGCTCCACAATTCCTGATTCCTAATTCCTCATCTTATCCAAACGACTCCCTCGGGACGTATGGCCAGCACGGTGGTCGCGCCCTGGCCGAACACGGCGTCCATGTTGGCGCGGTAGGTGTCCAGCAGGTCGAAGGGCACGAAGGCGAGTATCGTCCCGGCAAAACCGCCGCCATGGTTGCGCCACGCGCCGCGGCCCTCCAGCATCCTGCGGCTCATCTCCAGGGCCAGGGGAATCTCCTGGTTGTCGCTGGTGGCCACGTTCAGGTTTTGCAGCAGCTCCCAGCTGCTGTTGCCGGCGCGGATGACCACGTCCAGGAAGGCATTCAGGTCGTCCCGCTTCAGGGCCTCGGCGGCCTCCTGGGCGCGCCGGGTGGCGTCCACGAAGTGCAGCGCCCGCAGTATGGAGCGATCGGTCACCACGTTTTTTAGCCTCGGGATGGCTGCGAACAGTGCCTCGGGGGTCACGTTCTGCAGCAGCTCGCAGCCCATCTGCTTGGCCACGCACTTCATCTCGTAAGGGATGGCGGCATACTCTTCGGTCAGGTTGCCGTGCTCGCCGCCGGCGCTGACCACGCACACCGCGTAGCCCTTCGCGCCGAAATCATAGCGGATGGCCTCGACGGTGGTGGGGTCGGTGCCGAAGTCCTGGATGGACAGGCCGCCCACGGCGCTGGCCATCTGGTCCATCAGGCCGCTGGGCTTGCCGAAGTAGACGTTTTCGGCGAAGCGGGAGATACGGGCGTTCTCCTGGGGATCGATCACCCAGCCATTGTACAGCGCGTCGAAGGCACCCACCAGCATGACCTCAAAGGCCGCCGAGGAGGACAGGCCGCTGCCCTTGAACACGGTGCTGGTCACGCAGGCGTCCATGCCGCCGACCTTATAGCCCAGCTCCACCAGTCGCGCCGCAACGCCGCGGATCAGGGCCAGGGTGGTTTCCTCCTCGTCCTCGTGGATGGAGAGGTCGTTCAGGTCCACCTCGAAAGCATTGGGGAAGCCTTCGGAGTACAGCGTCACCCGTTTATCATCCCGGGGCGCGATGGCCGCTACGGTATCCAGGTTCACTGCCGCCGCCAGCACCCTGCCGTTCTGGTGGTCGGTGTGGTTGCCCACCACCTCAGCGCGGCCCGGCGCCGAGACAAAGGCCTCGGGCTCGCGGTTGAAGTGGCCGCGGAAGGCTTCCGCCAGGCGGTTGTAGCGTTCAAACTGGTCCTGCCCCGCATAGAGCGCGTCCAGGCGCGCCCGGTTCTTATCGTACCATGCCCTGACATCCATATCTCATACCCCCTGAAACTGTGTTTCTATGTTACTGGCGCGAATGACGCCATATTGGTACTCTTATATTGTAAACCATACCGCCGATTTCCGCAAGGGGAAATATTATCGGCCCATCGCCATGGGCGATGGGCCGGTCCATATGGTACAGTTTTGCGCCATTAGGGAAATACCGCATAATAAGGGTGGTTGGCTGGCGAGTGAATTTTCCGTCAGGCGCGCCTGCAAATTTCGCAGGCTTGCTGGCGGCAAGTCAAGGA
>CADBVG010000135.1 GCA_902798105.1 uncultured Eubacteriales bacterium
CTTAGTATACTACGCTTTGCGGTATGGTGTAAACATTACGTCCTGTGTTTCATTCATGGTGGGCCCACTTCGTGGGATGCCGATTTAGAAACACGCCCTGGAGCATCGGAAAGCGTTTCCGAATAATCTTCATTAGCTATATATCGTCCATTTCTCTCCAGCTTTCTTGGTAAAATACCAATTATTGCCATCGTATATATAATAACCGGGCTTATCGGTATTAGCTGATCCTATGTAAGAGTCACAGGGGACAGGTTCCTTGACTCATATGAAATGAGTCGAAGAACCTGTCCCCTATGACTCTCAAGTATTTTTTTAAGTCACAGGGACAGGTACACTGACTCATATGAAATGAGTCAAGGAACCTGTCCCCGTGATAGGATAGGAGTTTTGCTGTATTTCAAGAAACCGGGAGAAATTGGTAAACCGGTTTTCCGATATATGAGTCATGACGACAGTTTCATTGACTTATTATACCTTCAATGCATATGCCCTGATTTTAAACCGCGCCTTCCCGTCGCAGAAGAACGAAATACCCTGGGCGCTCTGGTCGGTGCCTACGGTGGCGCTCATCACCTTTTCGCCGTCGTTGATGAACGCCTCCACGCTGAAGCGGTCCAGGATCAGCCGCAGCTTCAGCCGGCCATTTTCGTGGTCCACCTTGGCGCGGCGCTGGTGGATGATGGCCCGGCGGCTGCCGGAGAACTTGCGGTCTACCTTGACTACCGATTCCCGGGGTCGGAAGCTGAAACCGGTGTGGTGCTCTGCGTCCTTTGCGAAGCGCACCGCGAACCGGTTGAACAGCTCGCCCCCGGCCGGTTCGATCTCGATCTCCATATCCACCATGCGGCCCCGGATGCCGGGCAGCCCGATCTCGCCGTTTTCGATCTCCACATTGTCGTATTGTACCAGCGGCCCCCGCAGCGCTTCCAACTCCCGAAGCGGGCTCTGATAAAGCCGCCCGTTTCGCACGGAAAGCTCCCTCGGCAGGCTCATCTGGCCGAACCAGGGGGTGGATTTCACGTGCAGGTTGCAGGTGTCCCAGTTCTGCATCCAGCCGATCATCACCCGTCGCCCGTCCGGCGTCAGCACGGTCTGGGGAGCGTAGAAGTCGATGCCGTAGTCAAGGGCGTGGTCCCTTTCCCACACATAATCCCCGTTATCATCCCGATGCCCCAACAGGCAGAAGGTGCCATTGCCGTTGTGGTATTCGAACCCCTTGGGCAGCATGTCCTGGGCGCTGGCCAGCAGCACCTCGCAGCCGTCCAGCGTGAAAAGGTCGGGGCACTCCCACATCAGGCCCATGCGGCCCCGATTCTCGGCCACCACCCGCTCCAGCCACCAATGGGTCAAGTCGTCGCTTTTGTACATCAGCATCCGGCCGCCCTCGCCGATCTGGTCGTTTGCCACGATGCAGCGCCAGCCATCCTCACATTGCAGCAGCTTCGGGTCGCGGAAATCATAGCGGCTGCCGCCCGCGGGCAGGTCCGTGGCGGTGATGACCGGGTTGCCGCCGAACTTGACGTAGTCGGTGCCGTCGCCAAAGGCCAGATTCTGGGTCTGCGCCTTATGGGGCACACCGTCGGGGCCGATCTCTTCGGCCACGCCGGTGTACATCAGCAGCTGTCGGCCGTCCTGCAGCGTGATGGCACTGCCGGAAAAGCAACCCTCCTGGTCGTAGGGCATGTCCGGGGCCATGGCCGCGGGCAGGTAGCGCCAGCGCAGCAGGTCCGGCGAAACCGCGTGGCCCCAGTGCATCGGCCCCCAGTGGGAATCGTAGGGATGGTATTGATAGAACAGGTGATACTGCCCGTCGTGAAAGCTGAACCCGTTGGGGTCGTTCATCCAGCCCACCCGGGCAGACAGGTGAAAAGCGGGGCGATCCTGGGGCGAAATGAGGCGCTCCCGCGCCTCCTCATACCGCCGCGCGTCGCGCAGGGATTGGCTCATGGTCGTGTACTTCCTTTACAAATATCTGTTACATCGCGCGCGGCGCAAGCGCCGCCGCTACATCAATAATTCATGCTGTCCTCCAGCGCGTCCACGATGGTGTCCACCACCTTTGTGGCCTTTTGCTGGCAAATCCCGGGGGCGTAGGGGAAGGTGTAGGACACGTCGGAGGCCTCCAGCAATGGCAAGTCGTTGATGGAATCGCCGATGCCGAACAGCGTGAAATCGCCGTAGGCGTCCTTCATGTGCTCCCGCAGTGCCATCACGCCCTTGCCCTTCGAGCAGCCCTTCGGGGCGATGTCGATCTCGATCACGTTCTGGAACGCCTCGACCTTATCGCCGTAGCGTTCGTTGATGGAGGCAGACAGCCGCGCGGCGTCTTCCAGGCTCTCAGTGTGCACGCTCACCTGGTGGATCAGGCCCTTCGGCGCGTCGTCCACGCCGGTGATCACGTAGTACTTGCCGGGGTAGTCCATTGGGGCAAACACGCAGATGTCCCCCTCCACGTCCAGCGTCAGCCGGTAGCCCTTCGGGTTCAGCTCGCGCACCAGGGCGTCGGCCACGTCCCGGTCCACGCCCCGCTTCAGGATCGGCTTCATGTCGCCGTCCACGATGTTGGCGCCGCTGCTGGTGATGTAGAAGTCCGGCTTGACCAGCCCGGTGATGAAGGGCGTCAGCCCGCCTACCTGTCGGCCCGTGCACAGCCCGAACAAGTGGCCCGCCGCCTGGTACTGGCGGATTTTCTCCACGTTCTCCGGCGGCAGCTTCACGTCCGCCTTGTAGAAATACAGCGTTCCGTCAAAATCGCTGGCAAAGACCTTCTTTTTCAATTGATTAACCTCCTTCATAAATTCTGATTTATCGAGCAGTTGACGAAGGCCCCAAAAGTGGCCTTCCCCCGGTGGGGAAGGTGGATTTCGGTGAAAACGCTTGCGTTTTTGCCGAAAGACGGATGAGGTCTTCGACGGGACCTCATCCGTCACGGCTTCGCCGTGCCACCTTCCCCACCGGGGGAAGGCTTTTGGCTGCCGCAACGCCCCGCCAAATCAGAATTTACACAATAAATTCATCCGTAACGGAAGGCTTCAGCTTCCATATCTTCAGTTCGCCACCATTCAGCGTGTAATTGAACTCCCGCTCCGTCGGATACACGTGCGTCGTGAAAGTGGCCTCGCCATCGTTGGCAAATATCTCCGCCGAGCAGCGGTCGATGAACACCCGCAGCTTTTTCAGCGGCGCGTCCAGGGGCATGTCCAGCGTCTCGCCCACCGCCTGATTGAAGCGTTTGTCCATGCCGCTGCGGTCGACGGTGCAGCGCTTCGATGCGCTGTCATAGTGCAGCCGCAGGCCGCCGGTGCCGTCCGCCCGGGTGAACAGGTTGAAGTCCACATCCCCATCGCCGGAAGCGGTCAGCTCCAGCTCGCATACGGCGGGCAATTTGCCCTCGGGGGCGATCTGCGTATCCCGAAGGACTTCCAGCCCGGGCAGGGGCGTCTGGACCAGCTTCCCGTCCCGGATGCGAAGCTCCCTGGGCAGGGACAGGCTGCCCTCCCAATCCTCCTCCTCGGTGGGATAGTGATTATCCGGCAGGCCGATCCAGGCGATCAGTATGGCCCTGTCGGGATCGCCAATGCTAGCTGCGCCCTGCGCGGCATAGAAGTCAAACCCATAATCCAAATGGCGATAGGGGCCGTCGGGGGTGAAGGTCAGCGTGTCGTAATCCATGGTGCCGATCAGGTACACGTTGTGGTTGGTGCTCTCGCCGCGACCGGGCAGCTTCGTGTACTGGGGCGAGAAGATCAGCACGTCCCGGCCGCTGATGTTCACGATATAGGGGCATTCCCACATGCCGCCGAAGGCCTCGTAGCCCGGCACCTTCAGCTCGCCGGCAAAGCGCCAGCCGGAAAGCAGCTGTTCGGATTCGTAGATCAGCACGCAGCCCCGCTTGTCCAGCGTCTGGGCGCCGATAAAGATGTAATACTTCCCCTTCTCCTTGTTCCACACTACCTTCGGGTCGCGCTGGTGTTCGCTGTGGTCGTCCCTGGGGCCGAACAGCGGCTTTTCCAGCTTCCGGGGCCGGTTGTCCTCCCCCAGCACTGCCGCGCAGGTGTAGGGGGTGCGGGTCCAGTCCTCGTCCCGGTGGTTGCCGGTGTAGAAGAACACCAGCTCGCCGTCCTGGGAGATGGCGCTGCCCGAGTGGGTGCCCCGGTTGTCGTAGAAGCAGTCCGGCGCCAGGCCGATGCCCGCGTTCTGCCAGTGGATGAGGTCGGGGCTGGTGACGTGATACCAGTACTTCAGGCCGTGCACCGCGCCCCAGGGGCACCACTGATAGCACAGGTGCCAGGTGCCCTTGTGCAGCGCGAAGCCGTTGGGGTCGCTGCTCAGGCCGGTGATGGGTTGCACGTGATAGCGCTGCCGGTAGGCTGAGGTCTGTATGCGCGCATACAGATCGCGGATGTCTTCCGGCCCCTGCAATACGCGATACCGCTCCTCGCGGGTCCATTCCTTCATTTATATCGCTCCCTCTCTGATGGAGTTTTATTCCGATACCAATATCATAACATGAAACGGTATAAAAAGCTATGGGAAAATGCAATATGGCAACAATACGTTAATTTTTGCAAAACCCCTGTGGACAAACTATGCCATTCAGGTGAATTTACGGGGAATTCGGCAAAATAATGTTGACAAACGGGCATATCTAAAGTAAAATAAACTTTGCAGGTCAAGAAGTCTTTGGGCTTTTTGAATCCCTGCCAGCGGCGGTTTGGACGAACCGGGGTTTCGCCGGATCGCCTGATGGTGCGGGAACGCGCGGGTGTAGCTCAATGGCAGAGCTCCAGCTTCCCAAGCTGATCACGTGGGTTCGATTCCCATCACCCGCTCCATTCGCAATACAACCCCATGATTATTTTTAGGGAGGAATTTCCAATGGCAAAGGCAAAATTTGAGCGCAATAAGCCGCATGTAAACATCGGCACGATCGGTCACGTCGACCACGGCAAGACCACCCTGACGGCGGCCATCACCATGGCGCTGGCCCAGGTTGGCGGCGCG
>CADBVG010000136.1 GCA_902798105.1 uncultured Eubacteriales bacterium
CCTTTAATCAAAAGAAATCCGCAAGGATTTCCACCTTCCCTAACACCTAAAACCTATAACCTAAAACCTGAATTCTGATTTGTCGCTCCGCGACAAATCTGAATTCACAGCGCCCTTACCCCCAGCATCGCCCCGCAGCTTTCCCGGACGATCAGGCTGCACTCCCGGACCTGGGAGTATTCGCCGCCGCCGTTTTTCAGGGTGCCGATCAATTCCTCGATGGCGGTCACACCGTGGTCGAAGGGGTGCAGGTCCACCGTGGTCAGGGCGGGGGTGAGGTAGGGGGTGAAGAACTGGTTGTCGCAGCCAATCAAGGCCACGTCCTCGGGTACCCGAAGCCCCATGCGCTGCAGCTGCCGCAGCGCGCCCAGGGCCACCAGGTCGTTGATGGCGATGATGGCGGTGGGGCGGTTCCTGGCCGTGGCGGCGCTGAACAGCCGGTTCACGCAAAATTCACCCGCTTGGGGGGTGAAGCCCGCGTCGGTGCGCAGTTCCCGGTCGGTGGGCAGCCCCAGGCGATCCATCTCTTCGTAGTAAGCCCGGCGTCGCGCGCTGGGGGAGCGCAGGGCGCCGGTGCCGCCGATGAAGCAGATGCGCCGGTGGCCCAGGGTGAACAGGTGGGCCAGCGACTTGCGCACGCTCAGGGACAGGTCCGAGGTGATGTTGACGCAGCTGACGCCCTCCACCCTGGGCCCGATGGTGACGATGGGCATCTGCTGGGCGATGCGGCCCAGGCGGCGGCGAATCTCGTCCACGCTGCCCTGCTCCACGGCCGCGCCCACCAGCACCGCGCCGGCCACCGGCAGGGCGGTGATTCGGGAGAGGCTGGTGTGCTCCGTCCCCGGGGAGAAATCCGGCTGGCAAACGATGAGCGACCACCCGGCCAGCCGCGCCGCCTGCTCGGCCCCGGCACAGAGCAGGCTATAGTAGGGATTGGTCAGGTCGGAGATCACCAGGGCCAGGGCGTGCTCGTCGCCTGCGTCCGACCGCCGCTCGACAGGGGTCTTGTGATAGCCCAGGGCCCGGGCCGCCGCCGCTACTTTTTCCCGCGCGGCCGCGCTGGCGCTGCCCCCCGAAAGCACCCGGGACACCGTGGCGATGGAGACTCCCGCTTCGCGGGCGACGTCGTTGATGGTGATGGGTTTCGGCTCCATGGGCGTACCTCCTGCTTTTTTCATCAGTATAACATACAATATGGAAATTTTCAATGCTTTTCCATTGAGAATTTCATGAATTGCTGAAAATTCTGCTGTTTCTTTACGAAATCTATTGACAAGAGGGCTGATTGGCGCTATAATGGTCGCGAAAGATGAAAATGGTTTACATTTTCACGCACCCTGCGGGCACCGCCCGCTGAGAGAATGAAGGAGGAAACATCCATGAAGAAAGCGCTCGCCCTGATCCTGGCAGCGGTCATGCTGCTGTGCACCGCGTCCTTCGCGATGGCGGAGGAGGCCCAGACCCTGACCGTCGTGGCCTGGGATGCCGGCACCACCCCCTATCTCGTCGCCCAGAAGGAAGCCTTTGAGGCCGCCCATCCCGGTGTGACCATCGAGTACATCGACGTCGCCTCCCAGGACTACGCCGTGAAGTCTACCACCATGCTGGCCGGCGGCGATTCCAGCGACATCTACATGGTCAAGGAGATCACCGACCTGCTGAACTGGCAGGCGGCGGGCTACGAGGAGCCCCTGAACAGCTACATCGAGGCCTCTGGCTACGACATGAGCGGCTTCCTGGGCATGGAGCAGAACTACGCCGTGGACGGCGAGCAGTACGCGCTGCCCTTCCGTTCCGACTTCTGGGTGCTGTTCTACAACAAGGACCTGTTCGACGCCGCGGGCGTTGAGTATCCCACCAACGACATGACGTGGGAGCAGTACGCCGAGCTGGCCAAGCAGATGACCGGCGACGGCAACTACGGCACCCACTACCACACCTGGCTGAGCGCCGTGGTGAACTGGGCCGTGTGCGACGGCGAGAACACGCTGATCGACGGCGACTACAACGACCTGGCCTACTTCTACCAGCTGTACCAGGACCTGGAGGACGCGGGCGCCTGCATGCCCTATGACGAAGTGAAGGCCGCCGGCCTGCACTACTCCGCCGCCTTCGAGAATGGCAACATCGCCATGCTGCCCATGGGCTACTGGTTCGTGTCCACCATGATCGGCGCCATCAACGACGGCACCTGCGACTTCAACTGGGGCATCGTGTCCGTTCCCCACAAGGAAGATGTCGCCGCCGGTTCCTCCTTCGGCAACCTGACCGGCGCGATGATCAACGCCAACTCCGAGCAGAAGGACCTGGCCTGGGAGTACATCTCCTGGCTGGCCGGCGAGGAAGGCGCCCTGGCCACCGCTTCCACCGGCACCCGTCCGGCGTGGGTCTCTGAGGACGTGGCCGTCGCCATGGCTTCCGCCGAGGGCTTCCCCACCGACGAGGCCAGCAAGGACGCGCTGGTTCCCACCTATGTGGGCATCGAGATGCCCGCTTCCGAGCACTCCTCCGAGATCTCCACGATCCTGAACGAGGAGCACACCCTGATCATGACCCGCGAGTACTCCATCGAGGAAGGCATTGAGGAGATGAACGAGCGCGTGGCCGAGCTGCTGGGCTGATCGTCGCGGCAAGGCAGTAACACAACGCACAACGGCGGGGAAGGCGAACGCTCGCCTTCCCCGCTTGGCGTTTGGATGAACAAATTCTGATTTGTCGAGGTGTTGCGGTATCCCAAAGCCTTCCCCTATGGGGAAGGTGGCGCGTAGCGCCGGATGAGGTCCCCTTACGATGCGCCTCGCGCCTCTGCTGAAAAATGCGTTGTACCATCGAAGACCTCATCCGTCTTTGACGAAACAATGCAAGCATTTTTCGTCAAATCCACCTTCCCCACCGGGGGAAGGCCACTTTTGGGGCCTTCGTCAACTGCTCGCCAAATCAGAATTTTCCTCCCCAAAAAACGAAAGGAGCAAATCCCCATGGCCAAGGCGCCTGAGAGTCGCTACAAGCGGCAGATGACCGGCTATGAGCGCAAGAAGGAGCTGATTGCCTATTCCTTTCTCGCGCCGAACTTCATCGGCTTTGCGGTGTTCACGCTGCTGCCGGTGCTGTTTTCCATATTCCTGTCTTTCGTGAAGTGGAAGGGCGGGGATTTCAGCAGCATGGAATGGGTGGGCCTGGGCAACTATGCCGAGATCTTCAAGTCGGCCAAGGTGGCCGAGAAGGGCATCGGCTACCTGTTCACCAAGGTGGACCTGGGCATCGCGCTGAAAAACACGCTGTTCTTTACCGTGGTCACGGTACCGCTGACGCTGGTGTGCGCCATGGCCCTGGCGCTGGCGCTGAACCGGGCGGTGAAGGGCGCGGTGGGCTTCAGAACCGTGTTCTTCTTCCCGTACGTGGCGTCGATGGTGGCGATCTGCGTGTGCTGGCGGTTCATGATGATGAAGGACGGCCCCATCAACCAGCTCATCATGGCCCTGGGGGGCAGCTACAACAAGAGCTGGACGGCGGACAGCAACATGGCCATATGGTCGATCATACTGGTCAGCGTGTGGCGGAACATGGGCTATTACATGGTCATCTACCTGGCTGCGCTGCAGGGCATCCCCGTCGACCTGTACGAGGCCGCCACCGTGGACGGGGCCAGCAAGTGGCAGCAGTTCATCCATGTGACGCTGCCCCAGCTGCGGCCCACCACGTTCTTCGCCTCGACGATGCTGATCATCTCCTGCTTCAAGATCTACGACGTGGTGGCCATCATGACCGAGGGCGGCCCGGGCCGCAGCACCAAGATGCTGGTCACCTACATTTACGACGAGGCGTTTTCCAACTTCAACTACGGCGTCGCCAGCGCCATCGCCATGGTGCTGCTGGTGATCGTGCTGATCTTCACGCTGGCCCAGTTCAGCATGGAAGACCGGTACGCCAACAACTGAGGGGAGGGGAAGCGACATGACGCAAATGACCGCGGGCAAGCAGGTGGGTATCCGGACATCGCCCATCATGGTCGTATTGAAGATATTGCTATATGTGGTGCTGATCGCCCTGGCGGTGTTCACGCTGATCCCCTTCGTGTGGATGCTCTCCTCGTCGCTGAAGCTGGACCGGGAGGTTTTCGCCTATCCGATCAAGTGGGTCCCCGAGACCTTCCACTGGGAAAATTACAGGCTGATCTGGAGCAAGGTGCCGCTGCTGACCTACTTCAAGAACACGGCGATCATCGCCATACTGGTCACCTTCATACAGACGCTGACCTCCTCCTTCGCCGCCTACGCCTTCGCCAAGCTGCAATTCCGGGGGCGCAACGTGCTGTTCATCTGCTACGTGGCCACCATCGCTGTGCCGTGGCAGACCTACATGCTGCCCCAGTTCATACTGATGCGCTCCATGGGCCTGTACGACACGCTGTGGGCCATCGTGGTGCTGCAATCCTTCAGTGCCTTCGGCGTGTTCCTGATGCGCCAGTTCTACCAGGGCATCCCCACCGAGCTGTGCGAGGCCGCCCGCATCGACGGCCTGAGCGAATACGGCATCTGGTTCCGGATCATGCTGCCCCTCAGCCGCGCCGCCATCGCCACGCTGGTGATCTTCACCTTCGTGGGTACCTGGAACGACTACATGGGCCCCATGATCTACCTGACCCGGGACGTCAACAAGACCGTGCAGGTGGGCCTGCGCCGCTTCATCCAGGAAAATTCCAGCGACTATCACCTGATCATGGCCGTGTCCGTGTGCAGCCTGCTGCCCGTGTCCATCGTGTTCCTGGCATTGCAGAAGTACTTCATCCAAGGCATTGCAACTACGGGGCTGAAGGGGTAAATTCTGATTTGTCGCTCCGCGACAAATCAGAATTCAGGTTTTAGGTTTTAGGTTGTAGGTGTTAGGGAAGGTAGAAATCCTTGCGGATTTCTTT
>CADBVG010000137.1 GCA_902798105.1 uncultured Eubacteriales bacterium
ACGTTTCTCGGTCCTTTTATCAAAAGAAATCCGCAAGGATTTCCTCCTTCACTAGCCACTAATCACTGACCACTAGCCACTCAAATTCTGATTTGTCGCTCCGCGACAAATCAGAATTTCTCCGTCACCACGCCGCCATCCATCCGATACAGCACATCGGCGTAGTGGGTGGCTTCGCTGTCGTGGGATACGATCAACACTGCCTTGCTTCTGTCCCGGGCGGCGTCCTTCAGCACTGAGAGCACACGCCCGGTGCTCACGTCATCCAGGTCGCCGGTGGGCTCATCGGCCAGCAGCATAGCCGGATCCTGTGCCAGCGCCCGGGCGATGGCCATGCGCCGCAGCTCGCCGCCGGACAGCTCCGCGGGGCGGGAGGCGGCCAGGTGGTCTATTTCCAGCGCCTCCAGCCAGCGCATGGCCTCCTTTTCATCTCCGCCGCCATACATCTTCCCCGGCAGCAACACATTCTCCAGCACCGTCAGGCTGTCAATGGCGCTGCGGCCCTGGGGCACCACGCCGATCCTTTCGTTTCGCAGGCGCGACAGTGCCCCGTCATCCATGGTGTAAAGGTCAGCGTCTCCCAACAGCACCCGACCCTCGGAGGGCGTCAGCAGCCCCGAGAGCATGTGCAGCAGCGTGGTCTTGCCTGAACCCGACCGGCCCATCAGCACCGTCACCTCACCAGGGCGCAGCTCAAGGGTGACGCCCTTCACGGCATAGAAGTAATTGGCCTGTCCGGTCTTGCGCATGTAGCGTCTGGAAAGGTTCTCCGCCTTCAATGTCATGTCAAACGCCCTCCCTCAGCGCAATGCCCGCATCCGTGCGGCTCAGCCGCCATGCCGACCAGGCGCTGGCCAGCGCGCCTACCAGCAGCGTCGCCAGCAGCGTTCCCGCTGCCAGTATTAGTATCACCCCGGTGGGCGGCGTCAGGTAGGGCAGGCCCAGCCGGGTTTCGATCAGCGTGGCAAAGGGAAACACAGCCAGCGCCGCGATACCCACGCCGACCAGGCCCCCCGCGAGGCTGCACAGCGCCGACTCCGCCAGCATAAGTCGGCTCAACCCCCTCCGGGAGGCGCCCAGCAGCCGCAGCACCGCGAACTCCCGCCGGCGCTCATTCACCATCATGGCGTAAGCGATCAGCAGTATCACGAAGGCCAGCGCCCACATCGCGCCGATGAGCAGCGCCACCGTGCGGGAAATGCCCGTCAGGCTGTCGGACACGTCGGTAAACATGCTGCGCGCGCGCACGGCGGTGACCTTGCGCACGTGGCCGTTCAGGGCGTTGTTCACCGCACCCACATCGTATCCCTCGGCCACCTTCACATATACCGCCGAGATCAGGTCGCTGGTGTCGCTGGTGATTTTGTGGCTGACGCCCTTTTCCTCGGCGGCAGCCAGCAGCACCTTCATGGTATCCAGGGTGCAGTAGACCGCGGTGTCCAATCCCGTGCCGGTTTCGGCCAGCTTCGCCACCACGTGGGTATTCAGGTCGTATATTCGCAGGTCCTCCCCCACGTCGGCGGTGACGTTGCAGCCCACGGCCACGTCCATCTCCCCCAGCGCCCGGCTGGTGCTGCTGTCGATCCAGGGTTTTACGGTAAAGTCCATCACCGGGTCGATGCCGATCACCTGCACCTTCACCGCGCAACAGTCCGCCTTCAACGAGGCCAGGAAGGTCTGGGGCGCGGCGGTTTCCACGCCTTCCACCTCCCGCACCCTGTCCAACACCGAGGCGTCCATGTAGAAGGCCCCGGTGGTGCCCTGGAGCAGCATATTCTTGAAAGAGACCTTGCTCTCGGCGGTGGCGGGCATCACGATGATGTCGGCCCCCAGCCGCGCCTCCAGGCTGTCCAGCCCGCTGCGCAGCGAGCGCACCACCATCGACCCGCCGAACACGGACAGGGCCAGGAAGGCCGTCAGCAGCACCAGCGCCGCGGTCCGTCCCGGCCTTCGTATCAGGTTTTTGATGGGCAGCTGTCCCAGCTTCATGCGTTCCTCCCCCGGGCCATCAAGCAGCCAACCAGCGCAACGACCAGCGTCAGGGCAAACAGCACCAGCATCGCCGGGCGCATCACCATACGGCAGCGCATGGTGTTCATTTTGCAGATGTCGATCAGTGTACCGGGAGTCAGAAGCCCCGCGACGGACACCGGCAGCATAGCCAGGTACAGGCCCTGTTCTTGTGTGGGAAAGGCCAGTGCCAGCAGAGCGATGACAGCTTGGACTGCGCCCAGCGCCAGCACCGCCCGGGACGCCCAGTGACATGCCCCAAAGCCCCCGTCCTCGTGCACGCAGGCGCCGAGAAAGGTCTGACTGCCGATCGCGATGACGAGGGAGAGGACAAGAACGATCAGGGCGGGGATGGATGTCTTTTTCATAGGTGCCTCCTCCTTGGAATATTCTGATTTGTCGCTGAGGCGACAAATCAGAATTTGAGTGGCTAGTGGCCAGTGATTAGTGGCTAGTGAAGGAGGAAATCCTTGCGGATTTCGTTTGATAAAAGGACCGAGAAACGTTGAAACCTCTGCCGTTCCCATTGAATCAAACAAATCCCGTAGGGATTTGCTCCACCACTAGTCACTAGCCACTAA
>CADBVG010000138.1 GCA_902798105.1 uncultured Eubacteriales bacterium
AGGAATGAGGAATGGAGGAGGAAATCCTTACGGATTTCTTTGATTGGAAGGAAAAGCATACGTCATATCAGGCTGTCCGGTCTTTAAATCAAAACAAATTCCGCAGGGATTTGAACCATCATTCCTAATTCCTCATTCCTAATTCCTCATTCAATTCTGATTTGTCGCAACGCGACAAATCAGAATTTACCGACCTCCCCCTCCAATAATACAACAAGGTATGCAGGAGCGCCGAATTGGCGCTCCTGTTTGATAATCTGCCCTAATTTTTTCTTGCCGTTAAAACACCGAAAATAATGCTTGCATTGCTTGCCACGGCTTGACGCCGGTGGTAAAATGCTGACATATAATTAGGGGTGGCAGGTCCGCTCTGGCCAAACCACCGTAGGGGGGACATGCGTTATGTGTGGAATCGTGGGCTATACCGGCAACCGGGCTGCCGCGCCGATCCTGCTGGAGGGACTTTCCAGGCTGGAATACCGGGGCTATGACTCCGCGGGCCTGGCGGTGCGGGACGGCGAGAAGCTGGCCGAGGTGGTCAAGGCCAGGGGCAAGCTGCGCAACCTGGCGGTCAAGACCGACAACGGCCGTTCGCTGCCGGGATCCTGCGGCATCGGCCACACCCGTTGGGCCACCCATGGCGAGCCCAGCCAGGCCAACGCCCATCCCCACGTCAGCGGCATCTGCAAGGGCAGTGGCTCGGGGCCGGTGGAGTCGGCAGTGGTGGGCGTGCACAACGGCATCATCGAAAACTTCGCCGAGCTGAAGGACAAGCTGCTGAAGAACGGCTACCAGTTCTACAGCGATACCGACACCGAGGTGGCGGTGAAGCTGGTGGACTACTACTATAACAAGTACAAGATTGGCCCGGTGGACGCCATCAACCGCATGATGGTGCGCGTGCGGGGCAGCTACGCCCTGGCGCTGATGTTCAGGGATTTCCCCGGCGAGATCTACGCCGCCCGCAAGGACAGCCCGATGATCATCGGCCTGGGGGCGGGGGAGACCTTCCTGGCCTCCGACGTGCCGGCGATACTGAAATATACCCGCAGCGTGTACTACATCGGCAACCTGGAGGTGGCGCGGATCTGCCCCGGCCAGGTCACCTTCTTCGACCTGAACGGCGATGAAGTTTCCAAGGAACTGACCGAGATCACATGGGACGCCGAGGCGGCGGAAAAGGGCGGCTTCGAGCACTTCATGATCAAGGAGATCCACGAGGAGCCTGCCGCTGTGCGGGACACGCTGAACAGCGTGATCCGCGAGGGACACGTGGACCTGGGCGAGGCGGGCCTGACCGATGAGTTGCTCGCGAGTGTCTCCCAGGTTCAGATCGTGGCCTGCGGCTCGGCCTGGCACGTGGGCATGGCGGCCCAGTACGTGATCGAGGACCTGGCCGGGGTGCCCGTGCGGGTGGAGCTGGCCTCGGAATTCCGATATCGCAGGCTGCTGCTGCCGAAAGACGCCCTGGTGATCGTGATTTCCCAGTCCGGCGAGACCGCGGACAGCCTGGCCGCCTTGCGCCAGGCGAAGCAGTGCGGCGCGCGCACGCTGGCCATCGTGAACGTGGTGGGTTCCACCATCGCCCGGGAGGCCGACAGCGTGCTGTATACCCTGGCGGGGCCGGAGATCGCCGTGGCTACCACCAAGGCCTATGCCGCCCAGCTGGCGGCGATGGACGCGCTGGCCGTGGCCCTGGGCCGGGCGAAGGGCGCGCTGGACGACGCGGCCTGTGAACATTACGTGCAGGAGCTGACCGCCCTGCCGGACAAGATCGCCCGGGTGCTGGAGGACAAGGAGCGCATACAGTGGTTCGCGGCGAAATTCGCCAGCGCCCGCGACATATTCTTCATTGGCAGGGGCCTCGATTACGCCATCAGCCTCGAGGGCAGCCTGAAGATGAAGGAGATCAGCTACATCCACTCCGAGGCCTACGCCGCAGGGGAGCTGAAGCACGGCACCATCAGCCTCGTGGAGGACAACACGCTGGTCATCGGCGTGCTGACCCAGGACGACCTGTTTGAAAAGACCGTCAGCAACATGGTGGAGTGCAAGGCGCGGGGGGCCTACCTGATGGCCCTGACCAGCTACGGCCACTACAGCGCCGAGGACACCGCCGACTTCACCGTCTACGTGCCCAGGGCTGACGCCCACTTCATGGGCAGCCTCGCCGTGGTACCCCTGCAGCTGCTGGGGTATTACACCAGCGTGGCCAGGGGCCTGGATGTGGACAAGCCGAGGAACCTCGCAAAGAGCGTCACGGTTGAATGAGGAATGAGGAATTAGGAATGAGGAATGAAGGTTGAAATCCTGTGGATTTCCTTTATTGTCAATCAAATCCCGGCAGGGATTTATTCCACAATTCCTAAGGAAATACCGCATAATAAGGGTGGTTGGCTGGCGAGTGAATTTTCCGTCAGGCGCGCCTGCAAATTTCGCAGGCTTGCTGGCGGCAAGTCAAGGAGGTATTTTCCTAATTCCTAATTCCTCATTCCTAATTACAGGGAGGTATTTATGTATACGATCAACGATCTCTACGACCTGAACCACACCCTCGCGGCGGACTACCTGCGCGGGTTTACCTACCCCTGGGAGGCGCTGAAGGGGATCAAGGACTTCATACTGGCCCTGGGGCCGACCCTGGGGGCGGACTACGAGGAGGTCTCGGAGCACGTGTGGGTGCACAGGACGGCGAAGGTGTTCCCGTCGGCGTATCTGGGCGCGCCATGCGTCATCGGGCCCAACACCGAGGTGCGCCACTGCGCCTTCATTCGCGGCTCGGCGCTGGTGGGCGCAGACTGCGTGGTGGGCAACAGCTGCGAGCTGAAGAACGTGATACTGTTCGACCACGTCCAAACCCCCCACTATAACTACGTGGGCGATTC
This sequence comes from uncultured Eubacteriales bacterium, assembly GCA_902798105.1. Lineage (GTDB taxonomy): Bacteria > Bacillota > Clostridia > Christensenellales > Aristaeellaceae > UBA2862. The sequence goes on from CADBVG010000138.1 coordinate 2,886, forward strand.
CATACTGGGCTATTATTCCCACATGGGCGCGGGTTCCATCACCAGCAACGTGCGCAGCGACAAGCAGCTGGTGGTCGTCCATGCCCCGGAGGGCGGCATCGAGACCGGCCTGAAGAAGTTCGGCGCGATGCTGGGCGACTATGTGGAGTGTGGCTGTAATTCTGTGCTGAACCCCGGCACCGTCGTTGGCCGCCACAGCAACATCTACCCCACCTCCTGCGTCCGCGGCGTCGTGCCGGGGGGGAGTATATATAAGAACAGCGGGGAGATTGTCGATAAATTCTGATTTGTCGAGTTGTTGCGTCAGCCAAAAGCCTTCCCCCATGGGGAAGGTGGCGCGTAGCGCCGGATGAGGTCCCCCGCCATAGTGCTTCGCGCCTATGCTTCAATAGACGTTGTCTCAGCGCCAAGGACCTCATCCG
>CADBVG010000139.1 GCA_902798105.1 uncultured Eubacteriales bacterium
GTCGACCGTTGCTACTCCATCAGGAATACCGTCTCCTCTGGTCTTTTGGCCTTGTAAGACGGCTTGGGCTTCATCACCCCATTTCCTGACTAACACCATCAGAATTTAATCATCTCCTCCACCGCCGCTTCGATCGCGTCCCAGCCAAAGCCCCTTCGGGCCAGGGCCTGGGAGAGCTTCGCCCGCGCTTCCCGCTCGGGAAGCGCTTCGTATTTTTTATACAGCTTATGGGCGGCCTGGAGGGCGGCGGCACGCTGCTGGTCGTCGTCAAAGGCGGAAAGGGCCTCCTCGGCGTCTTCGTCGCTGATGCCCTTGGCGCGTAGCTTGCGCTTGAAGGCGTACAGGCCCACGGGTTTGGACGCGCTCAGCTCCGCCATGCGCTGGGCGTAGCGGGCGTCGTCGATCAGGCCGCACTCCGTCAACCGCGCCAGCACGGCGTCAATGGCGGGCTGCACGAAGCCCTTGCGGCGCAGGGCGTTCGCCAGGTCATGGGCGGTGCGCTCCGAGCGGTCCAGGCTGGACAGCGCCGCCTCGTAGGCGTCTGTAAACTGCGCCGCGGCCATGCGCCCCAGCCAGGCCTCCTCGTCGATCTCATCGCCCACGCTGACAGGGCACTTACCAAAGTGGGCTCTGCGCACCCGGGCGACGGTCGCCCCCTCCGCCACAACCTCCACCATGCCCCGGTTTTCCCTGATTTCATTGACGATGGCCATAATCGTGACCTCCAACGGTTTGTTTGTGCAAATTATACAAGGTATGACTTGACGGCTCTACCCCGTTTGTGTTATGATATATCCATAAGTGTACTGGGAGGGATTGTCCATGTCGGGACATAATAAATGGTCAACCATCAAGAATAAAAAGGCAAAGACGGACGCGGCGAAGGGCAAGATATTCACCAAAATCGGCCGTGAAATCGTGATCGCCGTCAAGACCGGCGGCAGCGCCGACCCTGCGCTGAACAGCAAGCTGAAGGACGTCATTGCCAAGGCGAAGGCGGCCAACATGCCCAACGACAACATCCAGCGCTCCATCAAAAAGGCCGCTGGCGAAGGTGAGTCCGCCAACTACAAGGAAGTCACCTACGAGGGCTATGCGCCCTGCGGCGTGGCCGTGATCGTGGAGATCGTCACCGATAACCTGAACCGCACCGCCAGCGAGATGCGCCACATCTTCGACAAGTGCGGCGGCTCCCTGGGGGCCACCGGCTGCGTGTCCTGGAAGTTTGAGCGCAAGGGCGTGATCGTCATCGACAACGCCAAGGGCATGGACGAGGACGAGCTGACCATGCTGGCCCTGGATGCGGGCGCGGACGATGTGGAATACAATGGCGATACCGCGGTGATCTACACCGACCCCAACGACTTCAGCGAGGTGCGCGACAACCTGGAGAACGCCGGCTGCACCTTCCTGTCCGCCGAGCGGGCCATGCTGCCCACCTCCACCACCGCCCTGCCGGACGAGGAGTCCGTGCAGAAGGTCACCAAGCTGCTGGACTGGCTGGAGGAGTACGACGACACTGAGAACGTCTATCACGACGCCGAGCTTCCTGACGACGACGAGGAAGACGAATGACAGGATCCACGCAACACAAAAGGGACGCTTTTTGCGTCCCTTTTGTGTTGCGCGGCATTATTCCTGCCTGCCCCAATCAGCCACTACCGTGGCGCTGCCGCCCACGTACTCCTTGTCCCAGATGACCCTGCTGGAGTCGCAGTATGCGCTCTCCACCTGCTCCCAGGTGGCGTAGCGGCAGGAGTTGAAGCTGGAGCCGTCCTCGCTGGAGAAGGCAAGCACTTCCACTGAACCGTCCGACGGCGGCTGTACGGGCACGGCAACGACCCATAGATTGTCCATCCAGAAGGCCACGGCGTATTCGGTCTGCACGTCGGTGAGGTCGCTGTAGCTTTCCGCCAGACGCTGCCACCGGCTGGCGTCCGGGGCGCTCCCCGAGAAGGGCAGGCCGTTGGAAAGACCCTCGTAATCGCCGTCGGCCAAGCTGACCAGCGCCTGCTTTGCGCTGTCGAACAGCCCGGGGGACAGCTTCGGCGCGCCCGCCAGCGCTGCCATGCCCGCCAGGAGCAGCGCCAACACGGCCAACAGCGTCTTTTTCATCTCAACCGCCTCCAATCTGTTGAAGATGAGTCATTTTGAATATTAGATGCGCACGGCACCGGGAAGGTTCCCGGTTGGATGGGGGGGTGGCTGGAAAATTCTGATTTATCGAGCAGGGCTCGATAAATCAGAATTGAGGGATTAGGTTTTAGGGGTTAGGTTTTAGGTGGTGGTGCAAATCCCTGCGGGATTTG
>CADBVG010000140.1 GCA_902798105.1 uncultured Eubacteriales bacterium
AAAAATCGAAGGTTACCTGGCGGGTAATCGAGATTTTTGCAGGCAGCAAGCGGCTGAAATTCACCCGCTAATGGGCCGCGAGCATTGTGCGGTGTTTCCCTAAACCCCTCTCACTCCCCCATCGCCGCGATGATGGCGTTGGCGGCGCCCTCGTAGCCCAGGGTAGAGGTGTTCAGCATCAGATCGTAGTTTTCCCGGTCGCCCCAGGTCTTGTCGGTGAAAAACTTGTTGTAGTTCTTGCGCTGGTTGTCCCGGCGCTTGATGTAGGCCTCGATGCGGCTGGCCTCCACACCGTCCACCTCGCGGACGCGGTCGATCCGATCCTGCATGTTGCTGGCGTACACAAAGGCGTGGACGAAGGGCACCCGGGCCTCCGTCTTCAAAATCTGCCCCGTACAGCGCCCCAGGAATATAGCCGGGCCCTTTGCCACCAGCTGCTGCACCAGCCGCGACTGGGCGGAAAACACCTGGAACGGGGCCTCGTTCACGGTGGTGCCGTAGACGGTATTCCCAAAGCCGCTGTTGCGCACCAGGGACAGATCGTGCAGCACGCTGCCCACGCCCTTTTCATCATAGGTTTGCAGCGTGCCCAGGTCGATGCCGTACTCCTTGCCCGCCAGCACCAGCAGATTGCCGTCGTAGAACTCCATGCCCAGCTTTTCAGACAATATCCGGGCCACCTCCCGGCCACCGCTGCCGTATTCGCGGTCGATGACGATGCTCTTTTTGTTCATATAGCGCCCTCCCTTCGGTTCATCAATTCTTTACAATACTATTATACACCCTCCCGCGCCCGTTGTCCAGTGAGGGAAACTCAGTTTTTTCTAATGATTCTCTAATCTTTTTTCCTTGCCATTTCATTTTCCGGGCCTATAATGAACCCATCAAATCGAACGGAGGATAAAAAACATGACGCACTACGAGATGGCAGAGAAGCTTTCCGAGAAGATGGGCGTTTCGCTGGAGAAGGCCACCCAGGCCCTGGAGGCCTGCGACTGGGAACTGCTGGACGCGGCGCTGATGCTGGAGAAGGAGGTCGGCCAGACCCAACAGGAGGCCTGGACCAGCTGCGGCACGACGACGGAGGAGGCGAACGCAGGCCAGGAGGCCCGGGAGCGCCGCCGGGGCGTGGTCGAGGGGCTGGGCACAATGATCCGCGACCTGTTCAACCTGGGCAACCGCAACCGCTTCGAGGTGCGCAAGGACGACAAGCTGCTGCTGGAGGTCCCCGTGACGGTGCTGGTGTTGCTGCTGATCTTCGCCTTCTGGGTCTGCATCCCGCTGCTGGTGATCGGCCTGTTCGCCGGCTGCCGCTACACCTTCTCCGGCGCCGAGCTGGGCCGCGACAGCGTGAACAACGCCATGGACAAGGCCGCCGAAATGGCCGAGCGGGTAAAGGAAGAGGTTACGCGGGATCATTGACAGCAGAGGGATTATGAAGTATAGTAATTCTGATTTGTCGGGCTGTTGGCGACGGACCCAAAAGTAGCCTTCCCCCGGTGGGGAAGGTGGATTTGACGAAAAATGCTTGCATTGTTTCGTCAAAGACGGATGAGGTCTTCGACGATACGCGCCACCTTCCCCATAGGGGAAGGCTTTGGGCTGACGCATCTGCTCGACAAATCAGAATTTCCCAAGGAGGTCATCCCCATGCCCGAAAGAATCCTGATCATCGAGGACGAGGCGAGCCTCGCCCGCTTCGTGGAGCTGGAGCTCACCCACGAGGGCTACCAGGTGGACAAGTCCCCGGACGGGCGGGACGGCCTGGAAAAGCTGGAGAGCGGGGCCTACGACCTTGCGCTGCTGGACATCATGCTGCCCGGGCTGAACGGGCTGGAGGTGCTGCGCCGGGCCCGCCGCACGGTGGACACCCCCGTCATCATGCTCACCGCCCGGGATTCGGTGATGGACAAGGTGACGGGCCTCGACATGGGCGCGGAGGACTACATCACCAAGCCCTTCGAGATCGAAGAGCTGCTGGCCCGCATCCGCGCCGCGCTGCGCAAGGGCGCCCGCCGCCAGGCCGCCAGCCACGTGCTGAGCGTCGGGCCGCTGGCCCTGGATGCCGACCGCTACACCGCCGCCTGGGACGGCCACCCCATTGAGCTGACCCACCGGGAGTTCACCCTGCTGAAGGTGCTGATGGAAAACCAGGGCATCGTGATGAGCCGCAGCTCGCTGATGGAGCGGGTCTGGGGCTACGACTACATGGGCGAGACCAACATCGTGGACGTGTACGTGCGCTACCTGCGGGGCAAGATCGACGACGTGTATGCCGTCAAGCTGATCCATACCGTCCGCGGCGTGGGCTATGTGTTGAGGATAGAATGAAGAACATGAACCCCAACCGCCGCTTCAACTCCATCGCCCGGCGCATCCAGCGCTCGTGGCAATGGAAAAAGCTGGGCCAGATCATACTGCTGAACCTGCTGGCGCTGATGGCGGCGCTGACAGCGTACCTGTACGCCCACGAGACTGCCGTCACCGGGGCCTTCGCGGGCTGGCACATCCCCCGCACCCTGACGATGGACGAGGGGCTGTCGGGGCTGGCGGCACTGGAAAGCCTGGTGTACAGCTTCACCTGGGCGGGCGAAACCCACGCGGTGCCCATGGGGGAATTTATTCGCCTGGTGCAGCTGTTCGGCAAGCCGCTGCTGGCCTTCGAGGGCGTGTGCTGGCTGCTGGGCTTCTTCGGCAGCGCCAAGGGCGCCCGGCGGCTTTTGAAGCCGCTGGACAAGATCGCCCAGGCCGCCCAGCGCCTGACCGACGAGAACGGCGCGCGCCGCGCGGCGGAGCGGGCCCAACAGGCACGCATGATGCACGCCGACGGCGGCGTGGACGAGGCGAAGTTCCACGACCTGGAGGAGGCCATCGGGCAGATCGACATCGGCGACCAGCTGGCCACCGGCGACAAGGACCTGCAGGGGCTGGAGGCGGCCATCAACGGTATGCTTTCCCGGATGCACGCCGCCTACCGCCAGCAGGCCCAGTTCGTCTCCGACGCCTCACACGAGCTGCGCACCCCCATCGCGGTGATCCAGGGCTATGTGAAGATGCTGGACCGCTGGGGCAAGGACGACGAGAAGGTGCTGGAGGAGTCCATCGCCGCCATCAAGGCCGAGACCGAACACATGAAGACCCTGGTGGAGCAGCTGCTGTTCCTGGCCCGGGGCGACAGCGGCCGCCAGCAGCTCAGCCCGGAGCCCATGGACCTTGCCGCCCTGATGGCCGAGGTATTGGACGAATACCGTATGATCGACTCGGCCCATGAGTGGCGGCAGGGCAGCATGACGCCCGCGCCGGTGAGCGCCGACCCCGCCCTGATCAAGCAGGCCGCCCGCATACTGGTGGACAACGCCGTGCGCTACACCCCCGAGGGCGGCTCGATCCGCCTGTCCGCGGGCATGGCCGACGGCCGCGCCTTTTTCGAGGTGCAGGACGGCGGCATCGGCATCGCCGAGGAAGATGTGCCCCGCATATTCGACCGCTTCTTCCGCGCCGACCCCGCCCGCGCCCGGGCCAGCGGCGGCACGGGCCTGGGGCTGTCCATTGCCCGCTGGATCGTCGAGCGCCACGACGGCCACTTCGAGGTCCTCAGCCGCCAGGAGTTGGGAACAAGGATCCGGGTGCTGCTGCCGGTGAGAGCGGCGACAGAATGACAAATTCTGATATATCGAGCTGGGCTCGATATATCAGAACAATGAGGAATGAGGAATTAGGAATGAGGAATGGAGGAGGAAATCCTTACGGATTTCTTTG
>CADBVG010000141.1 GCA_902798105.1 uncultured Eubacteriales bacterium
TGGATTTCGGTGAAAACGCTTGCGTTTTTGCCGAAAGACGGATGAGGTCTTCGACGCTCGAACATCGTCTATTTCAGCAAAGGCGCGAGGCGTAACGTTGGGGGAGGACCTCATCCGTCACGGCTTCGCCGTGCCACCTTCCCCACCGGGGGAAGGCTTTTGGATGCCGCAACGCCCCGCGCCAAATCAGAATTTGTGTCATGGACTGAACAGTTACCCCTATTCAATAAAAGAAATCCGCCAGGATTTCATCAACCATTCCTCATTCCTCATTCCTCATTCCTAATTCCTAATTCAAAACCCCCCCTGAAAAGGAGCACAACATGTCAACATCCTACAACGAACAACAGCGCATCGCGGCCCAGCTGGAGGCCATACAGGGCCGGTTTGAGGAGCTCTCCATCCGCATCACCCTCCCGGAGGTCATCGCGGACACGGCGCTGTTCACGCAGCTGATGCGCCAGCACAGCGAGCTGAGCGAGCTCAACGACGTGGCCGTGGCCTACAGGAAGCTGCTGGACGACATCGAGGGCGCGAAGGAGATGCTCGCCGACCCAGACATGGCCGAGCTGGCCCGGGAGGAGCTCAATGAACTTGAGCCGAAGCTGGACGAGGCCACGCAGGCCGCCCGCATCGCCCTGCTGCCCAAGGACCCGGACGACTACAAGAACGCCGTGCTGGAGGTCCGCGCGGGCGCGGGCGGCGACGAGGCCGGCCTGTTCGGGGCGCAGCTTCTGCGCATGTACACCCACTACGCCGACAGCCAGGGCTGGAAGGTGGAGATGATCGAGGATGGCAGCACCGAGCTGGGCGGCCTGAAGGAATCGGTCGTCCTCATCTCCGGCAAAAACGTGTTCCAGAAGCTGAAGTTCGAATCCGGCGTCCACCGGGTCCAGCGGGTGCCCGTCACCGAATCCTCCGGCCGCATCCACACCTCCACCGCCACGGTGGCCGTGCTGCCCGAGGCCGAGGACGTGGAGGTGGAAATCAACCCGAACGACCTGCGCATCGACACCTACCGTGCCTCCGGCGCGGGCGGCCAGCACGTCAACCGCACCGACTCCGCCGTGCGCATCACCCACATCCCCACCGGCCTGGTGGTCACGAGCCAGGACCAGCGCAGCCAGATCCAAAACCGGGAAAAGGCCATGCGCGTGCTGAAATCCCGCCTCTACGACCTCCAACGCGCGCAGCAGCAGGGCGAATACGCCGACAAGCGCCGCACCCAGGTGGGCACCGGCGACCGCAGCGAGCGCATCCGCACCTACAACTTCCCCCAGGGGCGCGTCACCGACCACCGCATCGGCCTGACCCTGTACAAGATCGACGAGATCATGGAGGGCCATCTGGACGAGCTCATAGACGCCCTGACCCTGGCCGAACAGACCGCGCTGCTGAATGAACAGGGGTAGATCAGGATAATGAGGAATTAGAAATGAGGAATGAGGAATGGTGGATGAAATCCTTCGGATTTCTATGATTGAAAAAACCGGTTCGCCATTTTCAAGCATCATTCCCGCAAGGCAATGGCTTCCTTCAAAAGGAATCCGCAAGGATTCCCCCCGCCATTCCTAATTCCTAATTCCTCATTCCTAATTCCTCATTCCTAATTTCCCCCCCGCTTCCCCATGAATGGAGGTTCCGACATGATCCACGTCCGCCCCGCCACTCCCGCCGACATTCCCGCCCTGATGGCCCTGCTCATACAGGTGAACATGGTGCACCACCTCGGCCGGCCGGACCTGTTCAAGGGCCCGACCACGAAGTATACCGAGGCCGAGCTCGCCGCCATCCTCACCGACCCCGCCACCCCGGTGTTCGTCGCCGAGGACGGTTCCGGCCGCGTGCTGGGCCACGGCTTCTGCGTGATGCAGCACAGCGGCGGCCGGCTGATGGAGGACCACGACACCCTCTACATCGACGACATCTGCGTGGACGAAGCCGCCCGGGGCCTGGGCGTGGGCCGTGCCCTCTACGGGCACATACTCGCCTTCGCCCGCCAGAAGGGCTGCTACAACGTCACCCTGAACGTCTGGACCTGCAACCCCGGCGCGATGCAATTCTACGAAAAGCTCGGCCTGAAGCCCTATAAGGTCGGGATGGAGACGATACTGTAAATTCTGATTTGTCGCGGAGCGACAAATCAGAATTGAATGAGGAATTAGGAATGAGGAATTAGGAATGATGGTTCAAATCCCTGCGGGATTTGTTTTGATTTAAAGACCGGACAGCCT
>CADBVG010000142.1:0-2167 GCA_902798105.1 uncultured Eubacteriales bacterium
GATTTCCGGTTTCGCCATAGGCGAAACTGATTTTTCAATTCCGCAGGACTTGAAAAATCACCGGGGAAGGCCACTTTTGGGGCCTTCGTCAACAGCTCGCCAAATCAGAATTTCGAAAGGAGAGCCTCCCATGACCGAATTCAGAAAGCCCTGGAACGGGGCGCGGATGTCGCCGGAGCTGGAGTTCAAGATCGCCAACCTGCCGGATTCCCCGGGCTGCTACCTGATGAAGTCCGAGGGCAAAATCATCTACGTGGGCAAGGCGGTGAACCTGAAGAACCGGGTCAGCCAGTATTTCCACTACAGCGCCCAGCACACGGCCAAGGTGCGGGCCATGGTGGAGAAGATCGACGACTTCGACATCATACTGGTGGACAGCGAAATGGAAGCCTTCGCCCTGGAGTGCAACCTGATCAAGCTGCACATGCCCCACTACAACATCCTGCTGAAGGACGACAAGGCCTACCCCTACATCCGGGTGAACCTGGCCGAGGATTTCCCGCTGGTGGACCTGGCCCGGCGGCAGGAGAAGGACGGCGCGAAGTACTACGGCCCCTACCAGGGCTCCACCGTCGTGCGCGAGGTGCTGGACGTGGTGCGCATGGTGTTCCCCATCCGGGTGTGCCGCCACGCCATCAACCCGGGCAAGCCCCGCCGCCCCTGCGTGCACCACCAGGTGGGCCAGTGCCCCGCCCCCTGCGCGGGGCTGGTTTCCAGGGCGGACTACCGCAAGACCATCGACGGCGTCATCGACTTCCTGAACGGCAGGTACGCGCCGGTGCTGGCGGAATTGAAGGACAGGATGGCGGAGGCCTCCCGGGCGATGAACTACGAGCGGGCGGCGCTGTACCGCGACCGCATCCGCGCCGTGGAGGCCGTCATGCAGAAGCAGAAGGCCATCTCCACCGCCCAGGCCGACCAGGACATCATCGCCGTGCTGCCCCACGAGGCCGACGCCATGGTGCAGCTGATGTTCGTGCGCTCGGGCCGCATGATCGGCTCGGAGCGCTTCACGCTGGAGGGCGCGGGCGACGAAGACCCGGGCGAAATACTGACCCAGTTCATGCTGCAATACTACGGGCCGGAGATCACCCCGCCCCGGGAGATACTGCTGTCCCACACGCCGCCGGAGCACGACGTGATCGAGCAGCTGCTCACCGAGCAGCACGGGGCCCGCACCTACATCCTCACCCCCCGGCGGGGCGAAAAGCTGAAGCTGGTGGGCATGGCCGTCAAGAACCTGAAGGACGAGGCCCGGAAGCTGGACCGCAAGAACGCCAACAGCCGCGAGCGCACCGTCGGCGCGCTGGAGACCCTCCAGGCATTGCTGAACCTGCCCACGCTGCCCCGGCGCATCGAGGGCTACGACATCTCCAACACCCAGGGGGCGCTGTCCGTGGCCAGCGAGGTGGTGATGGTGGACGGCGTCAGCGCGAACAAGGAGTACCGCCGCTACCGCATCAAGACGGTGGAGGGGGCCAACGACTTTGCCAGCATGTACGAGGTCATCACCCGCCGCCTGTCCCACGGGCTGGACGAGCTGGCCGAGCGGAAGGAACAGGGCCTCGACCCCCAGGGCGGCAAGTTCAGCTGGCTGCCGGACCTGATCCTGGTGGACGGCGGCCGGGGCCAGCTGGCCGCCGCCCGGGAGGCCATGCTGGCCCAGGGGCTGAACATACCGATGGTCGGCCTGGCCAAGCGCATCGAGGAGATCGTGCTGCCCGACGAGGAGGAGAGCCTGCTGCTGGACCGCCACTCCCCCGCCCTGCACGTATTGCAGCGGGTGCGCGACGAGAGCCACCGCTTCGCCATCATCCACCACCGCGCCCTGCGGGGCAAGGCGTCCATCTCATCCCGGCTGGACGGCATTCCCGGCGTGGGCGAAAAGCGCAAGAAGGCGATATTGAAGCACTTTAAAACCGTGGAGGCCCTGAAGGCCGCCACGGCGGAACAGATCGCCGAGGTCCCCGGCGTGCCGGAGAAGGTGGCGGAAGCAGTTTGGCGGTTTTTGCATGAGGGGGAATGAAAAGCGCCTGCCACCGTACAGTCAGCGATAAATTCTGATTTGTCGCGGAGCGACAAATCAGAATTGAATGAGGAATTAGGAATGAGGAATTAGGAATGATGGTGCAAATCCCTGCGGGATTTGTTTTAATTACAAGAACAG
>CADBVG010000142.1:2205-2718 GCA_902798105.1 uncultured Eubacteriales bacterium
GACTATGCTTTCCCTTCCAATCAAAGAAATCCGCAAGGATTTCCTCCTCCATTCCTCATTCCTAATTCCTCATTCCTCATTGTTCTGATTTATCGAGCACAGCTCGATAAATCAGAATCCCACAAGCCACCTTATTCCATCAACCCAACATATGGAGGTTCTATCATGCTCAAGATAAAAACCATCCTCTGCACCCTGCTCATTCTCGCGCTGACTGCCCTCCCCGCCCTGTCAGAGGGCTTTCAGCGCAAGGAGAAGGACGGCAAATACGCCCTGGCCGACGACAGCGGCTTTTTGCTGACGGACTACATCTACGATTTCATACAACCCGACCTGTCCGAACCGCCCTTCTCGGTGAAGCGGAACGGCCATTGCGGCTTCATCGACGGGGCGGGCAACGAGGTGGTGCCCGCGGTCTACGACAAGACGTGGAGCGTTTTTTGCGAGGGCGTGCTGCCCGTGCGCCTCGGTGTAAAATGGGGCTACGTGGACGACGCAGGGAGGCTGGTCGTC
>CADBVG010000143.1 GCA_902798105.1 uncultured Eubacteriales bacterium
CCATCAGGAATACCGTCTCCTCTGGTCTTTTGGCCTTGTAAGACGGCTTGGGCTTCATCACCCCATTTCCTGACTAACACCATTCTGATTTATCGAGCATCAGCTCGATAAATCAGAATTTACCATCCTCCCAATCCCTTCCGCTGTCCAATCCCACTGGTCCTCGGGCGTTATCGACGCGTTGCCATCGCCCCTTTGCTCACCATAGCTGCCGAAGTATGCATGGTTTCCGCCGGGAAGCTTTTCCACCACGGCATTGAATGGCAGCAAATCCAGGGATTTTTCCAGGTTCTTCCGGTTCAACACGCCGTCCTCGCTGCCGTAGAGCAGCAGTACCGGCAGATCCTCGGGCAGCTTTTTGGTGGGATAAGCCGCCAGCAGGACCAGGCCGTCCAGCCGGTCCGGATGCTCCGCCGCCCATTGTGCCGCCATCACGCCGCCCAGGGAATGGCCCGCCAGCACCCAGCGCCGGTGGGGATGGGCCGCCATGACATCCGAAACCCGGTTGACGCCGAATACGGCGAGGTTGAAGGGCATCTTCACCAGATAACCGTCGATGCCTTTCCCGGCAATGCGCTTCAGCAGCGGCAAATAGGCCTCGGCCTGGACCTTCCCTCCGGGATAGAACACCAGGGCATCCGTCGAACCCGGAGTTTCAACACAAAACGTACCGTCTACCAGCTTGACCCGCAGACTGCCGTCTCCTTCGAGGCAGGCCATTGCCGCATCGGTTGCGCGGTAATAGTCCGACACATAGATTCCAAAGCCCACCGTCACCACGAACAGGGCGATCAGTGCCAGCCGCCACACGCGCTTCATGTGCTTCCCTCCATATAATTGAAAAAGAGGCCGTTGCAACGCAACAGCCTCTTTTGAATCGGCGATTAGTCGTCGATGATCTTGGTCACGACGCCAGAGCCGACGGTGCGGCCGCCCTCGCGGATAGCGAAGCGCAGGCCTTCCTCGCAGGCGATGGGGGTGATCAGGGTGATCTCCATGTCGATGTTGTCGCCGGGCATGACCATCTCAACGCCGTCGGGCAGCTTGATGTTGCCGGTAACGTCGGTGGTGCGGAAGTAGAACTGCGGACGATAGCCGTTGAAGAACGGGGTGTGACGGCCGCCCTCTTCCTTGGTCAGCACGTAAACCTGGCCCATGAAGTGGGTGTGGGGATGGATGGAGCCGGGCTTGGCCAGAACCTGGCCGCGCTCGATCTCGGTGCGCTGCACGCCGCGCAGCAGAACGCCGATGTTGTCGCCAGCCTCGGCGTAGTCCAGCAGCTTGCGGAACATCTCGACGCCGGTAACGACGGTGGTGCGCTTCTCCTCGGTCAGGCCGACGATCTCGACCTGGTCGCTCATCTTCACGATGCCGCGCTCCACACGGCCGGTGGCCACGGTGCCGCGGCCGGTGATGGAGAACACGTCCTCAACAGGCATCAGGAAGGGCTTGTCGGTGTCGCGCTCCGGATCCGGGATGTAGGCGTCCACGGCGTCCATCAGCTCGAAGATGCACTTGCACTCGGGGGTGGTCTTGGCGTCCTTGCCAGCGGTCAGCGCCTCGAGGGCCAGCAGGGCGGAACCCTGGATGATCGGGATGTCGTCGCCCGGGAAGTCGTACTCATTCAGCAGCTCGCGGATCTCCATCTCCACCAGCTCCAGCAGCTCGGGATCGTCCACCTGGTCGGTCTTGTTCATGAACACGATGATGTAGGGCACGCCAACCTGACGGGCCAGCAGGATGTGCTCACGGGTCTGGGGCATCGGGCCGTCAGCCGCGGAAACCACCAGGATCGCGCCGTCCATCTGGGCAGCACCGGTGATCATGTTCTTGACGTAGTCAGCATGGCCGGGGCAGTCCACGTGCGCATAGTGACGCTTCTCGGTCTCGTACTCAACGTGGGCGGTGTTGATCGTGATGCCACGGGCCTTCTCTTCGGGCGCCTTGTCGATCTGGTCATAGCGCATGGCCTCCGCGCCGCCAACCTGGGCCAGCGCCATGGTGATGGCCGCCGTCAGGGTGGTCTTGCCGTGGTCGACGTGACCGATCGTGCCGATGTTTACATGCGGCTT
>CADBVG010000144.1:0-1912 GCA_902798105.1 uncultured Eubacteriales bacterium
TTTCGTCAAAGACGGATGAGGTCTTCGACGCTCGAACATCGTCTATTTCAGCAAAGGCGCGAGGCGTAACGTTAGGGGAGGACCTCATCCGTCACGGCTTCGCCGCGCCACCTTCCCCACCGGGGGAAGGCTTTTGGCTGCCGCAACACCCCGCCAAATCAGTATTTACCTGCGACTGAACAGTTACCGGAAATGTTCAATGCCGCGCATGCGTTTGCCCTGCTGCCGCCGGGAGGGGTTGACAATGCGTTTCGGAAATGTTAAAATTGATACTAAATTCCATCTAATCCATACACAAATGCGGGCGTCTTTTCCGCTCTGGCTTAGCGTCGCTGCGGTCAACGATGCTGCAGCATCGCCTCCCTCCGCTCCGCGTTGCCAGAACGAAAAATCCACTCCGCATTTGTATATGTCTTAGAAGGAATTTAGTATGAGTTGTTGCCTGTGCGCCGATTGTGGAAAGAGAACGGAGGTTTTTCCCGTGAAGTTCGCGAAATTCTGGAAGCTGTGCCTGGCGCTGGCGCTGGTTTGCGCCGTGGCGTCGGCGGAGACGCTGAGGCTGCCCGCTTCCCTGACCTACATCGGCGAGGAGGCCTTTGCCCGGGACAGGTCGCTGGACGCGGTGGTGGTGCCGGAGGGCACGGAGGAGATCGGGCCGAGGGCCTTCGCGGGCAGCTCGATGCGGTCGCTGTCGCTGCCCGGGAGCGTGACCCGCATCGCCGACGACGCCCTGGAGGGCTGCGAGGGCGTGGCCCTGACCTACAAGGTCGACCCCGAGAAGCTCGGCAAGAAGATCGACGAGCTGTGGGCCGCGCTGTGACGCGCTGCCGCAGCGCCTGATCGGCGCGCCTGGAAAAGACACCCCGCTTTTGGACAGGACGATGTCCGGGCGCGGGTGTCTTTTTGCGTCCGGGGGGGCGTCACGGGCCGGCCTGGGTGCGCGCTGCATAGGCGTCGAGGTCGATGAAGAAGCTGTCGTCGTCGGCGTAGTCCCGCTGGGCGTAGTTCAGCGCGGGGTTGGGGGCGCTGGCTTTGGGCGGGAAGGGCGCGGCCCTGGCGGGGTTATTCCTGGCGAAGGCTGCCCCCCGGGCGAAGGTCGCCTCCCTGGCAGAGGCTGCCCCCCTGGCGAAGGTCGCTTCCCGGGCAGAGGCCGCCCCCCGGGCTGTAGCATCTCCCCGGTCAGGGTTTGCCCCCTGGGATTCCCGGGACGCCCACACCCGCAGATGGGCACGCCAGTTACGGATGGGGCGGTTGCCCGCCTGCCAGCCGACGGACTGGTAGTAGTTCCAGAAGGTTTCGCCGTTTACAGAAAGCCCGTTCTCCCGGCAAAAATCCAAAACCTCGTCCAGGGCGGGGGCGTGGGGCGCCCTGGCGCCCGCTCTCCCCTTGTCTTTGTCTTTGTCCTTGTCTTTGTATTCTTCTTTTTCTTTTTCTTTTTCTTGGCTTTTTTCGGTTTCCGGAAAAACCGACGGGTTATTTTGGGTTTCTTTGGCTTTCTTCGGACGGCCGCCCTTCTTGCCGTTGGCGCTGTTTGCCTGCACGCGGGTTTCATAGGCGCGGGCGTCCCGCTCGATCTGGCGGCGGAAGACGGGAAACAAAACGCGCTCGTTGCCCACGAGCGCGGAGTCGTCGACCCGGCCGTCCCGGGCGAATTCGATCATGGCGGCGATCAGCCGTCCCCGCTCGGCGTCCGTCAGCGCCTGGGTCGTCTCCATGAAATCGTTGTAGAGCATGATGTATTCCATAAAAGCACCTCGCTATCTGATATAATAATATCACCGCGAGTGTGTCTTTTCGTGTCGGGGGATGATAAAAATTCTGATTTGTCGCGGACGGTGCCGCGCCTCAAATCTATGATTTGAGCCGTGGCAGTTTCGCCTTTCAGGCGAAACCGGCAAACCAACGGTTTGCC
>CADBVG010000144.1:1923-3419 GCA_902798105.1 uncultured Eubacteriales bacterium
CCGTTTCCCTTGAATCAAACAAATCCCGTAGGGATTTGTACCACCACTAGTCACTAGCCACTAGCCACTAATCACTCAATTCTGATTTATCGAGCATCAGCTCGATAAATTAGAATTACCCCTCCGTTGCCACCCACCGCTGCAATATCCTTCGCCAGAGGGCGGTTTTGGCTGCTACCGCTTCGGCGGCGGCGACGGGGATTTGGGCGATTTCGCGGCCATCGGCGAGGATGCGGACGTGGCCGACGTTCTGGCCGGCCTCGACGGGGGCGGGGAGGGATTCGGGCAGGTCGGGTTGCAGGGTGACGCGCTGCTCGTCGCCCCGGTTCACCAGCAGGGTCAGCTCGCCGTCCAGCACCAGGGCCACGCCGTCCGCCGTGCCGCCGGTGACGGGCAGTCGGCCCTTGACCTTCGTGCCCCGCACGGCCACGGGGTAGCGGCGGTAGTTGGCAAAGCCGTATTCCAGCATCTCGCGGGCGATGGCGAAGCGCTGCTTGCCGGAATCGGCCCCCAGCACCACGGCGACGAGGCGCATGTCGCCCCGCTTGGCGGTGGCGCTGACGCAGTAGCCGGCCTCGTTGGTGGAGCCGGTCTTGCCGCCGTCGCAGCCGTCGCACAGCTTGAGCAGCTTGTTGGTGTTCACCAGCTGGGTGACGCGGCCGTCGCCGTGGTCGATGTCCTCCATCCAGACGGCGGACAGGTCGAAGTAGTGGGGGTGGGCGAACACCTGGCGGGACATGACGGCCACGTCCCGGGCGGTGGTGTGCTGGCCGTCGGCGGGCAGGCCGGTGCAGTTTTCAAAGTGGGTGCCGGTCATGCCCAGCGCCCCGGCGCGGCGGTTCATGGCCTCCACGCACAGGGCCTCGCTGCCGTACATGGCCTCGGCCAGGGCCACGGCGGCGTCGTTGGCGCTGCCCACGATCATGCACTTGAGCAGGGTGTCCACGCTCTGGCGCTCGTTCACGTCCAGCAGGACCTGGCTGCCGCCCATGCCCGCGGCGGCTTCCGACACGGTGACGACCTCCTGCGGCGACAGGCGGCCCGCGTCCAGCGCCTCCAGGGCCAGCAGGATCGTCATCAGCTTGGTGACGCTGGCCACCGGGCGGGGGACGTCGGCGTTCATCTGGAAGATGACCTGCCCGCTGTCCGCCTCCGCCAGCAGCACCGCCGCGCAGGCTGGGTGCAGGGGCGGGTTTTCCAGCAGCGGGGCGTCGGACAGCGGCGTCAGGGCGATGGGCGCGGGCGTGGGCGTCGGGGCGAGGTCCACCTCCTGGCAGCGCCCGGACACGGGCACGCACAGCAGCAGCAGGCAGAGGAGGACGAGGATGGTTTTGCGCATGAAAAGACCTCCCGGTTTCAGAATGGGCTTGATACATTCTGTGCGGGAGGGGGGAGGAAAATTCTGATTTATCGAGCCCTGCTCGATAAATCAGAACAATGAGGAATGAGGAATTAGGAATGAGGAATGGAGGAGGAAATCCTTGCGGATTTCTTTG
>CADBVG010000145.1:0-1310 GCA_902798105.1 uncultured Eubacteriales bacterium
CGGATGAGGTCCTTGGCGCTGAGACAACGTCTATTGAAGCATAGGCGCGAAGCACTATGGCGGGGGACCTCATCCGGCGCTACGCGCCACCTTCCCCATAGGGGAAGGCTTTGGGATACCGCATCAGCTCGCCAAATCAGAATTTCTCCCCCAAACAATGGACGACGTTGCATATGCAACCAAAAAATGGTATAATGCGGGACAGACTGGAATGCTTGCGCGGCCGTCAGATGGCCGGAGGAGGAAGCCTATATGGAAAACAGGGACAGATGTCCCCACTGCGGGGCGCTGTTATTGCCGGGAGAGAAGTTTTGCGGCCAGTGCGGAACGCCGTTGACGCAGAACGTGGGTTATGCAAGTCCGACGGAGGTCAGCGCAGGCGGCGATTGGACCGTGAACAGCGGCACTGACGCGAACGTCAGTGTGAATCCGGGCGTCGGCGTAAACGCGGGCGCGGTGGGAAGCTCCGGCTGGCGATCGGGGATGCGTCCTGGCACCATCGAACAGCTGCGGGATTTCTGCGCCTACAACGAAATGCCCCTGGAGCGGATGCGCTTCTTCGTGGGCGAGGACTACCGGCAGCCCCGGGCCTTCGGCATCTATCGGGACGGCGAGACCTTCGTGGTCTACAAGAACAAGGACGACGGCAGCCGCGCCGTGCGCTACAACGGCCCGGACGAGGCCTACGCCGTGGGCGAGCTGTACGACAAGCTGCTGGACGAGTGCCACAAGCGGGACATCTGGCCCGACGGCAAGCCCGCGGATTTTGAGAAGCGCGTGAAGTCGGAAAAGCGGCGGATGATTGCCATCGCCATGGTGGCGGCGCTGCTGATGGCCACCGTCGCCTTCATCTTCATGAAGATACAGGCCAGGGACCACGCCAACGACGGCTATTACCGCTTCAACGACGCGGGCATCTACTACTGCTACGGCGGGGACTGGTTCTACGACGACGGCTATTACGACTGGGTGCCGGTGACCTATGGGCCGTATGACGATTACGACGACTGGTCCGGTTATTACATGGGCGATACCTACGACCGCAGCTGGGGCTACAGCGATTTCGAGTCCTCCGCCGCCTGGGCGCAGATCCAGGAGGAGGAGAGCCGAACCACCTCCAGCGACTATGACAGCTGGAGCTCGAATGACACCGACTGGAGCTCGGACTGGTAATATAAACAAGGGGCTGGTTCAATTGAACCAGCTCCTGTTTAAGGAAACACCGCACAATGCTCGCGGCCCATTAGCGGGTGAATTTCAGCCGCTTGCTGCCTGCAAAAATCTCGATGACCCGCCAGGTAACCTTCGAT
>CADBVG010000145.1:1354-2474 GCA_902798105.1 uncultured Eubacteriales bacterium
CTCGATTTACCGCCAGTAAACCTTCGAAATCTGCAATTGCATCTGTCGAAAAATTCACTCGCCAGCTGACCACCTTAATTGCGCGGTATTTCCTTAATGGCTTTACGCCGCCTTGGTCACGGCGGTGATGTGGGGGTTGGGGCCGTTGTACCAGTACAGGAAGCCCGCCAGGTCTATCACGTCGCCCACGTTCAGGGCCTCCACGGCCTTGTAGACCTCGGTGTCCTGGCCGCAGAGGTAGAACTCCACGGTGAATTCGTAGGTCTGGCCGTCCTTGCTGACCTTGAAGTACAAATCGTCGGTTTTGCCCTCGGGATCCTTGTAGGCGACAGCCGCGCCGGTGTCGTCGTAGGCTTCCACGGTCATGCCCTTGAAGGCCACCAACTGGTTCATCTTTTCAGCCAGGGCGTCGGTGCCCAGCAGGTCGGTCACGTCCACGGGCTCGGCGATGTAGGCGTCGCCCTCGATGAATTCGAAGCTGGAGATGTCCACGATCTCCACCTCGCCGGACCACTCGCTCTTGAAGCCGGTGGCGCGGAACTTCGCGCCGGGGACCAGCTTGGCGGCGTCTTCCTCGCTCATGGGCACTTCGTACAGGAAGTACGCGCCGTCGGCGTCGGCGGCGTAGACGGTCACCTTGCCGTCCCACCAGTCCTGGTGGGCCTGAACCCAGGCCTCGATGGTCACTTCGTCGTCCACCGCGGCGGCGGCGTAGTCGGCATAGCTCATCACGGCGCCCTCGGCCACGGCCAGGGTCAGCACCGACACCGCCAGGGCCAGTGCCAAAATGGCTACCAGGATCTTCTTCATTGTCATTTCCTCCTCATTGTAGATGGGCGGGCATCGAATGCCCTGGGGAACGGTTTTATTATACACCAATTTTAATGGATTGCAATGGGAATATTCGATTTATCATGAACTTCTTGAAATAAAGAATGTTGAAGATCAATCTGTGCAAGGATCGACTTTTAAGGAAAGGGGGAATTGGACGGCCAAAGGAGGATTGCGCTTGCTTTTGTGGGCACGGCTCACGCATGAGTTAACAGGGCATCAAATATATTACAAAAGTGTTACCAAAAGGATTTTTCACCTCAGATGTCGAAGAAGAACATAGAGGTGA
>CADBVG010000146.1:0-984 GCA_902798105.1 uncultured Eubacteriales bacterium
AGGTCTTGGCACCATTGGCGTCATAGGCGCGCATTTCGGACTTCGCCACGGACACGTTGGCGGTGACGGTCTTGCCCGCGGGCACGTCGATCTTGGTGTAGCCCACCAGCTCCACGGCGGCCTTTTCGATGCCGTTCTGCCTGTCGTAAGCAGTGTAGGGGCTCTGCATGTAGATCAGCACCGCTTCCCGGGCGTCCCGGTCAGAGGGGTTGGTCACGTCCACGGTGAAGTCGAACATGTCGCCGTTCTCCTTCATGTTCAGCTTGCCGTAGGAAAGATTGCTGTAATTCAGGCCATAGCCGAAGGGGAAGGCCACGGTCTTGGCGTAGTCGTAATCGCCTACGTTCTGGTTGCCCAGCACCACGTCCTCATAGCGGGTTTCGTAGTAGCGGTAGCCGATGTAGATGCCTTCCTGATAGACCACATAGTATTCGTTGTTGGTCTTGGCGAAGGCCAGGCCCTTTTCCGCCGCGTTGGTGTAGGAGGTCACATAGGCGTTCTGCACAGCGGGAGAGGTGGTGTTGTCGTAGCAGTAGGTATCCACCAGACGGCCGGAGGGATTGATCTTGCCGCTGAGCAGGTCGCCGATGGCGCGGATGCCGCTCTGGCCCACTTCGCCCACCCACAGGCAGGCGTCGATGCCAAAGTCCTCGCCGCACACAGCGGGCTCGATCACATCCAGCTCCACCGCGTTGGCGGTGTTCAGCAGCAGCACGATCTTCTTCAGGGAACCGGCGGCTTTCAGCTCAGCCAGCTTGCGCAGGATGTCCTTTTCCTCGGCGCTGATGGAGAGCATGTTGCCGTTCGCGTCGCTGGCGCCCACCACGGGCAGGTCCTTGCCTTCGCCGCAAACACGGCCGATGACCATGATGGCGGCGTCGCCGTACTGGGAAACGGAATCCCATTCCGCGGCGGAGAAGGCGCTCAGGGGCGCTTCGTTGACAGCGAATTCTTCGTTCTTGAAGATGTAGTTATTCAGGGAAC
>CADBVG010000146.1:1028-2082 GCA_902798105.1 uncultured Eubacteriales bacterium
CCGTAATCCTTGCCCGCGCCTTCCCGATAGAAGCTCCACAGGGTGGGGTTCACGGTGAAGCCGTCCTGCTCCAGGGCGTCCTTTAAGGTCATGGCTTTGGAGGTGTCCATGCCGCCGGAGCCGGTGCCGCCGTACACAAAATGGGCAGAGGAGGTACCCAGCAGGCTCACTTTTTCATTGCCGGACAGGGGCAGGGCACCGTCCCGGTTCAGCAGCAGCACAGCGCCGTTGGCGACCACAGATTCGCATACCAGATCGGCGGCGGCAGCCTGGGCCGCGCTGTCCTCAAAGTCGGATACGAAGCGGGGCGGCAGATTCTCCGCCGCGTCGCCCACGATGGTGCTCCCCTCGATGCCCAGCACCATGTTGATAATGGAGGCGTAGTTGTTGGCGATGGGGCCTCCGATCATGAGAAATGCGAAGAGGAACGCAAATACGCCGCAGAGAATTATCCATACCAGTTTGCCGTGAGGTTTGTTATTCTTGGCCATAAGTATGCTCCTTTGTATTTCAGGTTCCGGAGAGCCGGAGTACAGCTGAGGCTGCATGCCAGTCAGGTGTCAGGACGAACATGCCTGTGCTCTGAGCTCTTCTCTCTGAAAAAGGCCGCCGCACAATTCGCACGGCGGCCCTGTTGATATCAGGTCAGTGAATGCTTTGCTCAGCCTTCGGTGATGGTGAGGGCTTCAACGGCTTCCATGCCTTCAGGCAGGGTAACGATTCTGTTCTGGAGCGTTACATCGTCCAGATCTTCACGCAGGTCTTCGACGGTGAACATTTTGCCTTCCAGGGTATGATTGGCCAGGAATTCAGCAGCGCCGTCATCGGTGCCGTCAGGGAATGCGATGTCGCTCATTTCGTCGGTCCAGTTGTCGGTATCCAGAACCATGGCGAAGCCCAGAGGGGTGCGGCCGTAGCCCTTGCCGTGCTGTTCAAAGTAAATGCCTTCGCAGGTATCCAGGGTGATGTCAAAATGGCAGGCCTCGTCGTCAGCGGATTCGGTGCTGGAATAGGTGCCGCGGTACACGATCAGCTTGTTGGCTTTCAGGCCGGG